>NZ_DAIMHV010000264.1:0-1569 GCF_036723115.1 Phenylobacterium sp. | reverse complement strand
GCTGCGCCGCCCGCCGGGCCGCGAAGCCTATCCGGGCGACGTCTTCTATCTGCACTCCCGCCTGCTGGAGCGCGCGGCCAAGCTGAACGAGGACAACGGCTCGGGCTCGCTCACCGCCCTGCCGGTCATCGAGACCCAGGCCAACGACGTGTCGGCCTACATCCCGACCAATGTGATCTCCATCACCGACGGCCAGATCTTCCTTGAGACCGACCTGTTCTTCCAGGGCATCCGCCCGGCGGTGAACGTGGGCATCTCGGTGTCGCGGGTGGGCTCTTCGGCCCAGATCAAGGCCATGAAGGCCGCCGCCGGCCCCATCAAGGGCGAGCTGGCCCAGTATCGGGAAATGGCCGCCTTCGCCAAGTTCGGCTCCGACCTGGACGCCGCCACTCAGCGCATGCTGGCCCGCGGCGAGCGTCTGACCGAGCTGCTCAAGCAGCCCCAGTACGCCCCTCTGCAGGTCGAAGAGCAGGTGGCCGTGATCTATGCCGGCACCCGCGGCTATATCGACGGCGTCGCCGTGTCCGATGTGGGCCGCTTTGAGAGCGAACTGCTCAGCTACCTGCACGCCAAGCACCAGGGCATGCTGGACGCCATCCGCACCCAGAAGGACATCAAGGGCGCCGTCGAAGACGAACTGAAGAGCGCTCTGGACGCCTTCACCAAGACGTTCGCCTAAGGCCGGCTGAAGGACCGCCGGAATGGCCAGCCTCAAGGAGATGCGCAATCGGATCGGAAGCGTGAAAGCCACGCAGAAGATCACGAAAGCGATGCAGATGGTCGCCGCGGCCAAACTCCGCCGTGCGCAGGACGCCGCTCAGAGCGCGCGCCCCTACGCCGAGCGGATGGCCTCGGTGATCGCCAACCTCGCCAAGGGCGTGTCGGGGGAATCAGCCCCGCGCCTGCTGGCCGGAACCGGCAAGGACCAGGTCCAGCTGCTGGTGGTGGCCACGTCCGATCGCGGCCTGGCCGGGGGGTTCAACACCGCCATCGTGCGCGCCGCGCGTGAGCGAATCTCGACCCTCACCGCCGCGGGCAAGGAGGTGAAGCTGATCACCGTGGGCAAGAAGGCCCGCGATCAGCTCCGCCGCCTGCACAGCGAAAAGATCCTCGACAGCTTCGACGCCGGCGGCAATCCGTCCCTGGACGTGGCCCAGGCCGTGGCCGACCGGGTGACTGAGCTGTTCGAGACCGGACAGGTGGATGTGGTGACCCTGGTCTACAGCCGCTTCAAGTCGGTGGTCAGCCAGATCCCCTCGGTCAAGCAGCTGATCCCCGCCGAGGTCGCCGCCGACGCCGCCCCCATCGACCTGAAGGGCGCGGTCTATGAGTATGAACCCTCGGAAGAGGCCATTCTCGAAACCCTGCTGCCGCGCAATCTGACCGTTCAGCTCTTCTCCGCCATGCTGGAGAACCAGGCCGGCTTCTACGCCGCCCAGATGAGCGCGATGGACAACGCGACCCGCAACGCCGGCGACATGATCGCCAGCCTCACCCTGCAATACAACCGCACCCGCCAGGCGCAGATCACCAAGGAGCTGATCGAGATCATCTCCGGCGCCGAGGCGC
>NZ_DAIMHV010000263.1:0-1575 GCF_036723115.1 Phenylobacterium sp. | reverse complement strand
CTCGCCCTGGTCACCGGCGCCTCGGCCGGCATCGGCGCGGACTTCGCCCGCCATCTGGCGGAGCGGGGCTATGACCTGGCGCTCACCGCCCGGCGGGCTGATCGGCTGGAAAGCCTGGCCGGCGAGCTGGCCGCCCGCTTCGGCGCCGGCGCCCTGATCCTGCCCGCCGATCTGTCGCGGCCCGACGCCGCCGGCGAGATCGCCCGGGCCGTGCTGGACGACCCACGCCCCTTGCGGGCGCTGGTGAACAATGCCGGCTATGGCCTGCCCGGCGGCTTCGGTGACACCGTCTGGGTCGATCAGGCGGCCTTTCTGCAGGTCATGCTGACCGCGCCCCTGGAATTGATCCATCGCCTGGCGCCGACCATGCGCGCCCAAGGCCATGGACGGATCGTCAATGTGGCCTCCCTGGCCGGCCTGGTCCCCGGCGGGGCGGGGCATAGCCTCTATGCGGCGGTCAAGAGCGGCCTCATCCGGGCGAGCCAGAGCCTGCATCTGGAGATGGCGCCCGACGGGGTTCATGTGAGCGCCCTGTGTCCCGGCCTGACCTGGTCGGAGTTCCACGATGTGAACGGCATGCGCGCCCAGCTGGACCGCACCACCCCGTCCTGGCTCTGGACGACCGCGCCCGAGGTGGTGGCCGCCGGCTGGCGGGCGGTGGAGGCCAACCGCCCCGTCTGCGTGCCCGGCGCGCTCAACAAGGCCATCGCCCTCTTGGGCCGACTGGTTCCCGACAGGGCGATCATGGCGCTGACCGTCTCCAAGGCCTGGCGGTTCAGCAAGCCCTGAGGACGCTAAAGTCGCGCGGGCGCCCCGCGGCGCCCGTCAGGGGGTCACATAGGGCTTGGCCGCTTCGTTCAGGATGACGCCGCTGGTGGCGTCGGCGATGCCGATCAGGACGAACTGGACGGCCATGGCGCAGAGGATCAGGCCCAGGACCCGCACCACGATGGTCATGCCGATGCGGCCGAGGATCTTGGAAATCACCGGCGCGGCCCAGAAGCAGAGCATGGTCACCACGGCGATCGCCCCGATCACGCCGACCCCAATGGCCGCGCCCGCCATGCCGAAGGCCTTGGCTTCGCTGGCGTAGATCACCACCGAGGAGATGGCGCCCGGCCCGATCAGCAGGGGCATGGCGAAGGGCACGATCAGGCGCTCGAACCGCCGCCCGGCGCGGCCGCGGGGGTTCTCGTCGGCCTCGGCCATGTCGGCGAAGGTGGCGGTGAAGTCGTCCCGCGCCATTTCCAGGCCCAGCAGGAAGAGGATGATCCCGCCCGCAATGCGGAAGGCCGGCAAGGAGATGCCGAAAAAGGCCAGCAGGGCCAGGCCCGAAAAGTAGAAGAAGGTCAGGAAGCCCAGGATGAACAGGGCGATATAGAAGGCCACCAGTCGCGAATCGCGGCCCTTGGTCCCCTGGGTGGCGGCGCCGAACAGGGGCACGTTCCCGATCGGATCGATCAGGGCGAACAGGGCGACGAAGAAGTTGACCGCGAATTCGGCCTGGGTCATGCACCGCTCCTAGAGCGCGTTCCGATAAGTGGGAACCGGTTATCGGAACGAAACGCGCTCAAG
>NZ_DAIMHV010000262.1:0-1584 GCF_036723115.1 Phenylobacterium sp. | reverse complement strand
TCTAGGCTTCCGGCGGCAGGCCGCGCTCCAGCTCGGCCAGCCACAGGGCGGCCGATCCGTCCGAAGGGGCGCGCCAGTCGCCGCGGGGGGAGAGATTGCCCCCGGACACCACCTTGGGCCCGTTGGGCATGGCCGAGCGCTTGAACTGGCTGAAGCCGAAGAAGCGGTTGAGGAAGACCCCCATCCAGCGGCGGATGGCCGCCAGGTCATAGGTGTTGCGCGCCTCCGGCGGGAAGTGCGGCGGCCAGGCGCCGACCTCGGCGTCGCGCCAGGCGTGCCAGGCCAGGAAGGCCACCTTGGAGGGCCGCAGGCCAAAGCGCGTCAGGTAATAGAGATGGAAGTCCTGCAGCTCATAGGGCCCGACGATGGCCTGGGTGGACTGGATCGCGCCGTCGGCGCCGGCCGGCACCAGTTCGGGCGAGATTTCGGTGTCGAGCACCGAGACCAGGGTCTGGCTGGTGGCCGCATCGAACTGGCCGGTCTTGGCCGCCCAGCGGATCAGGTGCTGGATCAGCGTCTTGGCCACCGAGCCGTTGACATTGTAGTGGCTCATCTGGTCGCCGACGCCATAGGTGCACCAGCCGAGCGCCAGCTCCGACAGGTCGCCTGTGCCGAGCACGATGGCTCCGCGCTGGTTGGCCGCCCGGAACAGATAGTCGGTGCGAAGCCCCGCCTGGACGTTCTCGAACGTCACGTCATAGACCGGTTCCCCGCCGGCGAAGGGATGGCCCAGATCGGCCAGCATCTGGCGGGCGGCCGGGGTGATGTCGATCTCTTCGGCGCTCGTCCCAATGGCCTTCATCAGGGCCCAGGCGTTGGAGCGGGTGGAGTCCGAAGTGGCGAAGCCCGGCAGGGTGAAGGCCAGGATGTTCTCCCGCGGCAGGCCCATCTGGTCACAGGCCTTGGCCGCCACGATCAGGGCGTGGGTGGAATCCAGCCCCCCTGAGACGCCGATGACGATCTTTTCCGTGCGGCTCGACCTCAGCCGCTGGACCAGCCCCTCCACCTGGATGTTGAAGGCCTCATAGCAGTCCTGGTCCAGGCGGGCCGGATCGTCAGGCACGAAGGGGAACCGGTCGATCCGCCGCATCAGCCCCCGGTCGGCGAAGGCCGGCGCATGGGTGAAGCCCACCGTGCGGAACCGCTGCTCGGGATGGCCGGCGGCCGCGCAGGCGTCGTTGAAGGTGGGCGTGCGCAGCCGCTCCAGCCGCAGGCGCTCCACATCCACATCGGCCAGGGTCAGCGAGCCGGCGGTCGGGAACCGCTCAGCCTGGGCCAGCAGGCTCCCCAGCTCATAGATGTCCCCCTGGCCGTCCCAGGCCAGGTCCGTGGTGCTCTCGCCCGGCCCCGCGGCCGAATAGAGATAGGCGGCCTGGCAGCGCATGGACTGCGAGGCCGACAGCACCGCCCGGTCGGCGGCCTTGCCCACCACCACGTTGGAGGCCGAAAGATTGGCCAGGATCAGGGCCCCGGCCAGGGCGGCGGTGGTGGAGGGCGGGGTGGGCGCCCAGAAGTCCTCGCAGACCTCCAGGTGGAAGACGAAGTCGGCCAGGTCCTCGGCGGCGAAGATCAGATCGGTCCCGA
>NZ_DAIMHV010000261.1:0-1641 GCF_036723115.1 Phenylobacterium sp. | reverse complement strand
TGGCGCGAGGCGAAGGTGCACGTACTGACCCACGGCCTGCACTATGCATCGGCCGTGTTCGAGGGCGAGCGCATGTACGGCGGCGAGATCTACAAGCTGACCGAACATACCGAGCGGCTGTTCGCCTCGGCCGAGATTCTGGACTTCGAAATCCCGTTCACCGTGGCGGAGATCGACCAGGCCTGCATCGAGACCTGCGCCAAGAACGGCCTGACCGACGCCTATATCCGGCCCATCGCCTGGCGCGGCTCGGAGATGATCGGCGTTTCGGCGCAACAGACCAAGATCCACGTGGCCATCGCCGTGTGGGAATGGCCGAGCTACTTCTCCCCTGAGGAGAAGGCCAAGGGCATTCGCATGTGCTGGGCCAAGTACAAGCGGCCCTCGCCCGAGACCGAGCCGGTCCACGCCAAGGCCACCGGCCTCTACATGATCTGCACCATCTCCAAGCACGCCGCGGAGAAGGACGGGTTCACCGACGCCATGATGCTCGACTACCGGGGCTATGTGGCGGAGAGCACCGGCTCCAACGTCTTCTTCGTCAAGGACGGCGTGCTGCACACCCCCACCCCGGACTGCTTCCTGAACGGCATCACCCGCCAGTCGGTGATCGCGCTCGCCAAGTCCAAGGGCTTCGAGGTGGTGGAGCGGCACATCAAGCCGGAAGAACTGGCCGGCTTCACCGAGTGCTTCGTGGTGGGCACCGCCGCGGAGGTGACGCCCGTGTCGCAGATCGGCGAGTACAGCTTCACGCCGGGCAATATCTCGCTCAGCCTGATGGACGACTACGCCAAGATGGTGCGCCGCCAGCTTCAGCCGGCCTGAACGCGGCCCAAGGGACGGGCGCCCCGTGAACGGGCGCTGGTCCACGTGATTGCGCCCTCTTCCCGCCAGGGGAGGGGGCGTTTTCAATTTCAGGCGCGGGTCAGGCCAGGACGCGGGCTTCCAGCTCGGCCAGTCGGCCGCGCGTGTCGGCCGCATCGGCGGCGAAGCGGTCGGGCGCTTCCTGCTCCAGCCCAGCCATGAGGCCGGCGCTCTCACGGTAGAGGTCGAGGGCGCGCATGCGATGGCCCCGATCCTCCCGCACGTCGGCCAGTCGCTCCAGGGCGAGCGCCAGGCGACGGCGAGCCTCGGCGCCGCCGTCGGCGCCCGCAAGGTCGCGCCGCAGGGCCACGGCCTCTTCGTAGGCGGCCACGGCGGCGTCCAGGCGATGTTCCTCGCAGGCCATGTCGCCCACATTGATCAGGGCGTCGGACAGGGCGTCGGTTTCCCCCTCCAGGCGCGCATACGCCAGGGCCTGGTCATAGGCCTCCACCGCATCATCGATCCGCCCCTGGGCGCGGGCGAAGTCCCCGGCGTCCTGAGCCGCCAGCCTGTGTCGCCGGTCATCGTCCGCCAGGCGTCCCGCCTCCTGAAGGGCGGTGGCGGCGGCTGGCCAGTCCTGGGCGCGGGCGGCGACGTGCAGGCGCTCCCGCGCGGCCTCGAACGGATCGATCGGCGGCGCGCCGGCCAGCTCGGCGGCTGGCTCGGACGGCGGCGGTGCGGGGGCGATGACCGGTTCCTCCTCCGTCGTCGGCTCCGGATCAGCGGGCGCGTCCAGCAGGGGAAAGGGGGCCTCGGGCGCAGGGACCGGTGCGAGGG
>NZ_DAIMHV010000260.1:0-1642 GCF_036723115.1 Phenylobacterium sp. | reverse complement strand
GTGCCGGGCCAGGCGGCCGGGGGAGCGGCGGGCGTCGTCCTCCGCCTCGGCCAGGGGGCCGATCACCGCCTCGATCTGCGCCCGCGTCACTGCCCCGGGGCGCAGCAGGCGCGGGGCGTCCAGCAGGCCCACCACGGTGGATTCCAGGCCCACGCGACAGGCGCCGCCGTCCAGGGCCGCAGCGACGGACCCGCCTGTCTCCTCCACCGCATCGGCGTAGCAGGTGGGGCTTGGCCGGCCCGACCGGTTGGCCGAGGGCGCCACCAGCGGCGCGCCGACGGCGGCGATCAGGGCCTGGGCCACGGGATGGTCCGGCGCGCGCACCGCCAGGCTGTCCAGCCCCGCCCGCGCCAGATCGCACACCGGCCCGCCAGGGCGGAACGGCAGGACGAGGGTCAGGGGGCCCGGCCAGAAGGCCCGGGCCAGGTCCCGGGCGCGAGAGTCGAACACGGCGGCCTGTTCGGCCATGGCCAGATCGCTCACATGGGCGATCAGCGGGTTGAAGCTCGGCCGGCCCTTGGCCGAATAGACCGCGGCCACGGCCCGGGCGTCGGCGGCGCACGCGGCGAGGCCATAGACCGTCTCGGTGGGCATGATGACCAGTCCGCCCGCCTGCAGAGCCTGGGCGGCGGCGAGAATCTCGGCGGGGGCGGGCGAGCTCATGGGCAGGGAGATAGCGGCAAAGGCGCGTCCTGTCCCGCCAGGGCCTGGGCGCCGTAGCGTCAAGACGCCTAAATAGGCGGCCCCACACAGGAGTTCTCCATGTCCTTCCGCGCGCCGGTCGCCGATCTCGCCTTCGCCCTGAAAGCCGCCGGGCATGACGCCCTGCTGGGCGAAGCCTATCCGGACCTGGACGCCGAAACGGTGCAGGCGGTCCTGGAGGCGGCGGGCGCCTTCACCACCGACGTTCTGGCCCCCCTGAACCGGGCGGGCGACAAGCACGGGGCGCGCCACGAAGGGCGGGCGGTGACCGCGGCGCCGGGCTTCGCCGAGGCCTATCGCGCCTTCGCCGAGCAGGGCTGGAACAGCCTGTCGGCCGCCCCGGAGCACGGCGGCCAGGGCCTGTCCAAGGCCATGGAGCTGGCGGTCTTTGAAATGGTGCATGCCGCCAACATGGCCTTCGGCCTCTGCCCCATGCTGACCCAGGCGGCCATTGAGGCGCTGGATCTGCACGGGACCGAGCGGCAAAAGCGGCTGATCCTGCCCCGGCTGATCTCAGGGGAATGGACCGGGACCATGAACCTCACCGAGCCCCAGGCCGGCACCGATCTGGCGGCCCTGACCACCCGGGCCGAGCCGGACGGCCAGGGGGGCTACCGCCTCTATGGCCAGAAGATCTTCATCACCTGGGGCGACCATGATGCGGCGGACAATATCTGCCATCTGGTCCTGGCCCGCCTGCCCGACGCCCCGCCAGGGGTGAAGGGCATTTCGCTGTTCCTGGCCACCAAGCGCCTGGTGGACGAGACCGGCGCCCTCGGCGAGGCCAACGCCCTCCATCCCGCCTCCATCGAGCACAAGCTGGGGATTCACGGCTCGCCCACCTGCGTGATGATGTTCGAAGGCGCCCAGGCCGAACTGGTGGGGGAACTGAACCAGGGCCTGGCCCACATGTTCGTCATGATGAACGCCGCCCGCCTGC
>NZ_DAIMHV010000259.1:0-1667 GCF_036723115.1 Phenylobacterium sp. | reverse complement strand
CCGCCACCCCCACCACCGCCATGAAGGCGTCGGAAAAGGCCAGGTGGCTGACGAAATAGGCATAGGTCAGCAGGAGACCCGCGGCCACCAGGATCAGCAGGGACAGCCAGCGGGCGAAATGGTCCATCTGCTGCACCAGGGGCGTGGTCAGGGTCTGAACCTCGTCCAGCAGTCCGCCGATGCGGCCGATCTCGGTGTCGGCGCCGGTGGCCGTCACCACGCCCTTGGCTGTGCCCTGGGTGATGAGGGAGCCGGACCACAACATGGAGCTCCGGTCCCCCAGCAAGGCTTCGGGGGCCACGGGGACGACGGTCTTCTCCACCGGCGCGGACTCGCCGGTCAGCAGGGCCTCCTGCGCCGCCAGACCCCGGGCCTCCAGGATGCGCAGGTCCGCCGGCGTCTTGTCGCCGGCCTCGAGCAGGACGATGTCGCCGGGCACGAGCTGATCGCCCTCGATGGTGGCGCGGACGCCCTCGCGCAGCACCGCCGCATGGGGGGCGAGCAGGTCGCGGATGGCCGCCATCGCCGCCTCGGCCTTGCCTTCCTGCAGGAAGCCGATGAGGGCGTTGGCCACGACCACAGCCAGGATCACGCCCGTATCCACCCAGTGCTGCATCATCGCCGTTACCGCAGCCGCGGCCAGCAGGACGTAGATCAGCACGTTGTTGAACTGGGCCAGGAGCCGGCGCAGGGGACCGCGGGCGCGCGTCTCGGGCAGGCGGTTGGGGCCATATCGGTCCAGGCGGGCCTTGGCCTCGGCCGGGCTCAGACCCTCTGGCGCGGAGTCCAGCGCGGCCAGGCAGGCCTCGGCGGCCTGGCTGTGGGGCGAGGGGAGCGGGGTCATGCCGCTCACCGGGCGGTGTAGCCGCCGTCCACCACCAGCTCGGCGCCGGTGACGAACTTGGATTCGTCCGAGGCGAGATAGACCGCGGCCCAGGCGATATCGTCGGGCTCGCCCATATGGCCGATGGGATGGGCGGCGTCGGCCGCCGCGCGCGCCGCGGCGAGGTCGTTCGACGTGGCCCGAAGATGGTTCTCCACCATGGGCGTCCAGATGTAGGCCGGGTGGATGGAGTTCACCCGGATCTTCTCCGGCGCGTAGGTGACGGCGTCGTTCTTGCTCATCAGCCGCACCGCGCCCTTGGAGGCGTGATAGGCCGCCACTCCGCCCGTGCCCACCAGACCGGCGATGGACGAGAGGTTGATGATCGAGCCGCCGCCGGCCGCCCGGAGGTGGGGAATGGCGTGCTTGGTCCCGAAGAACACCCCCTTCACATTGACGGCCTGGACCAGGTCCCACTCGGCCTCGGTCACCTGGTCGGTGGGCTTGGGCGCGCCGGAGACCCCGGCGTTGTTGACCAGGATGGAGAGCCCGCCGAAGCGGGCGGCCGCCTCATCCACAACGGCCTTCATCGCGGCCTCGTCGGTGACGTCCACGCTCCAGAAGCCGGCCTGGTGACCTTCGTCCCGCAGCGCCTGGGCCAGGGCCTCGCCCTCGTCGGTCATGCGGTCGAAGAGCGCCACCCGGGCGCCTTCCTGCGCCATGCGTCGGGCGCAGGCTTCGCCGATGCCTAGGGCGGCGCCGGTGATGATGGCGGTCTTGCCTTGAAGTCGGTTCATGGTGGGCCTCCGTGGGGGGGGAAGGAGCGAGGGCGGTCCTCAAGGGG
>NZ_DAIMHV010000258.1:0-1674 GCF_036723115.1 Phenylobacterium sp. | reverse complement strand
GAGAACGGGGAGGAGAAGACGCAAAACAAAGTGTCCTGGTGCTGGGATCCGCGCCGCCTGGGCGACGCCATGTCCCTCTAACGCACCAGCACGAAACTTCCGTCGCCGTCCGGGAAATCTCCTGAGCGCCGGCTCATCGCTCCCGCAGCAGGACGCGACCGTGGCGCTGGTCGGTGACCGTCCGGTCGGTGATGGCGGGCTTTCCATTGACGAAGACGTGGACCATGCCCTCGGAATAGGCGTGGGGCTCCTGATAGGTGGCCACGTCGCGGATGGTCTCGGGATCGATCACCAGCACGTCGGCGAAGGCGCCCTCGCGCAGCACGCCCCGGTCGGGAATCGCCAGAACCTCGGCGCTGAGCCCCGTGGAGGAGTGGATGGCCTGGGCCCAGTCGATGACCTCCCGCTCAATCACGTAGCGGCGCAGCTTGCGGGGAAAGGCGCCATAGGCCCGGGGATGCTCCGCCCCGTCTCCGAACCTGGGCAGGGCGCCGTCGCTGGAGGTCATCATCCAGGGCTGGCGCATGAGCAGTTCCACATCCTTCTCGTTCATGTTGAACGAGACGATGCCCGCATTGCCCTTGATCAGGAGGTCGATGGCGGTGTCCAGGGGGTCCTGCAGATTGCGCCGGGCGATCTCGTCCAGGCGCAGGCCCTCCAGGCTGCGATCGGCGCCATAGCTGGAGATCATGATGGCGTTGGCCCCGGCCCGCCGCTCCAGATTCTCGGCCATCTCCTTGCGGATCAGCCCCCGCTGCTCGGGGTTCTGCAACCGCGCGGCCAGGGCCTCGCGGCCCCCCTCCTGCGCCCAGCCCGGAACCAGGGCCGCCGACAGGCCGGTGCTGGAGGCGGCGTAGGGGTACTGATCGGCCCAGATGGGCAGGCCCTGCGCCCGCGCCTCGTCGATCATGCGAACCGCGTCGTCCGACAGGCCCCACACCGAGGGACCCAGCATCTTCATATGGGTGACGATGCCGATGATGCCCGTCCGACGGGTGACCTCAATCACCTCGGCGACGCTGGCCAGCACGCCGACGTCATAGCTCGACTCGTCGCGGATATGGCTGGTGTGGAAGGCGTGCGGAAACGCCGCCGCCACCTTGGCGAGGGCCGCGATCTCGTCGGTGTCGGAATACTTGCCCGGCACATAGAAGGGTCCGCTGGAGAAGCCATAGGCGCCCAGCTCCATGGCCTCCCGGACCAAGGCCTCCATCCGGGCCAGCTCGGCCGCGGTGGGCTTGCGGTTGTCGAAGTTCATCACCGCCCGGCGGACGCCATTGTGGCCGATCATGGGGGCCACATTGACGCCTGGCGTCAGGGCCTGGATCGCCTCGATCTGCGGCTTCAGATCCGCCGGCCCGCCGCCGTCCGGATTGATGAACACCGTGGTGATCCCCTGGTGGAGGATGGGGACGGCGGCGGCCAGTTCAGGGGTCTCGATCTCTGGCGCTGCGTGGGAGTGGGGGTCGATGAAGCCGGGGGAGACGATCATGCCGGTCGCGTCGATGACCTGGCGGGCGGTGGCTCCCTCCGGCGCCTGGCCCACCAGGACGATGCGGTCGCCTTCGATGGCCAGGTCGGTGACGACGCCGGCTGCGCCAGTCCCGTCATAGACCGTGCCGCCGCGGATCAGGACGTCATAGGCCTGGGCCAGGGCCTGGCCCGACACCCCCG
>NZ_DAIMHV010000257.1:0-1681 GCF_036723115.1 Phenylobacterium sp. | reverse complement strand
GGTCATGGCGCGGCGGTATAGGCCGGCGGGGCCGCGGTCAACGGCCGGGCGCTCAGAGCCGCCCGCCGGCCCGCCGCCGCAGGCCCTGACGCAGGAAGTCGGCGGGGGGATCGGCCTCGGCCAGCACCTGCTCGCGGATCGGACGGGGCTCGCCGAACAGGTGGCCCTGGCCATAGCCCACGTCCAGCTCCAGCAGGTCGACGATCTGGCGTTCGCTCTCGACCTTTTCGACGATCACCTCGACCCCGTAGCGACGGGTGAGCTGGCAGAAGTCCTCGGCCGCCAGGTCGGGGAGGGACTTGAGCACCAGGCGACCGTCCAGCTCGACCATCTCGTCCAGCAGCTTCTGGGCGCTGACCCGCACGAACTTCACGTCCGAACGCGACAGGTCCTGAAGGTCGAAGTCCAGGTCATCCACCTTGTCCAGCGAGAAGCGGAAGCCCAGATCGGCCAGCTTGGCCATGTTGCGGGCCTCCACCGAGCCCCGACCCTCGAAGGCCGCCTGGCCGATCTCGAAGATCAGCGCCCCGGCCAGGTCGCGATTGGCCGAAAGCAGGTCCAGGAACTGCGGGAAGAAGCTCTCATCCCCGAGGCTGGTGGCCGCCACGTTGCAGAAGATGCCGACCTTGCGATCCTGCTTGGCCAGGCGGCGCACGATCTGGACGCAGCGGAACAGCAGCAGGTTGTCGATGGCCGTCATCAGGCCCTCGGCCTCGGCGACGGTGATGTACTCGGCCGGCATCAGCACCCGGCCGCTCTCGTCGCGCAGGCGCGAGAAGCTTTCGTAGAAGACCGTCTTGCGTTGGGGCAGGGCCACCACCGGCTGCAGATAGAGGTCCACGCGGTTGTCGGCCAGGGCGCCGCGCACCGTCTCCAGAAGGGCGGCCTCCCGGCGCTGGTCCTGGTGGGTGCGCAGGTGGACGGGCGGGGCGCTCATCCGTTCTTCCAGGCGCTGGCCCATGCGCTGGACCAGATCCTCCAGCATGTGGACCTCGCTGGACAGCTCCTCGGAGCGGCGCAGGGCGTCGTCGGTGACCGTCTCCACCACCTCGGTGACCCGGGCGTCCACCTTTTCCACCTGGTCGAGCAGGATGCGGTGGGCGTCGCGCAGGGCGGCGATCTCGGCGCGGATGCCGGTGGAGGTCAGGGCGTGCTCAATGAGGCCGTGGAAGGCGAAGGCCAGGCCCAGGCCGCCCACCAGGGCGGCGACGCCGGCGCCCCAACCGCCGCCGTTCCGCCAGAGCGAAAGGGCGATGATCAGCGCCAGACAGAGATAGGCGCCGCAGAGCAGCGCAAGCGTCAGCCGTCGCATGAACCCGCCTGTCCGAATCGCCCTCAGTATCGTTCAGCCGGGGCAGGCAAGTCGATGAGATTAACAAGATCGCCCAATACGGGGGCGGATCGGCCGCAGCCGATCAGGCTTAGCGGGTGGGAACCGGGTTTTCCCCGCGATAGTCGTAGAAGCCGCGGCCCGCCTTGCGGCCCAGCCACCCGGCCTCGACATATTTCACCAGCAGCGGGCAGGGACGGTACTTGGAGTCGGCCAGGCCGTCATAGAGGACGTTCATGATCGACAGGACGGTGTCCAGGCCGATAAAGTCCCCTAGCTCCAGCGGGCCCATGGGATGGTTGGCGCCCAGCTTCATGGCCGTGTCGATGGCCTCCACCGTGCCCACGCCCT
>NZ_DAIMHV010000256.1:0-1712 GCF_036723115.1 Phenylobacterium sp. | reverse complement strand
TAGACCACCCACTCGGTCCGGCGCAGCGGCGCCAGATGCGCGGCGAAGGCCTTCGGGTCGGCCAGGCCTGCCAGCTCGCCGAAGAAGCTCAAGGCGCCCTGAGCATGGGCGGCGGCGAGCTTCTCGATGAAGAGCCGGCGGAAGAGCCGCGAGAGCACCCGGACGGGCAGGAAGAAGCCCTTGCGGCAGGCCACCCAGCGCTGGCCGTCGGGGGAGACCCCGCCGCCCGGTACGATGCAGTGGACGTGCGGATGGTGGGTCAGGGCCGAGCCCCAGGTGTGCAGCACCCCGATCAGGCCGATCCGGGCGCCCAGGTGCTTGGGATCGGCGGCGATGGTCGTCAGCGTCTGGGCGGCGGCCTTGAAGAGCAGGCCGTAGACCAGGGCCTTGTTCTGGAAGGCGATGGCCGCCATCGGGGCCGGCAGGGTGAAGACCACATGGAAGTAAGGGACAGGCAGCAGGTCGGCCTGGCGCTCTTCGAGCCAGGCCTGAGCCGCCTGTCCCTGACACTTGGGGCAGTGACGGTTACGGCAGGAGTTGTAGCTCACCGCCAGACGCTCACAGGCCTCGCAGCGGGCGACGTGGCCGCCGAGCTCGGCGGTGCGGCAGGCTTCGATGGCCGACATGACCTTGAGCTGGCCAAGGCTCAAGCGGCCGGCATGGGCCCGGCGGAAGGCCTCGCCGTGGGCGCGTAGGATGTCGGCCACCTCCAGGGATGGCCGCACGGGCTTATGGCTGCGGCGATCTCAGATGGGTGAGCGGACTCTGCACCGCGCCCAGCGTCTTGATCGCCACGCGGGTGTAGCGAGCGGTCGTGTCCAGCTTCTTGTGGCCCAGCAGCGCCTGGATCACCCGCACGTCGGTCTTGCGCTCCAGAAGGTGGGTGGCGAAGCAGTGGCGCAGGGTGTGCATCGACACCGGCTTGTCCAAGCCCGCCGAGGCCGCGGCCACCTTCAGGGCGCGGTTGAGCTGCCGGGGGGTGATCGGCTGGCCCGGATCTCGGCCCGGAAAGAGCCAGCCCTTGGGCCGCGCCATCCGCCACCAGGCTCGCAGCAGCTCCAGGAGCTCGGGCGAGAGCATGACGTACCGGTCCTTGCGGCCCTTGCCCTGCTCGACGCGGACCAGCATGCGGGCTGAGTCGATGTCGGCCACCTTCAGATGGACGATCTCCGAGACCCTCAGGCCACAGCCATAGGCGACGCTGAGGGCCGCCTTGTGCTTCAGGCTCGGCGCACAGTGCAGCAGCAGCGCCACTTCCTCGGGGCTGAGCACCTCCGGCAGCCGGTCTTCCTTGCGCACCGTCGCCAGCCGCTCGCCAAACCCCTGCCGGGCCAGGGTCACCTTGAAGAAGAACCGCAGGGCTGAAACCGCAGCGTTCATCTTAGCCGGCGAGGCGCCGTCGGCAGCTAGGCGCAACTGGTAGCGGCGCAGGTCTTCCGGCTCGGCCTGGTCAGGTGAACGGCCGAGGAACCGGGCGAAGTCGGCCACCACCCGCACATAGTCGTGCTGGGTCTTCGAACCGAACTGGCGGATGGTCATGTCCTCGATCATCCGCTGGCGCAGCGGGGTCGTGGTCGCAGAGGTCATGGGGATCTCCTGTCTGCAGGGTTGATCCCCAATCTTCAGACAGGACCGGCCAAACACCGCGCCAGCCGACCCCTCACAGACCTCTCTCCAGCCCACCCATGCCGCGCGAGCGGCTTAGTCCCCTG
>NZ_DAIMHV010000255.1:0-1744 GCF_036723115.1 Phenylobacterium sp. | reverse complement strand
TCACCCCGATCGCCATGGACCAGGGCCTGCGCTTCGCCATCCGTGAAGGCGGCCGGACCGTCGGCGCGGGCGTCGTGGCCAAGATCGTCGAGTAATCGGAAAAAGGGCCGAGCGCCCCCACCGACCCGACGACAAAGTCAGAAGGGCCGCCGGGAAACCCCCGGCGGCCCTTTCCTTTTGCCCCAGGCTCGCAATCTCCCTTTGCCTTTTCGAAACCCCGCCGTGGTTTGTTGGCGGCCTTGAGGCGCGCAACTTGCAGGTGTTGCAACCTGAAAGAGCGTTGGGTCCGGAGGGCGCCGAAATGGGACGGGGAGTGGAGGTCGAGAGCCGGGCGGTCGCTGAGCTCAGCCCTGCCGAGCGCGCGCTCTGGGCGCAGTTCCGCGCCGCCAACCCTGCGCTCTACAGCCCATATTTCGATCTCCGCTATATCGAGGCCGCCGCCCGGGTGGCGCCGGGCGCGGCCGTGGCCGTCATCCGGCGTCATCGGGAGGTGGCGGCATTCCTGCCGTTCCAGCGCCGCGGGGGTCTGTTGCAGCCCCTGGCGGCGCCGCTGACCGACTATCACGGCCTGATCGCCCCGGCTGGCGCAGAGATCGATCTGCGCCAAGTGGTCGAACAGCTGGGCGCCAGGCGGTTCCGCTTCAACGGCCTGATGGACGGCGCGGCCGACCGCGGCGAGGGCGCGGTCTCGCGCCCGGCCATGATCGCCGATCTGTCGGAGGGCTACGACGCCTATCTGGAAGGCCGCAAGGCGGCCGGTCAGTGGAGCGCCGTGCGGGACAAGCAGCGCTGCCTGCGCCAGCTCACCAAGGCGCATGGGCCAGCGAGGCTGACCTGGAGCCGCGATCCTGAGGTTCTCAGGACCCTCATGGATGGCAAGCGCGACCAGATGCGCCGCACCGGCCAGCATGACGTCTTCTCCACACCCTGGACCCGGGAACTGCTCGAGGCCCTGCTGGCGATCGAGGCGCCGGACTTCGGCCTGCGGGTGGCGTTGCTGGAGGTCGAAGGCCGGCAGATCGCCGCGGAGGTGGGCCTTCTGTCCGGGGAAACCTACCACTTCTGGTTCCCCATCTATGATCGTGACTTCGCGCGCTTTTCACCCGGCGCCCTGCTGTCGTTCGAGACCTTGAAGGCGCTGGCCGAGCAGGGGGTTCGTCACGCGGACTTCGGTCCCGGCGCAGAGAGCTACAAGAAGCTCTTCGCCGATCCCGGGCCAGAGGTGCTGGAAGGCGACATCCATGTCGATCCGCTGATCGCGCAGATCCGGCGCCTGGTGCAGGAGACGAGCGCCGTTCACCCGCCGATCGGCCGGCGTCTGGCTTCGGTCTATGAACGCATAGAGCGCCGTCTGGACCGCATCGCCGCCTGCGAGCCGACCCTGGAAGGACAGATCGGCGCTGTGGGGCGCTCCCTGGGCGCCCTGGGCCTGCGTCATCGCAAGCTCACCCTCAGCCTGGGGGCGGGCCTGTCTCTGGCCGGCGCCGGCCTGCTGTTGACGGAATAGGAGGCTGACCATGACCGACGCCGCGACCGCGACTCGCGCTGACGAGCGCTTGGTTCCCGCCTGGAGCTCCGAGCAGCGGGCGGGTTTTCGCACGAAGCCGATAACCTTCGCTCACGGCCTGGCGCAGAGCGGTCTCTTCAGCGATGCGGCCCTGGCCGAGCTGCTCGATCGCTATCCCGAAGACCTCTACGACATCAATCTGTTCGATTTCGACGCCGACGGTCAGGTCACCCTGCG
>NZ_DAIMHV010000254.1:0-1749 GCF_036723115.1 Phenylobacterium sp. | reverse complement strand
GCGCAGGGAATAGTCGGGGGGCACCACCAGGGGCGCCTTGGTGACGACGCGGAATTCGTCAGGGGTCACCTTGGTCATGCCAAGGGCGCCCCGCGCCGAGCTGCAGCCGGCCAGACCGACCGCGGCGAGCAGGGCGCCGGCGAGGATCACGCGGTTGAGGGTCATGACATACGCTCCTAAGGCCGCCCCCGGCCGAAAGTCCATTGCATTAGCGCAAACCGGGTCCCGGCGCCAACGGCTTAGGCTCGGGACTCCTTCCGCAGGCTGTCCAGCAGCAGCAGGATGACGCCCACCGTAATGGCCGCATCGGCGATGTTGAACACCCAGGGAAAATAGAGCCGCGAGACGTCGATGAAGTCCACCACCGCGCCGAACCGCGCCCGGTCGATGGCGTTGCCCACCGCCCCGCCCATGACCAGGCCCAGGGCCGCGGCCATCAGGCGTCGCTCGCTCTTGCGGGCCCAGACCGCCAGGGCGGCGGCCACCACCAGGGAGAAGGCCACCAGGAGCCAGCGGCCCAGATCCTGATCGGCGCGCATGAGGCCGAAGCTGACCCCCTGGTTCCAGACCATGGTCAGATGAAAGGGACCGGCGACCTTCTCGCTGATCCGGGCCGGCAGGTCGAAGACGAACAGGATCCAGTGCTTGGAGATCTGGTCCAGAACGAGAACCAGCAGGGCCAGCCCATAGGCCAGCGCGCCGTTGCGGTTGATCAGGCGCAAGCTCAGCCTCCCGACCGGGCGGCGTCCCAGGCGGCCACAGCCTCGGCGTCGCGCAGGGACAGGTCAGGATAGCGCGGATCGCTCCCCACTTCCGGAAGGATGCGCCAGGAGCGCGCGCACTTGCGGCCCTCCGCCCGCAGGGGCTCCACGGCCACCGCCGGCTGATGGGCCAGACGGAAGGCTTCGGAGGGGCCTTCGCCCGCCACGAGGGTCGCCTGGCTGGTGCGGAAGACCTCGGCAGGGTCCAGCCCTTCGAAGGCCGCCAGGAGGTCGGCGTCGCTCACATGCACGCGGGGGGCGGCCTCCAGGGCGGCGCCCAGGCGCTTTTCCCGCCGTTCCACTTCCAGGGCGCCGGTGACCACCTCGGTGACCGCCTGGACCTTGGCCCAGCGGGCGGCCTCGGCCGGGTTGCGCCACTCGGCGGGGGTCTCAGGGAAGACCCGCAGGGCGTTGGCTTGGGCCTCGGGGAAGCGGGTGGTCCAGGCCTCCTCGGTGGTGAAGGGCATGAGGGGCGCCAGCCAGATGGTCAGCCGCTCGAACGCCAGGTCCATAACGGTGCGCGCCGCGCGCCGGCGCAGGGCGTTGGGCTGGTCGCAATAGAGGGCGTCGCGGCGGACGTCGAAGAACAGGGCCGAGAGCTCTTCCTGGCAGAAGGCGATGAGCGGCCGGATCACGTCCTGAAAGGCGTAGGCCTCGTAGGCGGCCCGCACCTCTGCGTCCAGTTCCTGCAGACGGTGCAGGATGAACCGCTCCAGGGGCGGCATCTCGTCCAGGGCGACGGCCTCAGCCGGCGAATAGCCGGCCAGGGCGCCCAGCATGTAGCGCAGGGTGTTGCGCAGCTTGCGATAGGCGTCGCTGGTGGTGGCCAGGATGGTCTTGCCGATCCGCTGGTCGTCCGAATAGTCCACCATGGCGGCCCAAAGGCGGATGATCTCGGCGCCGGACTCCTTGATCACCTGGTGGGGATCGACGGTGTTGCCCTTGGACTTGGACATCTTCTCGCCGTTCTCGTCCATGGTGAAGCCAT
>NZ_DAIMHV010000253.1:0-1757 GCF_036723115.1 Phenylobacterium sp. | reverse complement strand
TCCTGGGGCAGACCCATCAGGCTGACGGCCCAGGGGAACAGGAACGCGACCTCCAAGTCGAAGATGATGAAGAGGATCGAGACCAGATAGAACCGGACGTCGAACTTCATCCGCGCGTCGTTGAAGGCGTTGAAGCCGCACTCGTAGGTCGAGAGCTTTTCGGGGTCCGGCGCCTTGGGCGCCAGAACGGCGGCGGCCAGCACGAAGCCCAGGCCCAGAGCCGCCGCGATCCCGAGAAAGATGACGATCGGCAGGTACTGCAGAAGGAACGCGTTCATGGAGTCCTCGAAGGAGTCGCGCGCCCTTCTAGACCAGCAAAGCGCAGGGTTCAAACAGCGGATTGGGACGCCGAAGTTATGTGCGGCATCGCGCCCCGGTCGTAGCGTCGGACTCCTTTGGCGCCTCGTTTGATGCAAAGGCCGATTGGATAGCGCTCAGACTTGCAATTGCTTCTCAAATACAGACAAGAGCCCTTGTTCCGCACCGACCAGGGCCTAGGCTGCCCGGGGCCATCGGGAGGGCGTGGTGAGCGGCAAACCCTTTATCTACCGCGCATTGGACGCCATCGAGCGGTTGGGCGACCGGCTGCCGGACCCGGTCTTCATCTTCGCCTGGATCATCGGCGCCCTCGTGGCGGCCAGCGTGGCGGCCCAGGCCCTGGGGCTGAGCGCCGTCAATCCTGTGGATGGACAGCTGCTGCAGGCCGAGAGCCTGCTGACCCCGGCTAATATCCAGACCCTGCTGGTGGAGATGCCCCGCACGCTGACCGGCTTCGCCCCCCTGGGCTATGTGCTGCTGATCATGCTGGGCGCCGGCATCGCCGAGCGGGTCGGCCTCCTGTCGGCGGCGATTCGCGGCATGATGAGCCGCACGCCCCGGCGCTTGGTGACACCGGCCGTGGTTCTGCTGGGTCTGCTGGCCAATCATGCGGCCGACACCGGCTTCGTCATCCTCCTGCCCCTGGCCGGCGCAGCCTTCGCCGCGGTCGGTCGCCACCCCATCGCAGGCATCGCCGCGGCCTTCGCCGGCGTGGTGGGCAGTTTCGCGGGCAACCCCCTGCCCGGCCAGTTCGACGCCCTGATCCTGGGCTTGTCCGAGCCGGCCGCCCGGCTGATCGATCCGACCTGGAGCGCCAATCTGATCGGCAACTGGTATTTCACCGCCGCCGGCGCCCTGATCTTCGTTCCGGTGGCCTGGTGGGTGACCGACAAGGTGGTGGAGCCTAGGCTCGGCCCCTGGACTGCGCCCGAGGGCCTGCCGCCCCAGGACGCTCCCCTGTCGGCCCAGGAACGCCGGGCGCTCCTGTGGGCGGGCGTGGCGATCGGCGGCGTCATTGTGACCTGGGCGGCCCTGGCGCTCGCCCCCGGCGCGCCCCTGCGCGACGAAACCCTGGAGGGACCGGCCCGATGGACGCCCTTCTTCCGGTCTCTGGTGGCGGGGTTCTTCGTCCTCTTCCTGGCCGGCGGGCTGACCTATGGGCGGATGACCGGGAAGATCCGGTCTGATCGCGACGTGGTGGCCCTGGCCTCGGACTCCATGGCCGCCATGGCGCCCTATATCGTGCTGGCCTTCGCCGCGGCCCATTTCATCGCCATGTTCAACTGGTCGAACCTGGGGGTGATCATCGCCATCCACGGGGCCGAAGCGGTGCGCGCCACCGGCCTGCCCATTCCGGTGCTGCTCATGGCCATCGTGCTCCTGACCGCCGCCCTCGACATGCTGATCGGCTCGGCCTCGGCCAAGTGGGCGGCGCTGGC
>NZ_DAIMHV010000252.1:0-1763 GCF_036723115.1 Phenylobacterium sp. | reverse complement strand
GGAATAGACGGCCCGGCCCATGCGGTTGGCGGGCACGGCCAGGCAGTATTCGAAGAAGGCGATGCCCCAGCTCACCAGGACGATGAGCCACAGGGCGCGGTTCTCCACCTTCAGATGCCCATACCAGGCGAACGTCATGAAAATGTTGGACAAAACCAGCAGAAAGACCGGCGTAGCGAAAGCCATGAGTTGTGACGCGCTGGGCGGCATTCGGGTCTCCTGAGAGCCAAAGGGCGCGATTGGGTCTTAACCCCCGCGCCTGCGGCCTTATAAGCGGTCCCCTGGGTAGTTCGGGAGAATGAAGATGCGCGCGCCGGGAAAGACCATGTGGCTGGCGGCCGGACTGGCGGCCCTGCTGGGCCTGAGCGCCTGCGGACAGGGCGGCGGGCGTGAAACCGTGCGCATCTACAACTGGTCGGACTATATCGACCCGGAGATCCTCTCCAGCTTCACCGCCGAGACCGGCGTGGCCACGGTCTATGACACCTTCGATTCCAACGAGGTGCTGGAGACCAAGATGCTGCAGGGGGGCACGGGCTATGACGTGGTCACCCCGTCCAACCACAACATCCCACGCTACATCGCGGCCGGCGCCCTGGCCGAGCTGGACAAGGCCAGGCTGACGAATATCGGCAATCTCTCGCCGCAGATCATGGCCTATATGGAGCCGTTCGATCCGGGCGGCCGCTATACCGTCCCCTACATGTGGGGCACGGTGGGCATCGGCTATAATCCGCAGAAGGTGGCCGAGCGTCTGCCCGGCGTGGAGATCACCTCCTGGTCGGTGCTGTTCCGCCCCGAGAACATCGCCAGGCTGGCCGACTGCGGCGTCCACTTCCTGGACGCTTCGGAGGACATGTATGCGGTGGTCCTGAACTATCTGGGCCGCGACCCCAACTCCACCGCCGTGGCCGACTACGAGGCGGCCACCCAGATGCTGATGACCGTGCGGCCGCATGTGCGCAAGTTCCACTCCTCGGAATATGTGAACGCCCTGGCCAACGGGGATATCTGCATCGCCATCGGCTATTCCGGCGACATCTTCCAGGCCGCCGACCGGGCCGCCGAAGCCGGCGCCGGTGTGGAGGTGGCCTATGTCATTCCCTCCGAAGGCAGCCAGATCTGGTTCGACGTCTTCGCCATCCCGGCCGACGCCCCCAATCCGGACGCGGCCTATGCCTTCCTCGACTACATGCTGCGGCCCGAGATCGCCGCCCAGGCCTCCAACTACACCGCCTACGCCAACGCCAACGGCCCGGCCACGGCCCTGGTGGACGAGGAGATCCGCACCAATCCGGCCATCTATCCGACGGCCGAGGTGATGGGCGAACTATTCGTCACCACCGCCAAGTCCCAGGAGCTGGTCCGCGAGGTGAACCGCCTCTGGACCCGCGTCCAGACCGGCCGTTGAGCCCGGCGCCAGGGACCTTGGGTCAGGTGAACACCAAGCCGCGCCTGAACATCGGCGCCGTCCGCTCCAGCTTCGCCCCCTGGGCCGATCCGGCGGCCACGCCCCTGGTGCGGTTCGAGGCGGTGACCAAGCGCTTCGGCGGGGAAACCGCGGTCGATGCGGTCTCGCTGGACATCTATCAGGGAGAGTTCTTCGCCCTGCTGGGCCCCTCCGGCTGCGGCAAGACCACCCTGATGCGCATGCTGGCGGGGTTCGAGGCGCCGGACGCCGGGCGCATCACCCTGGCGGGCGAGGACCTGGCCGGCCGGCCGCCGCACCTGCGGCCGGTGAACATGATGTTCCAGTCCTATGC
>NZ_DAIMHV010000251.1:0-1851 GCF_036723115.1 Phenylobacterium sp. | reverse complement strand
CTTCTCGGTGGCCTTCTCGCGGATGTGGCAGGTGTTCAGCACCACCAGGTCCGCGTCCTCGGGGCGGTCGGTGACGCCATAGCCCAGCGGCGCCAGCACGTCGGCCATGCGCTCGCTGTCATAGACGTTCATCTGACAGCCGTAGGTCTTGATGAAGAGGCGCTTTTCCGGCGCGGGACTGGACATGCGGGCCTTATGGGGACGAGGCGGGGCCGGTTCAAGCCGCGCGCGCGGGTTCTACTCTTCCAGCGGGACGCCGTAGAGCTCCAGCCGGTGGTCGATCAGCCGGTAGCCCAGCTTCTTGGCGATGGCCTCCTGCAGGGCCTCGATCTCCGGATCGACGAACTCCACCACCTTGCCGCTCTTCATGTCGATGAGGTGGTCGTGGTGGTGGTCGGTGGCCTCTTCATAGCGCGAGCGCCCGTCGCGGAAGTCGTGCCGGGCGATGATGCCGGCCTCTTCGAACAGGCGCACGGTGCGATAGACCGTGGCGATGGAGATGTGCGGGTCGATGTCGTGGGCCCGGCGATAGAGCTCCTCCACGTCGGGATGGTCGGTGGCGGCCGACAGCACGCGGGCGATCACCCGCCGCTGTTCGGTCATCCGCATACCCTTTTCGATGCAGAGGTTTTCGATCCGGTCCACGCCGCGCCTCCTGTGATTTTGCGAAGAGAATAGGGCTAAGGCCGCCCGGTGTTAAGGTCGAGGCGCATGACCACCGCATCCACCTTGCGGCCGCCCCGGTCGTAATAGTCCCGCCGACGGCCCGCCTCGACGAAGCCGCAGGCCTGGTAGAGGGCCAGGGCTGCGGGGTTGTCCACCCCCGCCTCAAGGAAAAGCGACTGGACGCCGGCCCCGCGCAACAGGTCCGCGCAGGCCAGGGTCAGGCCCTGTCCCACCCCCTGGCGACGGGCCTGGGGCGCCACGGCCAGGGTGAGGATCTCCGCCTCTTCGAACAGTCGCCGGGCCAGAATCATGCCCGTGATCGAATCCGGCGGCGAGGATTCGCCGGCCACGAGGGCGAAGGCGCCGGCGCCGCCGATCAGGGCCTCGATCTCCGCGGCGCTCCAGGGCTTGTCGAACGAAAGGGCGTGGAGACGGGAAAGCTCGGCCGCCCGCTCCGGCCCGGCGGGCATGATCCTCATGCCGCCTCCGGGCCGGGCAGCCCGCCCGGCAGGCGGGCGTCCGGCGCGCGCAGATAGAGCGGGCGCGGAGCCGCCGTCCCAGGGGCCGCCGCCGCCAGCCGGCCCACGGCTGCAGGGTCGCAGGCGCCGTCAGGAAAAACCTCGGCGCCGGGCAGCAGGCCCGCCAGCAGGGCCGCGCCAGATCCCACCAGGCGACAGGCGCCCCCGCCCGACAGTTCGGCCAGGCGGGCGGCGGCGGTGTCGATCTCCAGGGCGTCGGGGGCCATCAGCGGGCGGCCCTGGGCGAAGGCCTGCAGATAGACCTGGCCCCGCCGGGCGTCGATCAGGGGAAAGACCAGGCCCGGACCATGGGGCTCGGCCAGGGCGGCCAGGGCGCCGATCCCGGCCACCGGGCGATCCAGGGCCGCGCCCAGGCCCTTGGCGAAGGCCAGCCCCACCCGCAGGCCGGTGAAGGACCCCGGTCCCACGGTGACGCCGATCCGGTCGAGGTCGGAAAAGGCGATCCCCGCCTGGGCCACGAGCTTCTCCACCAGGGGCGCCAGGGCCTCCTGGTGGCCGCGGGCCATGGGCAGGCTCTCGGCGGCCAGCACCGTCGCGCCCTCAAGCAGGGCGGCGGAACAGGCCTCAAGGCAGGTGTCGATGGCGAGGATGATCATGGGCGCCCGGCGCTATCAGGCCCGCAGGCGATTGGAAAGCACTGCGGCGC
>NZ_DAIMHV010000250.1:0-1864 GCF_036723115.1 Phenylobacterium sp. | reverse complement strand
CCTCTTGGCGGTGGAGAATGCGCCGCCCGGCTGGAAGGCCCGGTTCGGCATGTTCCCGCAGCTGGGGGCGCCGGTGGGCTTCATCGCCGCCAACGGCCTTTTTCTGATCCTGGGCCTGATCCTGACCCCTGAACAGTTCCAGGCCTGGGGCTGGCGGCTGCCCTTCCTGCTCAGCGCCGTCCTGGTCATCATCGGCCTGTGGGTGCGGCTGAAGCTGTCGGAGACCCCGTCCTTCTCCAAGGCGGTGGCCGAGGGGCCCCTGCCCAAGGCGCCCCTGCTGGAGCTGCTGGCCCGCCATCCTCTGGAGACCCTGGGCGGCACCTTTGCGGTGGTGGCCTGCTTCGCCACCTACTACCTCTCCACCGCCTTCGCCCTGGGCTATGGGGTGGGGACGCTGGGCTACAGCCGCGAGGCCTTCCTGGCGATCCAGCTGGGGGCCATCCTGTTCATGGCCGCGGGCATCATCATCGCCGGCTACTGGTCCGACGCCTCCAGCCCGCGGCGGGTGCTCATGTGGGGCTGCGGCATGGTCATCGTGGCGGGCATGCTGCTGGCGCCGATGATGGGCGCAGGCTCGCTGGCGCTCATCTTCGCCTTCCTGTCCCTGTGCCTGCTGTGCATGGGCTTCGTCTATGGACCGCTGGGCGCCTTCCTGCCCGGCCTCTTCCCGGCGCGGGTGCGCTATACCGGCGCCTCGGTGGCCTTCAATGTCGGGGGAATCCTGGGCGGCGGCCTGGCGCCCATGCTGGCCCAGATCCTGGCCGAGCGGGGCGGCCTCGTGCCCGTGGGCTATTATCTGGGCGGCGCGGCCCTGGTCAGCCTGCTGGCGCTGGCGCCCCTGCGGCGGGTGGTGGAGGACTGAAGGCCCCGTTTCAACGGAAGGTCTGGACCACCTGGGCGATCCAGGTCTTCACATTGTCCTTCTTGTCCAGCGGCGTCTTGCCGTGGCGCACCAGGATCAGGTCGAGATCCGGGACCAGGACGGTGTACTGGCCCTCATAGCCGTTGGCGCTGAACGAGCCCTGGCCGGCCAGGTTCAGCCACCAGTGCGCGCCGTAATCGCCTTCCCGCACCGCCGGCTGCGGGGTGGGCGTGCGGGCATAGTCGATCCATTCCGCCGGCAGCAGCTGGCGATCCTCCCACCGGCCGCCGCGCAGATAGAGCAGGCCGAAGCGGGCGAAGTCGCGGGCGGTGGCGAAGCAGAAGGACGAGCCGATGAAGGTCCCGGCCGCGTCGAACTTGGGGACGGGGCTCGCCATGCCCAGGGGCGCGAACAGACGCTCGCGCATGAAGGCCTCGAAGCCCGCCCCGTCGGCGCCCAGCGCCCGGGCCGCGGCGCGGGCGACGATGTTGGTCGTGCCGCTGGCATAGGACCAATGGGAGCCCGGCGGGTGGGCCAGGGGCCGGCTGGCGGCATAGTGGGCCACGTCGGCCTTGCCCGCGCCGAACAGCATCTCGATCACGTCGGAGACATGGCCCGGCACATAGTCCTCCACGAAGGCCAGGCCGCTGGACATGCGCAGAAGCTGGTCCAGGGTGATCTCCGCCCGGGGATCGCTGGGGGCTTCCCGCCATTCGGGGACGTCGGCCGGGGCGCCGATGTCCATCCGCCCCTCGGCCGCCAGCAGGCCCACCAGGGCCTGGGTGATGCTCTTGGCCTTGGACCAGGAAGGATAGGTGGCCTGCGGACCGAAACCCTGATTGTAGCGCTCCAGCACCAGCCGGCCCCCCTGGATGAGGACCAGGGCGTGGGTCTCGCCCAGGCCGGGCGTGTCCGGCGCGGCGAAGGCCTCATCCACCAGGGCGGCCAGGGCCTGGGGATCGCGGGGTTCGGGCGCGGCCAGCGGCCACGCCTGGGTGGGCC
>NZ_DAIMHV010000249.1:0-1873 GCF_036723115.1 Phenylobacterium sp. | reverse complement strand
GATGAAGACCACCTCGCGGGAAGGCTCGGCCGTGCGCAAGCCCGAGCCGTCTGTCGAGAGCGAAGGTTGGGAAGAGTTTTAAGGATTTTCACCTTAACTCGCTCGCATAGTTTGGGGGAACGACCCGATGTCCGATGTCGAGACTTCCGCAGCCGAGGTCAGTCTGAGCCCTGTGCTCGACCTGCAGGCCGCTGAACCTCTCCGCGCAGAGCTGATGGCCCTGCGCGGGCGACCCCTGAGGGTCGACGCATCCCAGGTCAGCCGCATGGGCGGGCTTTGCCTGCAGGTGCTGCTTTCGGCGCGGGCCAGCTGGGCCGAGGACGGCATGTCCTTGCGCGTCGAGGCGCCCTCAGAAGGTTTTCTTGAGCAACTGGCCGCCTTCGGCGCGCCGCAGATCGACTTCGAACCCGAGGGGGCAAACCTGTGAGCAAGACTGTCCTGACCATCGACGATTCCCGGACCATGCGCGAAATGCTGAACATGGCGCTGGTCCAGGCGGGCTACCGCGTCATCCAGGCCGTGGATGGCGTGGAAGGCCTGGAGGTGCTGCGCGCCGAAGGCGCTGATGTGGTGATCACCGACATCAACATGCCCCGGCTGGACGGCTTCGGCGTGATCGAGGGCGTGCGCGCCGATCCGACCCACCGCGCCACCCCCATTCTCGTTCTCACCACCGAGAGCGACGCCACCAAGAAGGAACGCGCCCGCGCGGCGGGCGCCACCGGCTGGATCGTCAAGCCGTTCAACCCGACCAAGCTGGTGGACGCCATCCGCCGGGTGGCCGCCTAAGCCGGGCCTGGGGGCCGCAAGCGGCCGCCAGAACCGCCTCCCAATAGAGTCCGGAGCACAACCGTGGACCCATTCGAGAGTATCAAGGCGACCTTCTTCCAGGAGTGCGAGGAGCTGCTGACCGACATGGAGTCGGGGCTGCTCGCCATGGAAGCCGGCGACGACGACTCCGAAACGATCAACGCGGTGTTCCGCGCGGTCCACTCTGTGAAGGGCGGCGCGGGCGCCTTCGGCCTCGAGGCCTTGATCCGTTTCGCCCACGTCTTCGAGACCGTGCTGGACGAGATGCGCTCCGGGCGGTTGGGGCTCAATGAGGAGGTCTCGCGGGTTCTGCTGCGCGCCTCCGACGTCCTGGCCGACCATGTCCAGGCCGCCCGCAACGGCGGCGCGGTGGACGAGGCCCGCAGCACCACCATGATCGCCGAACTCCAGGGCCTGATCAGCCAGGAGCGCGCCGCCGAGCTCGGCCTGGACGGCGAGGGTGATGACGCCCCCGAAGAGGACTTCGGCTTCGTGCCCGTGGTCCTCAGCCTGGACGAGCCGGCTGCAGACGCGGCGCTGCCGGCAGACATTGCCGGCCTGCTGGCCTCCGTCGAAGCCGAGGCGGCGCCTGAGGCGCCGGCGGCCGTCGAGGCGCCTTCCGACGCCGGCCCCGGCTGGCGGGTGGTCTTCCATCCGCGCACAGAAATGTACGCCAAGGCCAACGAGGCGGGCCTGGTCCTGCGCGAGCTCTCCCGCCTGGGACCGGTGGAGATCAGCCTGGAGACGGGCGCTGTTCCGCCCCTGGACCAGCTGTCCGCCGAGCAGGCCTATCTGACCTGGACGATCATCCTGCGCGCCGACGCCACCGAGGCCGAGGTGCGCGAGGTCTTCGAGTTCGTCGAGGACGACTGCGATCTGACCATCGAACGCCTGGGAGAGACTGCGGACGCCGCGGACGCCGCCCCGACGGCGGACGGAGACGACAGCGACGCCTCGGCCGCGGCCGTGGAGGCCGCCGCCAACGCGCCCCTCGATCTGGACGCCCTGCTCTCGCGGGTCCAGCAGGACCCCGCCCCCGAGGCCGCCGCGGCCCCTGAAGCTG
>NZ_DAIMHV010000248.1:0-1876 GCF_036723115.1 Phenylobacterium sp. | reverse complement strand
CGCCCTCGCCGCGGGCGAAGGCGAGGTACTCGTCGATCATGTGCTCCATCTCGGCCAGGTCGCGCTTCATCTCCTCGGTGCGCAGGCCGGGCGGCGCCAGGGCCAGTTCCAGCTTCAACCGGGTGAGCGGCGTGCGCAGATCGTGGCTGACCGAGGCGAGAAGGGCGGTGCGCTGTTCGATATGGCGCTGGATGCGGCTCTTCATGGCCAGGAAGGCGTGGGCGGCCTGGCGCACCTCGCGGGCCCCGTGCGGCTTGAAGCCCTGATCGTCCACCCCCCGGCCAAAGGCGTCGGCCGCCGTGGCCAGCCGCTCGATGGCCCGGGTCTGGTTGCGGATGAACAGTATGGCCACCGCCGTCAGCAGCAGGGTGGCGATGCTCATCCAGAGAATGAAGATATGGCCCTGGGTGGCGAAGGCCCGGTCCCGGGGGGCGAGGATGCGCAGCACGCCTTCGTCGACCCGAACGCGGATGTCCACATAGGCAGGGTAGCGCGTGGTGTCGAACCAATAGGGGGCGTCCAGCCGCTCAGACAGGGCCCGGTTCAGGGCGCGGTCCACCGGCGCGAAGAAGGAATAGCGCCGGTTCTCCGGCAGGTCTCGGCCGGGTTGCAGGGCGATGGACAGGCTCAGCGACTGCTCGGCCCGCTCGGCCAGGGTGGCGAAGGCCTCGGGGCTGGGATCGTCCTGATAGCTCTCCACCGCCCAGGCCACCTCGCCGGCCAGGCCGTCCGACAGGCGGCTGGTCACCGTGTCCCAGTGGGCGTCGAAGAAGATCCAGGTCACCGCCACCTGCATCAGGGCCACGGGCAGGACGATGATCAGCAGCGACCGGCCGAACAGGCTGGTGGGCAGGCGGCGCTTGATCAGCCGGCCCAGATGCCGCGGCGTGAGACGCAGGCGCATCAGTCGGGCGCCAGCAGATAGCCGACGCCGCGGACGGTCTGCAGGTAGCGCGGCGCCTTGGGTTCGGCCTCGATCTTGCGCCGCAACCGGGTCACCTGCACGTCCACGGCGCGGCCGGACGGATCCACCGTGTCCCGGGCCAGCTCCAGGCGGTCCACGGGCTCGTGCGGGGTCTGGGCCAGGCGGCGCAACAGGGTCGCCTCCCCTTCGGTCAGCTTCACCGGCTCGCCGTCCTGAAGCAGCTCCCCCCGCGCCAGGTCGAACTGGCAGGCGCCCAGGGACAGACGCCCCCCCGCCGGCGCCCGCTCGCCCGCGCGGCGCAGGATGGCGCCGATGCGCAGCAGCAACTCCTGGGGTTCGAAGGGTTTGCCCAGATAGTCGTCGGCGCCCACCTGCAGGCCGGCGATGCGGGCCTCCGGCTCGCCCCGGGCGGTGAGCATCAGGACCGGCGTGCGGCCGGCCGCCCCGCCGCGGGCGCGCAGCCAGCGGGTCAGCGAGACCCCGTCCTCTCCGGGCATCATGACGTCGAACACCGCCAGGTCCACGTCGAAGCTCTCCAGCAGCTTGCGGGCCGCCCCGGCATTGGCCGCGGTGGTGACGCGAAAACCCTCGCGACTGAGGAAGGCCTTGAGAAGTTCTCGGATGCGGTCGTCGTCATCCACCACCAGCAGGTGGCGGCTCAAGGGTCCGGCGGCTTCGGCGAGGCTCATCGGGGGCTGCGATCCTCAGGTGGCGCTGGGCGTGAGGATAGGCCGAGCGCGCGCCCGCCGCCATGGGGCCGCGCGCCCTTTCCGTTTGACGCGGCGCGCCTGCGGCGCTGTAAGGAGGGCGCATTGAAAGGAGGCGCAAAGCCTATGTCTCTCGTTCCCTTCGACGATCGCGACGGTTGGATCTGGCTGGACGGCCAGTTCGTGCCCTGGCGCGAGGCGAAGGTGCACGTACTGACCCACGGCCTGCACTATGCATCGGCCG
>NZ_DAIMHV010000247.1:0-1972 GCF_036723115.1 Phenylobacterium sp. | reverse complement strand
GCGAAGGCGGCGGTCTTGCCGGTGCCCGTCTGGGCGATGCCCAGCAGGTCGCGGCCGGCCATGACGCCGGGGATGGCCTTGGCCTGGATCGGCGTCGGCGTCTGATAGCCCTGGTCCGCCAGGGCCTTGAGGATCGGCTTGGCCAGGCCAAGGTCGGTAAATTGAGTCACAGTGCGAGTGTCTTTCGCGATGCGCCGAACGCGGCCGCTCGCTGAATGCGAGGGTCGCCCTGGGCGCGTTTATCTGGGGAAAGCCCCCGCGTGGCGGGGCGATCGATTCGATCTCTTCAGGGCGCTCAACGACCGAGCCTCCGTTTGGAGGAAGCTCTCACGCGGGCCGGAGCGCCGATAGCGTCTGAGGATCAAACGCGAGGCCTACATCGTCTTTCGCAGGTGCGAAGTCAAGTTTCCGCAGGCCCCCGTCGCGGAATGACGCCCGGCTGTTGCATTCCTGCGGCGCGGCGGAGATGGAAGGGCATGACCGATAAACCCATTCTCCTCGTGGCCGCTGCAGCCCTGGTGGACAGCGACGGCCGGGTGCTCATCTGCCAGCGGCCCCAGGGCAAACAATTGGCGGGCCTGTGGGAATTTCCAGGTGGCAAGGTGGAGCCGGGCGAGACGCCGGAAGCCTGTCTGATCCGGGAACTGGACGAGGAACTCGGCATCCAGGTCACCGGGGCGTGCCTGGCGCCCTTCGTCTTCGCCAGTCACGGTTATGAGTCCTTTCACCTGATCATGCCACTCTACCTCTGCAGGCGATGGAGCGGCGTCGTCACCGCTCGCGAGCACGAGGCCCTGGCATGGGTGAAGCCCCACAAGCTGACCGACTATCCCGTGCCGCCCGCGGACGCCCCGCTGGTGGCCTGGCTGCGCGACCTGCTCTGAGGGCTCTGCAGCGCTTCGCCCGGCACGAGGGCGGGGCGACCGCCATCGAATACGGGCTGCTCGCCGCCCTGCTGGGCCTGGCCATCATCACCGCCGCCGGCGCCCTGCGGCAGGAAATCTACGACCTTCTGATCAGCGTCGCCGACGCTCTGGGCTGAGCCGTTCAGTCTTCATCCCGGGGAACGGGATTTTCCACCACGCCCAGGGCGTCGGCCAGGCGCATCCTGGCCGAGCCGGGTTTGAGCGGCTTCTGCTGGCTCTCGTGCGGCGCCCAACCGGTGAGGGTCAGAATCTCGAAGGTGGCCGGAACCTTGCCGTCGGCCTCGCCGAACCGCTCCACATAGAGTTCGCAGGTCCGGGCCAGAACGGCCCGCGTCAGGGCGCGGGGATGGCGCTCAGCGAGCGCGCTCGTCTCTCCCATCTGGCGCAGATCGGCCATCAGCTTCAGCGGGTGGCTGTAGCGCACGCAGACCCGGTCCATGTCGGCCACCGGCAGGGCGAACCCCGCCCGTTGCAACAGGCCTGCGCCGTCGGCCGGATCGGCGAAGGGCGAGACCCGGCTCCCGGCGCCGCCGGTCACCTCGGCTTCGGCGTCCATCAGCGAGCGGCGCAGCTCATAGAGGGTCGCGCCGCCGAAGAAGGCCCCAATGAACAGGCCGTCGGGCCGCAGGGCGCGGCGAATCTGGATCAGGGCGCCGACCACGTCATTGGTCCAGTGCAGCCCCAGCGACGAGACCACCAGGTCCAGGCTGGCCGGAGCGAAGGGCAGGGCTTCCTCGTCCACCACCACCCGCGGCCCGGCGCGGCCCGCCAGCATGGGCGCCGAGACATCGGCCTCGATCACATGGCCGATACGCGCCGAGGCGTCGCTGCTGGCCAGGGCGCGGCCGAAGGCGCCGCGGCGGGCGGAAAGATCGACGGCCAGGGGGAAGTCGCGCATGATCGCGGCCAGGCGGTCGACGGCGTCCTGGGCCACCCGCTCGTGCAGGAAGCCGGCCTCGTCAAAGGCCCGGGCGGCGCGGTCCAGGCGGCGGCGCACAAGGGCGCGGTCGAACAGTCGGGGGGGAGCGGCGGACATGGGGCTGCAA
>NZ_DAIMHV010000246.1:0-2008 GCF_036723115.1 Phenylobacterium sp. | reverse complement strand
CCGGCCCGCAGCATGGACCACACCCTGGCCGAAGCTGTGTACGACTACGTCATCTAAGTCGTCTTTTCCCGCCGGTTGAGGTTTTCCCTCGCGCCGCGAACGTCTAGGTTCGCGGCGCTGTAGCTGTTTTCCCCTGTCTTATTTTTCCAAGGAGCGCCCCGTGGACGAACGCGCCATGCGCAAGATCGAAGGCCACCTGCGCGGCACCTTCGCCAATGCCCGGATCACCCTGGTCCCCCGCCCCAAGCAGAAGGACTCCGCGGAGGTCTACATCGCCGACGAGTTCATCGGCGTGGTCTATGAGGACGAGGACGAGGACGGCTCCTTCACCTTCCAGATGGCGATCCTGGCCGAAGATCTCCCCTAGGCGCGCGCGGGCGGAGGAGGGTCTGCGACCATGGGTCCCTCCCTCCGCCGAACGCTGTTTGACGCGTCGTTAACTAGCCGCGGCCGAACCTACCCAAAACGAGTTTGGGGTGGACGTTCGAATGTTTGGCACAGTGCAGCTCTGGAGCGCGGAGGCCGGGGCCCGGTTTGATCTGGAAGGCCTTCGTCCGGTCCTTCGCCGCACCGCCATGGCTGCGCGGGCGCATTTTGACGCCGAAGCGGTGGAAATCGTTCTGCATGATGGGGATGACGCCTATCGTTGCGGCCTGGACGGCCGCCTTGAGCTGATCCTCGACGCCGGCTCCGAACAGCTGTTCTGCGCCCCGGTATGGTCGGATTCGAAAAACCAGAATGCTGAGCTCGGCCTGGCCCACGCCGCCTTCGTGGCCAGCGCGCCGGTGCGCTTTTCCGCGCCTCCGCAGCGCGGGCGGATCACCGTGCTGGGGGCGCCGCGTCCGCTCGACGCCGCCCTGATGGAGATTCTCGCCGACCTCGCCGACGGGGTGGCGGAGTCGGCCCAGGCCCTGTCGGTCACCCGCACCGAAGCCCACAGCCGGGCCGAAGCCCAGGCCGCCGAACAGATCCTGTTCAACCTGATGGGGGCCGCGCCGGTGGCCGTGGCGGTCACCGACCGGGATCTGCGCCTGATGCACGCCAGCCCCCGCTGGTGCGCCGAGATGGGCTTGGGGGAACGCGACATCCTTGGCGTGGCCCTGGGCGACCTCCTGCCCGACGTGGTGGAGCGCTGGGGCGAGCGGCTGACCGCGTGCCTGGCCGGCGAGCCCGTCAAGGCCGATCAGGTGCGCTTCCAGCGGGCCGACGGCCAGGTGGTGTGGGCGCGGGTGGAAGGGGCGCCCTGGCGCGATCCGGAGGGCGAGATCGGCGGTCTGATCCTGCTTTCGCAGGACATCTCCGACCTGGTCGAGGCCCGTGACCGGGCCCAGAGGGCCGAGCAGCGCATGCGCCTGGCCACGGAGCTTGCGGACATTCACGTCTACGAGATCGACTATCAGGCCAAGGAGCTGCTGAAGATCGGGGCGCATGACACCTTCTTCGAAGAGCCCCTGACCTATGAGGGCCTGGCGGCCGACATCTGGTCGTCCATCCATCCCGACGACAGGGCCGCGGCCCAGGCCGCCTGGGTGGAGCACCAGAAGACCGGTGTTCCCTATCGCCAGGAGTACCGGATCGCCCGGTGCGACGGAAAGGAGGTGTGGGCCATCTTCACCTCCGAACTCATCTCCGACGCCCGCGGCCGCCCTCTGCGCCTCATCGGGGCCTTGCAGAACATCACCGAGCGCAAGCAGGCCGAGGTGGAGATGGCCCGCGCCCGGGACGCCGCCGAAGCCGCCAACCGCGCCAAGAGCGAATTCCTGGCCAATATGAGCCACGAGATCCGCACCCCTATGAACGGGGTGATGGGGATGAACGCGCTGCTGTTGCGCAGCACGCTGACGCCCGAACAGCGGAAATACGCCGAGACGGTGCAGAGCTCCGCCGAAAGCCTGCTGGCCATCATCAACGACATTCTCGACGTCTCGAAGCTGGAGGCGGGCAAGGTCGACCTGGAGGAGATCGATTTCAACCTGTCGGCCGTCGTCGAGGATGTGGCCGAGCTCCT
>NZ_DAIMHV010000245.1:0-2045 GCF_036723115.1 Phenylobacterium sp. | reverse complement strand
GAGCCTGATGCGATCAGACGGAACCGTCTGATCGTTGAATCAGGCTCTAAACTCACAGACTTGAGCCCGCCCAGCCCCTGTCTCGACGCGACCTAGCGATCGCCGGGGGTGCGGATCTCGTAGCCCTGGCTTCGCAGACGGTCGAGCACGCCCCCCTGGCTCAGGAGCGGGCGGAGCGGAACCACGGCCACGCTGTGGCCCGGCGTGTTCAGGGCCTGGGCAATGGCGCGGGCCTGGTCGGCCTTGACCCGCTCATCCAGCTCCGCGGCGCCCGGCGCGGCGGCCAGGCAGCGCTCATAGGCGCGCTCGCCGTCCAGGGCCGGGCGCACCTGCCCCCAGGCCCAGGCCCGCGCGGCGTCCTGAACCTGACCGGGACCGGCCTCCACCGCCGCCAGGGCCTCGATCAGGCAGGCCTGCTGAGCCGCCTGCGGGGTGCGCACCACCGACCGCAGCAGAGCCGCGGCGTCATAGCTGCGCGCCTCCACCCTGACCCCCTGGGCGGCGGCCATGCGGCCGATGGTCTTGGCCGGATCGGCGGCGGTGAGCCGGGCGGCGTCGCGATAGTCGCTGATCAGCAACAGGGCCGCAGCCATGCCGTTGCCGGTCCGGTAGCGGGAGGCGGGCTGGCCCGCCGCCTCGCGGGCGGCGACGAAGCGGGCGCGCAGATCGGCGGGCAGGCCGTCTTCATACGGGTCTGACCTGCGCAGCCGCAGCAGGCTGACCGCCGCGCCCGGCGCGCTCAGCAGGTTCACGCTGGCGCTGTTGAAGGGCAGGATGACCTGGTTGGCGCCGCGCAGGCGTCGCTCCACCCCTGCGGGATCCCAGCCGCCGCCCTTGGGAAAGACCGAGGGGACGCCCAGCACATGGACGACGGACTCCCCCCGCGACACCCGCCACCAGGCGGGGCCCGCCTCCCGCGCGGTGACCACCAGCTCCTCCACCAGCACCGCGTCAGGGTCCGGCGGCAGGCCCTGGGCCGACGCGGTCTGGGGCATGAGGGCCAGGGCGGCCAAGGCGCCCAGGACAGCCATACGGGCGGGTCGCGTCATGCGGGGACTCCTGGGATCGGCGGGATGCTGAATCGTCCTATATTGGAATTGAGACTGAAAGCTGATCATGACCATCCGCCGCCTCCCCCCCGAAACCGTCAACCGCATCGCCGCCGGCGAGGTGGTGGAACGGCCCGCCAGCGCCATCAAGGAGCTGGTGGAGAACGCCCTGGACGCCGGGGCGCGGCAGATCGAGGTGCAGGTGGACGGCGGCGGCCTGTCGCGCATCCTGGTGGCCGACGACGGCTGCGGCCTGTCGCCCGAGGAACTGCCTCTCGCCGTGGAGCGGCACGCCACCTCCAAGCTCGCCCCGGACGACGCCGGCGACTATGACCTGCTGCGCATCGCCACCCTGGGCTTCCGCGGGGAGGCCTTGCCCTCCATCGGCTCGGTGGCGCGTCTGGCCATCACCAGCCGGGCGCGGGGGGCCGCCGACGCCTACGCCCTGCGGGTGGATGGCGGCGCCCTTGGCGAGGTGACGCCGGCGGCCTTTCCCGGCGCCCATGGGGCGCGGGTGGAGGTGCGCGACCTCTTCTACGCCACCCCGGCCCGGCTCAAATTCATGAAGTCCGAACGGGCCGAGGCCATGGCCATCGCCGAGGAACTGAAACGCCAGGCCATGGCCCACGAGGCGGTCAGCTTCACCCTGGACGTGGACGGCCGCCGCACCTTGCGCCTGCTCGCCGAGGCGCCGGGCGATGCCGGCCGGCTGGCGCGGCTGGCGGCCATCATGGGCCGGGAATTCTCCGAAAACGCCCTGCTGATCGACCACGAACGCGAGGGGGTGCGCCTGTCGGGCTATGCCGGCCTGCCGACCCTCAATCGCGGCAATGCGGCCCATCAGTATCTGTTCGTCAATGGGCGCCCGGTGCGCGACCGTCTGTTGCAGGGAGCCTTGCGCGGCGCCTATGCCGACTTCCTGGCCCGGGATCGCCACCCCCTCACCGCCCTCTTCCTGACCCTGGACCCCACCCAGGTGGATGTGAACGTCCACCC
>NZ_DAIMHV010000244.1:0-2117 GCF_036723115.1 Phenylobacterium sp. | reverse complement strand
CTCGCTGTCGGTGGTCGCCTTGACCAGAACCATCACCCGCATCGCGCGTCTCCCTTTGCTTGGCCGGGCCGCCCTGGCCCGCCTCGAGACTAGGACGAAGGCGCGGCGCAGAATCCGACAAATGCGTCGACCGCGCCGGAAGGCCGCCCGCGACCCTTCCTTAACGGCTTGGCGGGTATGGCTCTTGCGACCTTCGAAGGAGGACGACTTGGCCGACCCGATCCGCGCGCTCGCCACCCTGAACGGGCGGTTCGCCGCCCCGCTGGCCCAGACCATGCTGGCCAAGCCCAAGGCGCGCGAAGACGCCGCCGCCTTCGCCGCCCACTGTCAGGCCATGGGGTTCGAGTTCACCACCGAGTGGGCGGACAACAACATCCCCTATGTCGCCCCCCTGCTGCGGGATTTCGCCGCCGGCCGCGGCCAGATCCGCTATCTGGAGATCGGCGCCTATGAGGGGCGGAACCTCGCCTTCATGGACTGGCTGCTGCCGGCCAAGCTGGACGTCACCGTCATTGATCCGTGGTTCGACGAGACCCTGAATCCGGAAGAGAAGTATCACGCCGTGGAGCCGCGCTTTCAGCGCAACGTGGCCAAGCTGGGCTTCTCCAGCCTCGCCACCCACAAGGGCTTCTCCACCTACGAGCTGCCCCGGATGCTGGAGGCCGGCGAGGCCTTCGACCTCATCTATGTGGATGGCAGCCACACCGCCTGGGCGGTCATGGTGGACCTGGCCTATTGCGCCGCCCTGCTCGACATCGGGGGCATGATGGTGCTGGACGACTACTGGCACGACGAGAGCGAGATCGGCGGGCCGGGCGTCAAACAGGCGGTCGACCGCTTCCACGGCATTTTCCGCGATTATTTCGAGATCACCGCCGTCTATCGGCAGGTGGCCCTGACCAAGACCGCCGAAATCCCGCGATAGAGCGCGTTCCGACAAGTGGGAACCGGTTATGGAACCGAGACGCGCTCCAGTCTCTGAGCTCAGAGCGCGTTCCCCTCACGGCGCCTGTTTTGCCAGCCGAAGGCGCCCCCCGCCGGGGCGGGCGCCGGTTCTGGGTCATTTCTGGAAACCGGCGTTCCGATTCCCTCTGGAACTGAGCGTCCGATGGGCCTATGGGGTCGCATCGACGGGGCGGGGCGCGTCAGGGAGCTGGACGTGTTGCGGATGTTTCGTCGTTTGATTTCCAAGATCGAGCACCATCATCGGATGGCGGGCCTTCAGGTCGCCCTGGTGGCGGTCCTGGCCGGGGGCCTGGCCACCGCGGCCCCGCGTCTGTCCGGCGAGAGCGCCGAGCAGCGCCTGGCCCGGGTGACCGCCGGCCAGATGGACGCCCTGGCCTTCGCCCGCATCACCCGCGACATGGACCCGGCCATGATGGGCCTGGCCGCCCGCTTCACCCCGGAATTCCAGGCCGCCAGCTTCGCCCGGATCGACCGGGAGGCGGGCCTGTCGGAGGCCGACGGCGCGCCAGAACCGGCTCTGCTGCGGCTCCAGGATCTGGACGAGGCCCAGGCCCGGGTCTGGAACGCGGCCAACCCCGTCTCCACCCTGCCCAATCCCGCCGCCAAGCCCTTCCGCCTCACCGGCGGCGCCCTGCACCAGGCCCGGGCCCTCGATTGCATGGCCGCGGCCATCTATTACGAAGCCCGCTATGAGAGCCTGGACGGCCAGCGGGCCGTGGCCCAGGTGGTGATCAACCGGGTCCGCCATCCGGCCTATCCCAGCTCGGTGTGCGGGGTGGTCTTCCAGGGCTCCAACCGCACCACCGGCTGCCAGTTCACCTTCACCTGCGACGGCGCCATGGGGCGGATGCCCGACCCCGAGGGCTGGACCCGCGCCCGCCAGGTCGCCGAGGCGGCCCTGTCGGGCTATGTGATGAAGGGCGTCGGCCACGCCACCCACTATCACGCCAACTATGTGGCTCCCTATTGGAGCCCGAGCCTGGTCAAGGTGGCCACGGTAGGCGCGCACATCTTCTATCGCTGGATGGGCGGCTGGGGCCTGCCCGGCGCCTTCGGCGGCGCCTATGGGGGCGATGAATCCGTGGGCTTCCAGATCGCCGCCCTCAACCGCATCTCCGGCCCGGCCAAGGTCGATCTCGTCACCCTGGCCG
>NZ_DAIMHV010000243.1:0-2137 GCF_036723115.1 Phenylobacterium sp. | reverse complement strand
GGTCAGGGCGGGGGTGCGGATCATGGAAACCGGCTCCTTCGTCATGCAAGACAGCCTGGCATAGACCTTCGGCGTCAATAGGGCGGCGCGCCGTGGGCGCCGGCCTCGCCTAACGGCCAAGGCTGGCGGCCGTTCCGGCGCGCATCTGGAGCGTCGGTTATGGCCCCACGATCCTGAACGGGGCCTGAGGCGTCTGTCAGGGACGGTTCAGGCTCTTAAGCCCTCTGGAAGCCGCAGGCCTTTAGTCGACCCAGAGGTCCTGGGCCTCGCCCTTGCGGTTGAGGGCGCGGACGGCGCGCTTGACCACCGCCAGCAGGCGGTCACGGCGGGCGGCCTCGTCATAGGTCATGGAGCCGCGGGCCAGGCCTTCCAGCAGGAAGCGGCCCAGGTCGCGGCTGGTCTGAAACCTGGGATCGCTGCCGGCCTGGGTCAGGGCGACGAATCGCTCGCCCACCTGATTGCGGTCGAAGGCGCTCTGGGCGTTGGCCAGGCGCGCCCGCAGCATGGGATCGGTGCGGGCGGCGGCCTCCAGCTCAGCGAAGGCGATGAAGGGGGTTTCGTGCAGCAGCGCCCAATAGGCGTCGATGGCGTGCTCGGCGGCGTCCACGCCAGGCGCCGCCGGGGTGGAGCCGGCCTGTTCGAACAGGCGCGCCCGCTCCACCTCGATATGGGCCACCGCGGCCTCCACCAGCTCTTCGCGGCTGGCGAAGTGATAGAGCATGGCCCCGCGGGTGAGGTTGGCCGCCTGGGCGATCATGGCGTTGGTGGCCGCGTGATAGCCGATCTCGGCGAACAGCCGCATGGCCGCGTCGAGAATCCGCGCGCGGGTCCGGCGAGACTTGGGCGTCTCCTTGGCGGGGTAGGTTCGAGCGTCCATCTGCAGGGCGAGCATCCGATCAAAGTTCGGCGGACATATGGCGAGCCATGCTGCGGCGCCAGTGTTGCGGTGCGGTTTCATCAAAGCGACATGCAATCAGCCTACCGGACGCACAGTTGGGGCCGTTCCGGAGGCGTCTGTGGGCGATTTGGGAATCCGGCGTTATCGGACAGTATTCGTTTCGGACGTCCATCTGGGCACTCGCGGCTGCCAGGCCGAGATGTTGCTGGACTTCATCCGTCACATCGAGTGCGACACTTTGTACCTGGTCGGGGACATTGTGGACGGCTGGAAGATGAAGGGCGGCTGGTACTGGCCACAGTCTCACAATGACGTGGTGCAGAAGATCCTGCGCATGGCCCGCAAGGGCGTGAACGTCGTCTATGTTCCGGGAAACCATGATGACCGGGTGCGCGACTTCTGCGGCGTGCACTTCGGCGGCGTGGTGGTGGCCCGCGACGCCATCCATGAGGCCGCCGACGGCCGGCGCTATCTGGTGACCCACGGGGACGAGTTCGACGGGGTGGTGCAGCACGCCAAGTGGCTGGCCTTCCTGGGGGACTGGAGCTACCGGACCCTGCTCACCGCCAACACCCTCTTCAACAGCGTCCGCCGGCGCCTGGGCTTCGGCTACTGGAGCCTGTCGGCCTATCTGAAGACCCGGGTGAAGAACGCCCTGCAGTTCATCGAGAACTTCGAAGGCGCGGTGGCCGAAGAGGCCCGGCGCCGGGGGGTGGACGGGGTGATCTGCGGCCACATCCACAAGGCCGAGATGCGGCTGATCGACGACATCCTCTACATCAATGACGGGGACTGGGTGGAAAGCTGCACCGCCCTGGTGGAGCATATGGACGGCACGCTGGAGATCGTGGAGTGGGCCAAGCTCCGGTCCTGGGCCGCCGTCCGCCAGGCCCGGAACCTTCCCGAGGCCCTGGACGTTCCCGAGGCCGCCGCGGCCTGACGGCGAAGCCCAAGCCCTCCGTCCAAGCTTGATTTGACACCACCGGCGGCTCGTGACAGTGGGACTGCCATGAGCGAAGACGCCACCCCCCCGGGCGACGCCCGCGACCGCCAGAAGGCCGCCACCCGCGACCAGATCCTCCGCGCCGTGGGCGCCCGGCTGGAGGCCGGCCCCCTGGACGAGCTGTCCTTCGCCGAGATCGCCAAGGACGCTGGGGTCGGCGAGCGCACCGTCTATCGCCACTTCCCCACCCGCGAAGCCCTGCTGGGCGCTTTTTTCGCCTGGGCCCAGGCCAAGGC
>NZ_DAIMHV010000242.1:0-2142 GCF_036723115.1 Phenylobacterium sp. | reverse complement strand
AGGCCGGGCCATGGCGCGGGCCTCTGGGCCTGGGCGGCTGCGGGGGGCCGGCGCGGCCGGCGCTGCGGGGGCGGCCGCCTTGGGCGCCCCATCCGACGTCCCCCCGCCCTGGCCGCAGCCGGCGAGCGCCGCAGCCAGCGTGCCGGCGAGCGCGATCTTTGAAACCCGTTTCATCAGCCCATCCTCGGTTCAGTTCGCGCGGAAGCTAGCTCAGCCGCCGTGGGGATCAATGACGGAAACGGGCGGCGCGGCGTTTGGCCCGCCCATCAGGCCAGGGGCGGGCTCGGTTGCCGCTGCGGACGGCGCAGGCTATCCCCCACGAAAGATCAAGCCAGCCCAGGGAGCGCGCCGATGACCGCCGAAGAACTGATGACCCAGGACTTTGGAACCCTGGCCGAGCTGATCGCCGCCCAGGGGCGCGAACGCCCCGGCCACCTGGCCCTCGTCGATGGCGAGCGGACCCTGGACTATGCGGGCCTCAACCAGCTGATGGATCAGATCGCCGCTGCCCTGCAGCGGGACGGCGTGGCGCCTCGGGAGGCCGTGGCCATCTGCGCCACCACCTCGCTGGAATATGCCGCAGTCTTCATGGGCGCCCTTCGCGCCGGCGCTGCGGCCGCGCCGCTGGCGCCGTCCTCCAGCCCCGAGAGCCTCGTCATGATGCTCAAGGACTGCGGCTCCAGGCTGTTCTTCGTGGACAAGGCCGTGGCCCAGGCCTTGGCCGGGGTGGCGGGCGACATCAGCGCCCGGCTCATCGCCCTGGACGGGTCCGATGTCGGACAGCCCTTCGAGGACTGGCTGGCGGAGGCGGGCGCCCAGCCCGCCTCGGTGATGGTGGAGCCCAACGACCCCTTCAACATCATCTATTCCTCGGGCACCACGGGCGCGCCCAAGGGGATCGTCCAGCCTCACGCCATGCGCTGGGGCCAGGTCCGGCGGGGGATCTATTCGGTGGACTCCGTCACCATGATCTCCACCCCGCTCTATTCCAACACCACCCTGGTCAGCTTCCTGCCCACGCTCGGCAATGGCGGCACGGCGGTGCTGATGCCCAAGTTCGACGCCGAAGCCTTCCTGAAGCTGTCGCAGAAGCACCGCGCCACCCACGCCATGCTGGTGCCGGTCCAGTACCGTCGGATCATGGAGCGGCCGGATTTCGACACCTATGACCTCGGGAGCTACGTGCTGAAATTCTCCACCTCGGCGCCCTTCGCCCCTGAGGTGAAGGCGGATGTGCTCAAGCGCTGGCCCGGCGGCCTGATCGAGTTCTACGGCATGACCGAGGGCGGCGGCTCCTGCATGCTGGTGGCGCATGAGCATCCGGACAAGCTCCACACCGTGGGCAAGCCGATGAATGGCCACGATATCCGCCTCATCGACGAGGACGGCAAGGAAGTCCCCCAGGGCCATGTGGGCGAGGTGGTGGGCCGGTCCGGCGCCATGATGGTCGGCTACCACAACCAGCCGGGCAAGACCCGTGACGCCGAATGGTACAGCCCCGAGGGCCTGCGCTTCATCCGCACCGGCGATGTGGGCCGTTTCGACGAGGACGGTTTCCTGACGCTCATGGACCGCAAGAAGGACATGATCATCTCCGGCGGCTTCAACATCTATCCGTCGGACCTCGAGCTCGAGCTTGGCAAGCACCCCGACGTGCTGGAATCGGCCGTGGTCGGCGTGCCGTCCGACAAGTGGGGCGAGACGCCGGTGGCCTATGTCACCCTGCGCCCCGGTCGCGCCATCTCGGCCGAGGAACTGAAGGCCTGGATGAACGCCCGGGTCGGCAAGACCCAACGCCTGGCCGACCTCGTCTTCATGGACACCCTGCCGCGCAGCCACATCGGCAAGGTCCTCAAGAAGGACCTGCGCGATGACTATAAGGGCCCGGCGCTAGGCGGCTGAGGCCGGGAAGCGCCGGCTCAGTCCCGGGGACGCTTGGGTCCCTTGAACGGCTTGCCGGATTTCGGGCCGGCCCTGAAGCCGTCCCTGGCGCCGCCCTTGGGCGGGCTCTTGTAACCGTCTTTGTAGCCGTCCTTGGCGCCGCCCTTGGGCGGCCCCTTGAAGCCGGTCTTGGGTGCGCTCTTGGGGCCGGCCTTGAAGTCCGGCTTGAAGTCGCGACGGGGGCGTTCCTCGCTATCGTCG
>NZ_DAIMHV010000241.1:0-2145 GCF_036723115.1 Phenylobacterium sp. | reverse complement strand
TTCCGCGGCCCTATTCCGCGGCCAGGGGGGCGAGAACGGCGGCCTTCGCCTTGCCGCCGGCATGACCGGTTATCTGGAGCTGGGCGATCTGGCCCACAGGGGCAGCGCCTTCAAAAGCGATCTCGGTGAAGTCCGGCGCGCGCGCGATCCCGGGTCGCTCCACCAGGGCGTCCACCGTCCGGCCCACCTGGCGGTCCAGGTGCCGTGACAGGGCCGCCTCGCCGGCCTGGCGCAGGGTCGCGGCCCGGGCCTTGACCACCGCGCGCGCCAGCTGAGGCATGCGCGCGGCCGGCGTGCCCGGACGGGGGCTGAAGGGAAAGACGTGCAGGAAGGCGAGACCCGCCTCCTCCACCAGGGCCAGGGTGTTGGCGAACATGGCCTCGGTCTCGGTGGGGAAACCGGCGATCAGGTCGGCGCCGAACGCCACGTCAGGGCGAACGGCCCGCACCTCCTCCACAAGACGCAGCGCGTCGGCCCGGCTGTGGCGGCGCTTCATGCGCTTGAGGATCATGTCGTCGCCGGCCTGCAGGGACAGGTGCAGATAGGGCGCCAGCCGCTCTTCCTCGGCAAACAGGCGCAGGAGGTCGCGGTCGATCTCGGCCGCGTCGATGGACGACAGCCGCAGCCGGGGCAGGGCCGGAACCAGCCGCAGGATGCGGCCCACGAGCTGGCCCAGCGTCGGCGCGCCCGGCAGGTCGGCGCCCCAGCTGGTGACGTCCACGCCGGTCAGCACCACCTCGGCATAGCCCTCGGCGGCCAGGCGGCGGACCTGCTCCACCACCTCGCCGGCGGGCGCGGAGCGGGAGTTTCCCCGGCCATAGGGGATGATGCAGAAGGTGCAGCGGTGGTCGCAGCCGTTCTGCACCTCCACATAGGCCCGCGCCCGGTCCTTCAGGCCGTCGATGAGGTGGCCGGCGGTCTCGCGCACGCTCATGATGTCGTTGACGCGGACCTTGCCCTCGGCGGGCCGATCCAGATAGGCACCGGGCGCGCTCTTCTCGGCGTTGCCCAGGACCAGGTCCACCTCGTCCATGGCGGCGAAGGCGGCGGGATCGATCTGGGCCGCACAGCCGGTGACGATGAGACGGGCCTCGGGGCGCTCGCGGCGGGCCTTGCGGATGGCCTGGCGGGCCTGGCGCACGGCTTCGTTCGTCACCGCGCAGGTGTTGAAGACGATGGCCCCGGTCAGGCCGTCCTCGCCCGCCCGGGCGCGGATGACCTCGCTCTCATAGGCGTTCAGCCGACAGCCGAAGGTGACGACCTCCACCCCGTCGGCCGCCAAGGCCGCCGGAGCCGCCTCATCCAGAGGGTCGCTCACGGCAGGGTTCCGGTGAAGTCGATGCTGGCCGGGCCGGTCATGATCACATGGCCGTCGTCTTCCCGCCATTCGATGGTCAGGTCGCCGCCGTCCAGCTCCAGCCGCGCCTTGCGCCCGGTCAGGCCGCGCCGGGCGCAGGCCACCAGGGCGGCGCAGGCGCCGGTGCCGCAGGCCTTGGTCAGGCCCGCCCCCCGTTCCCAGACGCGCAGCCGGATATGGTCGCGGGCCTTGACCTGGGCGAAGCCCACATTGACGGCCTCGGGAAACAGGCGGTGGTGCTCGATCATCGGGCCGACCTCGCGCACCGGGGCGGTCTCGATGTCGTCCACGAAGAAGACCACGTGCGGATTGCCCATGGAGACGCAGCCTGGCGTATGCAGCAGGGGCGCGTCGATGGGTCCGACCTGCAGCTCGACGCCCCGGGTGTCCATGGGTTCGGCCAGGGGGATGTCCTGCCAGCCCAGGCCCGGCTCGCCCATGTCGACACTGACCAGATGGTCGCCGGCCCGGCGGGCCACCAGGCGGCGGCCGCTCACCTCCATGACCGCCTCGTCCTTGCCGGAGGCCTGCATGATCAGCCAACCCACGCAGCGGGTTCCGTTGCCGCAGGCGCCCACCTCCTCGCCGTCGGCGTTCCAGAACCGCACCCGGGCGTCGAAGCCCCGGGTGGAGGGGGCGATGGAAACCAGCTGGTCGCAGCCGATCCCGCGCTCGCGATCGGCGATGGCGCGCACCTCTTCGGCGGTGGGCTCGAAGGGCTGGTCCCGGGCCTCGACCACGACGAAGTCGTTGCCGAGCCCGTTCATCTTCAGGAACGGACGGCTCAT
>NZ_DAIMHV010000240.1:0-2176 GCF_036723115.1 Phenylobacterium sp. | reverse complement strand
GACTTGCGGTTGAAGTCGCCCGACGGCTTGCGGATCTCGAGGAACTCCTCGATCTCCGGATGATGGATGTCGAGATAGACCGCCGCCGAGCCGCGGCGGAGCGAGCCCTGGCTGATGGCGAGGGTGAGGGAGTCCATGACCCGGATGAAGGGGATGATCCCGCTGGTCTGGCCCGCGCCCTTGACCTTCTCGCCGATGGAGCGGACCCCGCCCCAATAGGTGCCGATGCCCCCGCCGTTGGAGGCGAGCGCCACATTCTCGTTCCACACCCCCTGGATGCCCTCCAGGCTGTCGCGCACCGCGTTCAGGAAGCAGGAGATGGGCAGGCCACGATCGGCGCCGCCATTGGACAGCACGGGCGTGGCCGGCATGAACCAGAGGTTGGAGATGTAGTCGTAGATCCGCTGGGCGTGGTCGGCGTCGTCGGCGAAGGCGGTGGCCACCCGGGCGAACATGTCCTGATAGGACTCGCCGGCCAGCAGGTAGCGATCCTCCAGCGTCGTCTTGCCGAACTCCGTCAGCAGAGCGTCGCGACTGCGGTCGATCTCCACCTTGCGCACCAGCTGCAGCTGAGGCCGCTCGGGGCGGTTTTGCGTCGCAGCCGCCGCCTCGGAAACCTTCAACATCGCCGCTTCACTGCCGCTCATGGCCAAAACCCATACATTTCAGGGGCTTCAAGGACCACCATCCCCAACCGCCCGACCCGCTATATGTAGTAGCTGCCCCAGCCCGAGGCACCACAATATGGGGGCACAGAGGCTAATGACTCGTCAACGGGGTGCGGCGGTTCGCCCCCAGGCTTTTTCGTAAACGAGAGGTTAACGCAAACCGGCCCGAGGCCGAACCACAAGACTTTGGCGGACCCCGGAGGCGGAGGTGCTCACGAGACTGTGACAATTCGCCCTGCCTCCCGGTCTGCCGGGCGCCAAAACGACGGGCAGGCGATGCGGAGGCCGGCGCCTTGCCTTTGCGCACGGCGGAGACTAAAGCCATCGACTGTCACTGGGGAGTAGCCGCCCGCGGCGTTCAGCGGGGGATGCGTCAACAGACTTGCGGCTTGGGTCTTGGCCCGCGGCGCATGGCGTATCCGGCGATGGGGCTTGGCGAGACCTTTGGCTTTCGCGCGTCGATCATGCGGGGTCGGCGGCGCGGATAGCCATGGGTATGCGCCGACCGACCCCGCCTGGACGTGACTCTTGGAACCCTTTTTGATGTCCACCGGACTGGTGGCGGTCGCCGAGATCGGCGACAAGACCCAGTTGCTCGCCCTCGTGCTGGCCGCCCGCTTCCGCGCGCCCTGGCCCATACTGGCCGGAATCCTTGTGGCCACCCTGGCCAACCACGCCCTGGCCGCGGGCCTGGGCGCCGTGGCCGGCGCCTGGCTGCAGGGGCCCTGGATGAAGTGGGTGCTGGGCGGCCTCTTCCTGGCCTTCGCCGCCTGGGCGTTGATCCCCGACCGCCTGGACGAGGACGAGGCGCCTCAGAAGGTCCGCGCCGGCTCGGTCTTCTGGACCACGGCCGTGGCCTTCTTCTTCGTCGAGATGGGAGACAAGACCCAGGTGGCCACGGCCGCCCTGGGCGCCCAGTTCCAACAGGTGGCCCTGGTCACCGCCGGCACCACCCTTGGCATGATGCTGGCCAATGCGCCGGCCGTGCTGATCGGCGAGGCCGCGGCCACCCGCCTTCCCCTGAAGCTGATCCGCATGGTGGCCGCCGGGGCGTTCGCCGCCATCGGCCTCTGGATCCTGATCTGGGGCTGAGCCGCCAACGAAAAGAGCCCGGCCTTGCGGCCGGGCTCCCATCGTTCGGCTGATCGCCGGGATCGAAATCAGAAGTTGATGTCGATCGTCGAGCGGCGGTTCAGCGGTTCCTTCACACCGTCGCCGGTGGGGACAGCCAGTTGGCTCTCGCCCTTCCAGTCGACCTGCAGGGCGCCTTGGTTGACACCCAGGCTCACCAGCTGGTCGGCCACGGCCTTGGCGCGACGTTCCGACAGGCGGACGTTGTAGGCGGCCGAACCGGAGGAGTCGGTGTGGCCGACCACCACCACGCGGGCGGCGTTGCCGTTGCGGGCGTAGTTGGCGGCTTCCGACACCACGGCCTGGGCTTCCGGCGTCAGGATGTACTGATCGAACGGGAAGTAGACCACGAACTGCCGGGCCTCATAGGCCGGCGG
>NZ_DAIMHV010000239.1:0-2188 GCF_036723115.1 Phenylobacterium sp. | reverse complement strand
ATCGGTCCGATAACCGGTTCCCTGTTTTCGGCGCGCGCTCTAGAGGAGGCGCATGACCGAAGACGCCGTCCAGATCATCGCCCGCGGCCCCCGCGCCGACGCCGAAGCCGCCGCCGAGGCCATCGATCGCCACCCTCTGCTCGAAGGGGCGACCTATTCCATCCTGGAAGAGGACGAGGATCGCGACATCTGGCGGATCGACGCCTTTCCCACCACCACCGAAGAGGCCGACGCCCTGCGGGAGACGCTGGCGGGCTTTCCCACCCTGGTGACGGCGACGGAGGTCCTGGCCGACGCCGACTGGCTGGCCATGGCCCTGTCAGGCCTGCCGCCCGTGCGCGCCGGGCGGTTCTTCATCTATGGGGCGCACGACCGGGGTCTGGCCCCGGTCAACGCCGTCAACCTGCGGATCGAGGCCGGAGCAGCCTTCGGCACCGGCCACCATGGCACGACGGTGGGCTGCCTTCTGGCCTATGACGCCCTGCTGAAGGTGCGCCGTTTCGCCCGGGTGCTGGACGTGGGGGCGGGAACGGGCGTGCTGGCCATCGCCGCGGCCAAGACCGGCTCACCCGTGGCGGTGGGCACCGATATCGACCGGCCCTCGGTGCGCATCGCCCGGGAGAACGCCCGCCTGAACCAGGCCCAGGCCCGCTTCGTCCACGCCTCGGGGCTCGGACACCGGCTTGTGCGCCAGCACGCTCCCTATGACCTAGTGTTCGCCAACATCCTGGCCGCCCCGCTGGTCATGCTGGCCCAGGACATCAAGGGCGCGCTGGCGCCTGGCGGCACGGCCATTCTGTCGGGTCTGCTGAGGGTCCAGGCCCGCCGGGTCCTGGCGGCCTATCGCTCGCGGGGCTTCGTCCTGGTGCGCCGGATCAACCGTGACGCCTGGACGACCCTTGTTATCCGCCGCGGCGGCGCGGCTGGAACCGTGTGAAACATACCGGCGTTTCCCTGCCCGATCGGCGATGGCTTCGCCATGCCGGCCTGAGGAGAGAGAAACCCAATGACCTACGACCCCAATACCGAACGCCGCGATCCGCCCCCAGCCACCCGCGAAGTGGTGCATAAGAGCGGCGGTTACGCCGGCTGGTGGGTGGCGGGCCTGGTGGCCATCGTCGCCATCGTCGGCCTCGTCTTCCTGTTCAGCAACGGCGGCGCCAATGACGCCGACCTGGAAATGGCCCGCGACGCCGGCCGCGCCGAGGCCGTGGTGGCCAGCGCCGCCGACAGCGCTCAGCGGGCGGCGAACCAGGCCGCGGAAAGCTCGGCCGCGGCCGCTGACGCCGTGGCCCGCAACGCCGAGGCCGCGGCCGACAACGCCGCCGAGGCCACCGACAACGCCGCCGATCGCGTCGGCATGTAAGAGACGCCCGTCGGCGCCCGCCGACACCGTCACCAACGTGAAAGGGCGGCTCCGCCAGGAGCCGCCCTTTTTCGTGCGCCTATCTCTCGCAGGCCCTGGGCCTCAGTAAACGACCCCGCCGACGCCGCCATCGAGGCTGAAGCTCATGGAGGCCGATTCAGAAACCACCTCCTCTTCCTCGCGATAGGCGGTGTAGGTCTCGGTAGCCACCATGGTCAGCACCTTCACCCCGGCGCCGAAACGGCGAAGCAGGGAGCGTTCGTTGCAGTCGCGCGCGGGCTTCTGCGGCCGGCAAGTCACCTGGCCGCCCGGCGCGTGATAGAGGGCCTCGTTCTTGGCGCAGACCAGGGTCTGACCGCCGGAGAAGTCGATCTGGCCGAGGAATTCGGCGATGGTCACCTGCAGACGGGCGCCGGCGACACAGCGATAGAGCTCGCCGTCATAGAGGTCGCGCACATCGCGCTCGGGAAACAGCTGGGCGGCGGGATGAGGCGTCTGGCGGTCGTCGATGCAGACCGCCTGGATCACCACCTTGCGGGTGCGGGTGCGAGTGGCCTCATAGGCCACGCGACGGGCGCGGCGGGCGCCTTCCACATTGAGCCCCTGAATGACGCCGCTGGCGACGGGCGGCGAATAGTATCCGCCGCCGCCTCCGCCGCCATAATAGACCGTGGTTCCACCGCCGGCGCCGCCGCGGGCCGAGGCGCCGGCCACCGCCGTGGCGCTGGCGCTGGCGTTCACAACCACCGTGGGCGCCACCACCACATTGACCGGCGGAACCTTCACCCCGTGACCGGGCGGGGCGCAGCATGGCGGCTGGGG
>NZ_DAIMHV010000238.1:0-2218 GCF_036723115.1 Phenylobacterium sp. | reverse complement strand
CGGTGGGGGCGACCGACCATCCGGGGTTGAGCACCCTGGCCGGCGGGGTGGAGGCGGTCGGCGCCCTGTGGCTGAACGCCCTGCGCATGACCATCATTCCCCTGGTCTTCTCCCTGCTGGTGACGGGGGCGGCGTCGGCGGCGGACGCGGCCTCCACGGGCCGGCTGGCGGCGCGGGCCTCGCTCTTCTTCGCCATCGTGCTGTTCGGCGCGGCCCTCTACGGGGTGGGGGCCATGAGCGCGCTTCTGGCCCTGTGGCCCGCCCCCGCCGCCGGGGCCGCGGCGCTGACCGCAGCCGCACCGGGCGGGGCGGTGGAGGCCACCTACACCACCTTCGCCCAGTGGCTGCCCTCGCTGGCGCCGGCCAACCCGATCCGCGCCGCAGCGGAGGACGCCATCCTGCAGCTGGTGGTGTTCGGCCTGATCTTCGGCTTTGCGGCCACGCGCCTGCCAGGCGAACTGCGCACCCCGCTCATCAGCGCCTTCCGGGCCATCGCAGAAACGATGATCGTCATCGTCCGCTGGGTGCTGCTCGCCGCCCCGGTCGGCGTCTTCGCCCTCGCCCTGGGCATCGGTCTGCGGGCGGGCCTGGGGGCGGCCGGCGTGCTGGCCCAGTATGTGGCCATGGTCTCGCTGGTGGCGGCCGGCGCGCTTCTTCTGCCCTATGGTCTGGTCGCCCTGCTGCGGGGGCGGGACCTGGGCCTGTTCGCCCGCGCCGCCGCCCCGGTCCAGGTGCTGGCCTTCAGCACCCAGAGCTCGCTCGCCTGCCTGCCGGCCATGATCGAGCGCAGCCGGGACGTCATGGGCGCCTCATCGCGGGTGACAGGGGTGGTCCTGCCCCTGGCGGTGGCCGTCTTCCGCATGACCAGTCCGGTGGCCAATCTCGCCGTGGCCTTCTTCATCGTGCATCTCTACGGACTGGAGCCGCATCCGGGCCAGATCGCCGCCGCCATCGCCGTGGCCCTGGCGGTCAGCATCGGCACGGTGGGCCTGCCGGGACAGATCTCCTTCTTCGCCAGCATGGCCCCCATCTGCCTGGCCCTGGGCGCGCCCATCGACATCCTGGCCCTGCTGATCGCCGTGGAAGTCATCCCCGACATCTTCCGCACCGTGGGCAATGTGACCGCCGACATGGCCGTGGCTGCGGTCCTCAGCGACGAGGAGGACGCATCCCCAGGCGCGATCGCGACGTAGCTCAAGGGTTCACGCCTGGGAGGTCCTGCTTGTCCATCTGGCTTCTGCTCGCGCTCAACGCCCTTGTGCTGATCCTGGCCTTCGGCCTGCTCTGGGCGGTGTCGCTGCGTCTGCGCGATGTGAGCTTCATCGACGCCTGGTGGCCCACAGGCATGGCCCTGCTGGCCTGGACCAGCCTTGCGGCCCACTCCGCGAGCGGCGGGGCCGTCGGACCCCACGGCTGGATCCTGGCCCTGGCGGCCACCGCCTGGGCCGCGCGCCTTGGGGGCCACCTGTTCGCCCGCTGGCGGCGACACGGCAGGGAGCGGCGCTATGAGGAGATGCTGGCCGACGCGCAGGACCGCCGGGGCTGGAGCTTCCCCCTGTCCGCGCTGGTGATCATCTTCGCCCCCCAGGCTCCGCTGCAGCTCATCGTCGCCCTGCCCGTCCAGCTGGGTCAGCTGGGCGAGCCGCAGCCCCTGGGCCTGATCGGCGTCCTGGGCGCCGCCCTGGCGCTCTTCGGCCTCGTCTTCGAAGCCATCGCCGACCGCCAGCTGGCAAGGTTCAAGGCCGACCCCGCCAACAAGGGCCAGGTGATGGACAAGGGTCTGTGGCGCTACAGCCGCCATCCCAACTATTTCGGCGACGCCTGCCTCTGGTGGGGCCTCTATCTCGTGGCCGTGGAGACGCCGCTCGGCGCCTGGTCCATCCTGGGGCCGGTTCTGATCACCCTGCTCCTCACCAAGGGCAGCGGCGCGCCCACGGTGGAAAAGGGCATGGAGAACCGACGCCCGGCCTATGCCGACTATATCCGCCGCACCTCGGCCTTCATTCCCTGGCCGCCTCGCAAGCTCTGAGGCGTCGCGGGCGCCCCTGGGGCAGGCCGAGTTCTGGGGCCAAGCCGCATTGCCTCTCAGGCCCCGACCCGTTTAGCTGCCCCCAACGAGGGGGCGCTTCGGAGGAAACGGCATGGATGGGCGGATGTATCGGGGCGCGCTCGCCCTCGTTTTCGCGGGCCTGGCGGCGGGTTCGGCCCTGGCCCAGCC
>NZ_DAIMHV010000237.1:0-2238 GCF_036723115.1 Phenylobacterium sp. | reverse complement strand
CGCCCGCCCCATCGGCCGCCCAGGCCCTATGGCCCCTATGCGCCGCAGGGGGGTTACCTCTCCAGCGTGGTGGTGGACTGCGCCGATCCGGCTCTGGGGCCCTATCCCCTGTCCGACGCCCTCTGGGCCCTGGCCGATGGCGGGGTGCTCTTCGTCCGCGCCCGGGGCGGGGTCTGCCGCGAAACCCTCTATATTGACCGGCCCGTGACCATCGTGGGGGAGGGGGCGCCGGCCTTCGGCGGGGGCGAGGCCCAGCCCGCCCGTCTGGCGCCGGCGGCCGGGGCGCCCTGCATCCGGGTGGCGCCTGGAACCCGCGGGGTGGAGCTCCGCGACCTGGTGATCGAGTCAGGCCAGGGCGGGCGCAGCGCCTGCATCGAGGCCGTGGACGCCGAGGTGGCCCTGGTGGGCAGCTATGTCCGCTATTCGGGCGAGGCGGTGGCGATCTTCGCCTCTGGCGGCCGGCTGGTGGCGCGTGACACCACCATCGAGGCGCGCAGCAACGACGCCGCCGTCCTGGCCGATACAGCGACCCTGGACTTCACCCGGGTGAGGATCGCCGCCGACACCCGCGGCCTGGACATCACGCCGGCCGCCGGCGAGAGCCGGCTGACCCAGGTGGGCGTCATCGCCGAGGGTGGGAGCCTGCCGGGCTCCACGGGCGTCACCGTTCGCGGCCTGCGCAGCGGCGGCGGCAAGCTGGTGGTTCGCAACAGCTATATCGGCGGCTTCATCACCGGCGTCTATGTGGACCGCGGCGCGCGGCTCGACCTGGTGCGCAGCCGCATCCGCGCCCGGCGGGGCATCATCTCCGACTGGGGCGAGGTGGCGGTGCGCGAGTCGGCGGTCTGGGGGGACGAATATGGCGGCTATTTCGCCGGTGGCGCCCCGGTGATCGAGTACAACCGCTTCGGCGGTCCCCGCGGCGGCCTGCTGTTCGAGGGCCAGACGCGGCCGACCCTGCAGCCCAACCACCTCTATGCCTCGGATGCGTGCGATCCCTATGGCTATGGCCAGGGGCTCTATTGCCAGCCGGCGCGCCAGGCGCCCTATGGCCTTTTCGCCTCGCCCATGGAGCTGTCGGGCGCCCCTTACGGGGACGGATATGGCTGGGCCTATGACGGCTATGATCGCGCCTATCAGAGCTATGGTCCGCCCCAGCCCTTCGCGCCCGCGCCCCTGCCGCCGCCGCGGCGTGGCCTGCGGTAGGCCCTGACGCAAAAACGCCGCCCCTCGGGGCGGCGTTTTCACGATCAAAGGCGGGTCGACCCTAGTTCTTGAGGGCGTCGCGGACGCCTTCCTTCACATTGCCGACCGTCTTCTGAACCTTGCCTTCGGCCTGGTCCACATTGCCTTCGGCCTGCATGCGCTCATTGCCGGTCATCTTGCCGACGCCTTCCTTGAGCTTGCCCTTGGCATCCTTCATGCCGCCTTCCACTTGATCCTTATGCATCTGAATCTCCTAGGTTTTGGGGGCCGGGACAGGTCCAGCCGTTCGAGGAGATGAATGCGCGGGCGCGTCAGGTCGTTCCCAGGGTGGAGCTTGCCCCGCTCCAGCCCGCAGCCGGCGGGGTCATTGCGCCTTTCGGCGCGGGGGGCTATCTGCGTTCGAAAATTCCCACATCCCACAATCCTTCAAGGCGGGCGCAGCGACACCCATGGCGCAGCAGTACATTTTTCAGATGCAGGGCCTGACCAAGGCCTATCCCGGCAACAAGAAGGTGTTCGAGAACATCTGGCTGTCCTTCTATTCGGACGCCAAGATCGGCGTGGTGGGGGTCAACGGCTCGGGTAAGTCGACCCTGCTGAAGATCATGGCCGGAATCGACACGGAGTTTTCCGGCGAAGCCCGCGCCGCCGAAGGCACCAAGATGGGCTATCTCGAGCAGGAGCCCCAGCTCGACGACCAGCTGGACGTGTGGGGCAATGTCATCTCCTGGTGCGAAGAGAAGAAAATCTTCGATCAGTACAACGCCGTGGCCGCCAAGCTGGGCGAGGACTATTCCGACGAGCTGATGGAGGAGATGACCGCCCTCCAGGAAAAGCTGGACGCCGGTGATCTCTGGGACATCGACTCACGCATCGAGATGGCCATGGACGCCCTGCGCTGCCCGCCCAACGACTGGCCGGTGGACAAGCTGTCAGGCGGTGAGAAGCGCCGCGTGGCCCTGGCCCGCCTGCTGCTGTCCAAGCCCGACATGCTGCTGCTGGACGAGCCCACCAACCACCTGGACGCCGAGA
>NZ_DAIMHV010000236.1:0-2249 GCF_036723115.1 Phenylobacterium sp. | reverse complement strand
CGGCTATGGGGTCGCCTTCTGGCTGCCGTCCTTCTTCGAGCGCAGCCTGGGCATGGGCCTGGTGGACCGCTCTCTATTCCTGGGCTCGATGACCCTGGTGGGCGGTGTGCTCGGCGTCTGGGCGGGCGGCTGGCTCGGCGACCGGCTGGGGCAGGCGAGGCCGCAGGCCTATCTGCTCGTCCCGGCCGTGGCCTTCCTGATCGCGCTTCCGTGCTTCTTCATGGCCGTCCAGGCGACCAGCCTGCCCGTGGCCTTCGTACTGTTCCTGATCCCGACGGGCCTGAACCTGGTCTGGCTCGGGCCGGTCATCACTGCAGTGCAGCACCTGGTTCCAGCGGCGCAGCGGTCCACCGCCTCGGCCTGCTTCCTGTTCGTGAACAACCTCATCGGCCTGGGACTCGGCACCTGGTTCTTCGGCGCGGTCTCCGACGCGCTGACCCCGCGGTTCGGGGCCGAAGCTCTGCGCTACGCCATCTATTCGGGCCTGGGCTTCTATGTGCTCAGCGCCGCCCTGTTCGGGCTGGCCGCGCTGCGGCTGCGCCGCGACTGGGTGGCCTAGGACAGGATGTCGCAGGAATTCCACTTCAGATGAAATTTCACTTGATTTTGTGCGCTGCAGCGTGAAAGTGGATCTCGCCCTTCGGGGCGTTTCCTCCCTATGAACTGGCCGCGCCCGCAACGGCGCGGCCTTTTTTTTTGGCCATGGCGGGGCGTGGCGGCGTAGCGTCGCGGCATGCTAGACCGCACGATGATTCCGCTCGTCCAGAGGAGCCCTTCGTGAAATCCGGCTTGATCGTCCTGAGCCTCGCCGCCGTCCTCCTCGCCTCGTGCGACCGCAAGGCCGAGACGCCTGCGGCCCCCGCGGCCGCCGGTCCGGCCGCGCCGGCGACGGAGCGGGCGGCTTCGGTGCGTTGGAACCCCACCGCCGGCGCGTTTGAAATGGGCGGCGTTCCCCTTCGCACGGCCAAGCTCTGGACGTTCGACGGCTCCACCGACGGCTTCACGGGCGTGGGCAGCCAGCTGGCGCCCGCCGATGGCCAGGGGCTCGCCGTCACCATCGCCGATCCCACGGTCCGCTCGCCGCGCGGCCTGGCGATCCCCGGCGGCCAGTATCCGCTCGTGATCGTGCGCCTCACCCGCGTGGGCGCGGGCGAAGCCTGGGACGGCGCGCTCTACTATTCCACCGCCGCCCACGGCGAGGGGATCAGCTGGCTCGGCAAGCCCGTGGACAACGAGGCGCCCAAGCTCAACGAGACCGTCACCCTGGTCTACGACATGCGCCGCCAGGCGCAGGGCGGTCCCGACTGGACCCAATCGATGATCGACCAGATCCGCCTGGACATCGAGGACCGCCCCGGCGGCCGCTTCGTGATCCACCAGGTGGCCATCGCGGAAAACCCGAACCCGCCGCCGGCCGACCCGGCCGTGGCGGCGCCCGCCGCAGATCAGGCCCCCACGCCGGCGCCCAAATCCTAGGGATCCGGCGTCGGGGGGCGGCGGATGGTCTTCAGTTCGGTCATCTTCATCTTCTATTTCCTGCCGGTCTTCCTGGTGGGCTACTACGCATCGGGCTGGCGCGCGGGAGCCCTCCTGGTCGGCAGCGCCGCCTTCTACGTCTGGGGGGAGGGCGCCTACGTCTTCCTGCTGGGCGGGCTGATCGCCCTGAACTACGCGGGCTCGCTGGCCATAGCCGCCGCGAAGACCCCCCGCGGACGGCTCGCCCTGCTCGTGAGCCTGGTCGTCGCCGACTTCGCCGTCCTGGCCTGGTTCAAGTACGCCGGCTTCATCGCGGCGAACCTCAACACGGCCCTGCCGGGCGACCCGCTGCCGGCGATCGAGACGACCCTGCCGCTGGGCATCTCCTTCTTCACGTTCCAGCTGGTCAGCTACGTCGTGGACGTCCATCGCGGCACGGTGAAGGTGGAGCGCGACCCGTTGCGCTTCGCCGCCTACATCCTGATGTTCCCGCACCTGATCGCCGGGCCCATCGTCCGCTACGCCGACATCCGCGACGAGATGCACGCCGACCGCCGCAAGAGCGGTCACATCGGCCTGGGCGTGCAGTACTTCATCGTGGGCCTCGCCCAGAAGGTGCTGGTGGCCAACACGGTGGCGGCGCTGGCCGACCATGCGTTCGGCCTGGAGGGGACCGCGCTCACCGCCACGGCCGCCTGGCTGGGCGCCTGGGCGTACACCCTGCAGATCTACTTCGACTTCTGCGGCTATTCGAACATGGCGATCGGCCTGGC
>NZ_DAIMHV010000235.1:0-2275 GCF_036723115.1 Phenylobacterium sp. | reverse complement strand
GGCCACCAGGCCGCCCAGAACATAGAGGCTGAAGGAGGATACGAATTTCACGGGCGGGGTACTCCGGCGGTTCGGGGTCTTGAGGGTCGCGCCTGGCGCTCCAGGCGTCGATGGTGACCGGCGGCCAGGGTCAGGCCGCCGCGCGGGGTGTCAATCTCTGACCGGCCGGCGCGCGGATTTCGCAGACCAGTCCGGTGGCGGCGAAGTCCAGGCTCACGGTTCCGCCCAGGTCGCCGGCCACGCCCTGTTTGAGCAGGCGCGATCCGAAGCCCTGGCCGGGCGTATCCTGGCGAGGGGGGCCGCCGGTCTCCCGCCAGCGGATGATCACCTCGTCCCGGGCCGGTTGGAACTCGGTGGTCAGGCTCACCCGCCCGCCGCCCGACCAGGCGCCGTATTTCACGGCGTTGGTGGCCAGTTCGTGCAGGGCCATGCCCAGGGTCACCGCGGTGTTGGGCGCCATGGCGAGGTCCGGCCCCTCAAGGCTGTAGGGCTGGCCATAGTGATCCAGGCTCGCCTGCACCAGCTCGGCGAAAGAGGCGCCTTCCCAACTGTGCTTGACCAGCAGGTTGTGGGTGGCCGACAGCGCCATCAGCCGGTCCACGAAGGTGGCCTTGGCGGCCTTGGGCTCCTGTTCGGCGTTCAGGGTCTGGACGGCGATGGACTGCACCGAGGCCAGGGTGTTCTTCACCCGGTGGTTCAGCTCGTCCAGCAACAGCTTCTGACGGGCTTCGTGCTCGCGCATCTCCACCATGGTGTCCATGGCCGCGCGCAGTTCGGCCAGGGCCTGGTCGCGCTCGGCGATCCGCCGTTCCAGCTCGGTGGGCGAGGGCAGGGCGATCACCCGCGGCAGCAGCGGCCAGAGGGCGAAGGCGGTGACCACCGAGACGGCGGCCGTGCCCGCCTTGATCAGGGCCTCGATCCCATAGTCCGGGTTCCAAAGGGTCCAGACCATCATGAAGTGGGTCACCCCGCACAGCATGATGAAGGCGACGAACATCCAGATCGCCCAGCTGAACCGCACGTCCCGGCGATGCCAGAGGAAGACCCCCAGGGCCAGCGGGATGGAGAAGTAGGCGAGCCCGATCAGAACGTCGGAAATGGCGTGGGTCCAGATCAACTCCGGTCGCCACATCAGGCAGATGCCGTGGGGATTGAGGGCGTTGGAATCGAAGAAGTAGGCGATGCGCTCCCAAAGGCCGTTCATCGGAGCTGCTCTCCTTCTGGTCGATCAAGCCGTCTCGATGACGTCATAGCCTACCTTCGAACGCTGTTCGCCCTCGCCGACAAGGGCGCGCCTTGTGGGGCGTCGACCCTGCGCCGTGTCGGCGGATCGTCGCGGGCCGCGCCTATGGACCGGATGCGCCAGGGAGAATCAGGACGTCATGATCACGGTTTGGGGGCGGGCCGATTCCTCGGCGACGGCGCGGGTCATGTGGACCCTGGGCGAGGTGGGCGCGGCCTGGGCCCGGAAAGATTGGGGCGGCGCCTTCGGCGGCAATGACGACCCCGCCTTCCGGGCGATCAGTCCGACCGGCCGAATTCCCGCCATCACCCTGGAGGACGGCTTCAGCCTCTGGGAATCTGGCGCGATCATCGGGTGGCTCGCCGAGCGCCATCCCGAGGCGGGCCTGTGGCCGACGGGCCGCGAGCGGTGGCGGGCCCAGGCCTGGATGGACTGGTCGGCGGCGGCCGGCCGGGCGGTGGGGGCGGTTCGCACGGCCTATCGTCGCGAGTCTCCTGACCTCGACGACATCGCCCGAAGCCTGCGCGACGCCGCCCTGGTGCTGCAGCCGGCCGAACAACGCCTGGCGGGGCGCGACTATCTGATGGGCGAGCGCCTCACGGTCGCCGATCTGGCGCTCGGCGTGATCGTCCACCGGTGGTTCCGCGTCCCGGAGTCCTTGCCCGCGCCGCCCCTGGAAAACCTCCAGGCCTGGTATCGGCGGCTGGCCCGCCGCCCGGCCTATGCCGAGCACGTGCTGGCCAGGGTCAGCGTGCGACCGCAGCGCGTCGGCGGGGTCTGAGGCGTCACGGCCCCTCGCGCATTCGCCCGGATGTGATAGAGCCCGTCGCATGACGACGCCTCTTTCGCGCATCCGCAACTTCTCCATCGTGGCCCATATCGACCACGGCAAGTCGACCCTGTCTGATCGCCTGATCCAGGAAACCGGCGCCCTGACCCAGCGCGAGATGAAGGAGCAGGTGCTCGACTCCATGGAGATCGAGCGCGAGCGCGGGATCACCATCAAGGCCCAGACCGTGCGCCTGCACTACA
>NZ_DAIMHV010000234.1:0-2283 GCF_036723115.1 Phenylobacterium sp. | reverse complement strand
CCCCCGGACATGGCGCGGGCCTTCGCCGCCGACTGCCAGGAAACCCCCGTCTGAGCCGGCGCGCGCGCCGCCCAGGATCAAAACCGGCGCCTGCGCGCTAACTGCGCTGTCATGCCCCTTTCGACCAATCCCGAATGGCCCCAGCTGGCCCTCTACGCCGCCGGCGCCGCCGTCGTCCTGATCGTGCTCTTCAACCTGCCCAAGGTCGGGCCGGCCTTCCGCGGCCTCTTCTCCTTCGCCCTGCTGGCCGGCACCCTCTTCGTGCTCTTCCAGCACGCCCCCTATGACCCCAACCTCTCGCGCCTCACCGCCCAGCTGGGCATCGACCGCCAGGAGGTGGCCGGCGACGAGGTCCGCATCCCCATGTCCCGGGACGGTCACTTCTGGGCCACGGTCAGCCTGAACGGGGTGGAGCGCCGCATGCTGGTGGACAGCGGGGCCACGGTCACCGCCCTGTCCGAATCCACCGCCCGGGCCGCCGGCGTGGAGCGCGGGACCAATCTCCTGCCCATCGTCCTGCGCACCGCCAACGGCGTCGTCCGCGCCGAGGCCGGGGTGGTGCAGCAACTCGCGCTGGAGGGCATCGAGGCCCAGGGCCTCAAGGTCGTCATCTCCCCCACCCTGGGCGATGTGGACGTGCTGGGCATGAACTTCCTCTCCCAGCTGCAGACCTGGCGCGTGGAAGGCCGCACCCTGATCCTCACCCCCGCCGGCGCCGGCGGTGAGGCCGACCCCGCCTAAGGGTCGGCCCGAACTTGACCCTGGTCGATCGCCGGGAACAGCCTGAGCCATGGCCCGTTCTCAGACCATGGTTTCCCGCCCATCCCGTAGCCGTGGCCGACTGCGGATGGTCAGCCGGTTCGCCCTCTTCTTCGGCGCCTGGCTGGTCCTGACCGGCGCCAAGCCCGACGCCCTCATCTTCGGACTGCTGGCGGCCGCCGGCGCCGTGGCGCTGGGGCGTCACCTGGCGCCCGCCGAAGAATGGCCCCTGCGCCTGGCCCACCTTCTGGTCCTGGCGCCGGGCTTCCTGTGGCGCTCCATGGTGGGCGGCGCCGATGTGGCCTGGCGGGTCTTCCATCCCGCGATGCCGCTCAAGGCCGGCTGGGTGGTCCATCCCGCCCGCCTGCCCGCCGGCGCCCCGCGGGTGCTGCTCTCCAGCGGCCTGTCCCTGATGCCGGGCACCCTCTGCGCGGGCGAACGCGACGACGGCCTGCTGGTCCATTGCCTCGACACCGACCGCGCCGTGGCCCGCCAGCTGGCGCAGGAGGAGGCGCGCTATGCCCGCCTGGCCGCCGATGACTGAGATCTTCGCCTTCGCCGCCCTGCTGGTCCTGGCCAGCCTCGCGGTCAGCTTCCTGCGCATCCTGGCCGGCCCCACCCGCGCCGATCGGATGATGGGCGCCCAGCTGGTGGGCACCGGCGGCGTGGCCATCCTCGTCCTGCTGTTCGTCGCCGAGGGCGAGGCGGCCATTCTCGACGTGGCCCTGCTGCTGGCCCTGCTGGCCGCCTTCGCCGCCGTGGCCTTCGTCAAGAGCGTCAGCCGCGACGGCGCCGGCGATCCGGAGAACGAGCCGTGATCGTCAATATCGCCTCCATCCTCCTGTTGATCGCCGGCCTCGTCTTCTTCGCCGCGGGCACGGCGGGGCTCCTGCGACTGCCCGATGTCCACACCCGCCTGCACGCCCTGACCAAGGCCGACAATCTCGGCCTGGGCTTCATCGCCACCGGCGCCGCCCTCCAGGCCCAGGACCTCTGGACGGTGCTGAAGCTCGCCCTGATCTGGCTCCTGGTTCTCGCGGCCTCGGCCACGGTGAGCCAGCTCATCGCCCGCACCGCCGCGCCGCCGCGGCCGGCCGCCGACGCCCCCGCCGAGCGTTGAGGGGGCCTCTGTGATGCTCGATCTCGTCTTCGACGCCCTGCTCTGCGCGCTCATCGTCGGCGCAGCCTTCGGGGCGGTGGCGGGCGCGCGCACCCTCTTCACCGGCGTCAGCCTGTTCATCGTCTATGGCCTCCTCCTGGCGCTCGCCTGGGTGCGCCTGGGCGCCATCGACGTGGCCCTGGCCGAGGCGGCCATCGGCGCAGGCCTCACCGGCGTCCTCCTGCTGCGCGCCGCGGCCCTGCTCCAGGACGCGGCCGACGACGACCCAGAAGCCCCCCAGCTGCGCCGAAGCCGCCCTTCGCCCCTCATCGCCCTGGGCGCGGCCGCCGTGGCCGCCGCCCTCGCCGGGGCGGGCCTCTCGGTGCAGGGCGGGCAAGGCCTGACCGGCGCGGTCCAAGCCGAAC
>NZ_DAIMHV010000233.1:0-2380 GCF_036723115.1 Phenylobacterium sp. | reverse complement strand
CGGGCCATCACCGTGAAGAGGTCGGCCTTGTTGGCGTTGGTGATGTAGCGCTTGGAGCCGTTAAGGACATAGGCGTCGCCGTCCTTCGCAGCGCGGGTCTGAACCGAGGCGGAGTCCGAGCCGGCCTCGGGCTCGGTGAGGGCGAAGGAGGTGATGATCTCGCCCGACGCGATGCCCGGCAGGAACCTGGCCTTCTGTTCGTCGGAGCCGAACATCACCAGGCCCTGGCTGCCGATCCCCACATTGGTGCCGAAGGCCGAGCGGAAGGCCGGGCTGGTCCGGCCGAGCTCCACCGCCACCAGGCACTCGTCCTCCATGGAGAGGTCGAGACCGCCATATTCCGCCGGAATGGAGAGGCCGAAGAGCCCCAGCTCCTTCATCTCGGCGACGACCTCGTCGGGCATGGTGTCGGTTTCCGACACCTGGGCCTCCAGGGGGCGCAGACGTTCGGAGACGAACCGGCGGACGGTGTCGATCAGCTGATCGCGGGTTTCGGCGTCGAGGGCCATGGCGGTCTTCTTCTTGTCTCTGGGAGGTTTCGGGTCAGGGCTTGGCGAGCGCCAGGGCCGAGCCCTGGCCGACGCCGACGCACATGGTGGCGAGCGCCCGCTCGGCGCCCCGCTCCTGCATGGCGCGGGCGGCGGTGAGCGCGATGCGCGCGCCCGACGCGCCCAGGGGATGGCCGATGGCGATGGCGCCCCCGTGCGGGTTCACGTGTTCGGCGTCGTCGGCCAGGCCCCAGGCCCGCGTGCAGGCCAGGGCCTGGGCGGCGAAGGCCTCGTTCAGCTCCACCACGTCGAAGTCCTTGGGCGACAGGCCGAGCCGGGCGCAGAGCTTCTCCACGGCCGGCACAGGACCCACGCCCATGACCCGCGGGGCCACCCCGCCCGAGGCGCCGGCCTCGATACGGGCAATGGGCTCCAGGCCGAGCTTCTGCACCATTTCGGCCGAGGCCAGCAGCAGGGCCGCAGCCCCGTCATTGACGCCGGAGGCGTTGCCGGCCGTCACCGTGCCGTCGGGGCGGACGATGGGCTTCAGACCCTGGAGCGCGTCGAACGTCGTCTCGGGTCGCGGATGCTCGTCGGCGGCGATCACCACCTCGCCCTTGCGGTCCTTCAGGGTGATGGGCGCGATCTCGCCCTCGAAATAGCCGCGGGCCTGGGCCGCGCCATAGCGCTGCTGGCTGCGGGCGGCGAAGGCGTCCTGATCGGCCCGGGCGATCTGATAGTCGGTCGCCACGTTCTCCGCCGTCTCGGGCATGGAATCGACGCCGTAGTCCTTGGCCATCTTGGGATTGACGAAGCGCCAGCCGATGGTGGTGTCGAAGATCTCCGCCGAACGCGAAAAGGCGCTGTCGGCCTTGCCCATGACGAAGGGCGAGCGGGTCATGCTCTCCACCCCGCCGGCGATCACCAGCTCGGCCTCGCCCACGGCGATCATGCGCGCCGCGGCGATGGTGGCGTCCAGGCCCGAGGCGCAGAGCCGGTTGACCGTGAGCCCAGGCACGGAGCTCGGCATGCCGGCCAGCAACAGGGCCATGCGCGCCACATTGCGATTATCCTCGCCGGCCTGGTTGACGCAGCCATAGACCACTTCGTCCACCTGGGCCCAGTCCACCTGGGGCAGGCGCTCCATCAGGGCCTTGATGGGATGGGCGGCCAGGTCGTCGGCCCGCACCTTGGACAGGGCGCCGCCATAACGGCCGATGGGGCTGCGCACACCTGCACAGAGATAGACGGTCCGGCCTTGCATGATCGCTCCTTGCCCCCTAGGCCACGCCCCGAAGCGCGGCCGGTTGTTTCGGGCCGGCAAACTACTGGTCCAAGGCGCGCGGGGCAAACCCGCGCCACAGGCGACATGAGGGGATTTGAGCGATGGACGGCGGCGGCGAAGGATCGAACGGCCTGATCACCGAGGGGGAATGGGCGGGCTGGCGCACCTGGGAAGGGTCTGATCCCTTCGAAGACCATGCGGGCCCCTTCTATTTCCGCCACGATCCCGACGGCACGCCCCGCTGCGCCTTCCGGGCCGAGAAGAAGCACATGAACGGCGGCGGCTTCATGCACGGCGGCTGCATCATGACCTTCGCCGACTTCTCCCTGTTCGTGATCGCCCGCCAGGCGCTGGAGGGCCAGCACAGCGTGACCGCCACCTTCAATGGCGAGTTCGTCGGCGCTGTGCCCTTAGGCTCGCTGGTGGAATGCACGGGCGAAGTGGTGCGCGCGGCCCGTTCCATGGTCTTCGTCCGGGGCCTGATCACCGCGGGCGGAGAGAACGTCATGAGCTTCTCGGGCGTCATCAAGAAGCGGGGGCCGCGTCGCTGACCCTTCGCCCCGACATTTGCGCCTGACCCTTGCCCCTGGGGCGCGCGCCCCCACCT
>NZ_DAIMHV010000232.1:0-2433 GCF_036723115.1 Phenylobacterium sp. | reverse complement strand
ATGGTGGACGCGGCTGGGATTGAACCAGCGACCCCTACGATGTCAACGTAGTGCTCTCCCGCTGAGCTACGCGTCCGGACCGGACCCCTCTCGGGGCGGGAAGGGCGGCGGTATAGCGGCGGGGCGGACGCCGCGCAAGCGCCTAGGCCCCGAGGGCGCCCCGGATTCTGGTCGTCCGCCTCAGGCGGCCATCATCCGTTCCACCTCGGAAACGATCTCCCGCAGGTGGATGGGCTTGGACAGCACCTTGGCGCCGGCCGGCGCGCTGTCGCCTGCGGCCAGGGCCACGGCGGCGAAGCCGGTGATGAACATGATGCGCAGGGCGGGATTGCGCGCCGCCGCCAGGCGGGCCACCTCGATCCCGTCCATGCCGGGCATGACGATGTCGGTGAGCAGGAGATCCCAGTCCTGGTCGAGGACGGCGGCCGCCTCCTCGCCGTCGGCGCAGGCGCGGACCTCGAAGCCGGCGCGCTCCAGGGCGCGGGCCAGGAAGCCGCGCAGGGAATCGTCGTCTTCGGCGAGCAGGATGCGGGGCATGGGCGCGGCCTGGGGATCGTGTGTCATCCGAAAGACCATAGCCGCCCGTTTGTAAATCGCCGATGAACCCGCGTCGGGGACAGGCCGCGGGCGGGCGTGAAGCGGTTTGACCGCGTCGCAGGAGCGGTCTCATATGCCGCCATGTCTGCGGTGGAGCCCCTCGACGTCGCCCAGCCGCCGCCTGCGGGGCCGGCGGGGTTCGAGGTGCGTCGCCCAGGTCCGGCGGAGACGCCCCCGCCGACGCCGGTGATCTTCGCCTCCCCCCATTCGGGCCGCCTCTATCCGGACGACATGATGGCCGCCGCCGCGCTGGATTCCCGCGCCATCCGGCGGTCGGAAGACGCCTTCGTCGATCAGCTGGTGGAGGCCGCGCCCGCCGCCGGCGCGACCCTGATCACGGCGCGCTATGCGCGGGCCTATATGGATGTGAACCGCGAAGCCTTCGAGCTGGACCCGGCCATGTTCGCCGACGCCCTGCCCGACTTCGCCCGCAGCCGCACCGCCCGGGTGGCCGCGGGTCTGGGCGCCATCGCCAAGGTGGTCTCCGAGGGCCAGGAGATCTACGCCCGCAAACTGACCTTCGCCGAGGCCCAGGCGCGCATCGACCTGGCCCACCGGCCCTATCACCAGACGCTGGAAAGCCTGATCGCCGAGGCCAAGGCCGCCCACGGGGTGGCGGTGCTGGTGGATTGGCATTCCATGCCCTCGCTGGCGGCCCGCGTGGCGGGCGCGGGCTGCGACATGGTGCTGGGCGACCGCTTCGGCGCGGCCTGCGGGGAAGCCCTGACCGGCCGGGTGGAAAAGGAGCTGGAGGCCCGCGGCTACCGCGTGGTGCGCAACACCCCCTATGCCGGCGGCTACACCACCGAGCACTACGGCCGGCCGGCCCGCCGGGTCCACGCCCTGCAGATCGAGCTGAACCGCGCCCTCTATCTGGATGAAGAGGCCCTGACCCCCAACGCCGGCTTCGCCCGCCTCAAGGCCGACATTGAGGCCCTGACCGCCGCCCTGACGGCCGAGGACTGGACCACGCGGCTCTGAACCCCTGACGCCGCGCCGCAAGCCTTGCGATGCGGCCGGTCACGCGGCGCTCGCGCGCGAAAAAAAAGGCCGCGCCAAGCGGCGCGGCCAGTTCATTAGGGAGGAAACGCCCAGGAAGGGCAGAGACGTCAGGGACGCCTCACAATTCAAATGTACGGTGCGGCGCACAAAACGGCAAGGGCCAAAGTGTCGCAATTGCGAAGAAATCCCTTAGTTTTCTGAGTTTGCGCGGGAAATCAGGGCCTTAGCCCTGGACTTCACATCGTGTTTCGTGTTGCAACGCACAATCGCGAGCCCATGGACCGCCCGGCTGACACGAGTTCGCGCTAGCACGGCGGCGAAGTCTCGCCTAAAAGCCGCCGCTTCCGGGAAAAGGTTTTCTATGTCGCTGCGCAACATCGCCATCATCGCCCACGTCGACCACGGCAAGACGACGCTCGTGGATCAGCTGCTCGCCCAGTCCGGCGTCTTCCGCGCCAATGAGGCGACGGTGGAGCGCGCCATGGACTCCAACGACCAGGAACGTGAGCGCGGCATCACCATCCTGGCCAAGTGCACCAGCGTCCTCTGGAACGGCAAGGCCGGCGAAACCCGCATCAACATCATCGACACCCCTGGCCACGCCGACTTCGGCGGCGAGGTGGAGCGGATCCTGGGCATGGTGGACGGCTGCGTCCTGCTGGTGGACGCCGAAGAGGGCGTCATGCCCCAGACCAAGTTCGTCCTGGGCAAGGCCCTGAAGATGGGCCTGCGTCCCATCCTCTGCCTGAACAAGGTCGACCGGCCCCACGCCGATCCCGACCGGGTGCTGAACGAGGCCTTCGACCTCTTCGCCGCCATGGGCGCCACCGACGA
>NZ_DAIMHV010000231.1:0-2446 GCF_036723115.1 Phenylobacterium sp. | reverse complement strand
CCCAGATAGTAGGCCGAGGCGCCGCCCATCCCCAGCAGGGCCGCCGAGATCAGCCCGCCGGAGGAGCTCTCGGCCACGGCCACGGTCTCGCCCCGCGCCTTCAGTTGCGCCCCCACCCCGCGGCCCAGGGCCATCAGATCATCCATCGGCTTCCTCCTTGTTCGGGCGCCAAGCCTAGAGCAGGTCGCAGCCGGGCGAAAACCGGCGCAGGCCGCCGTGTAGGAAGCCCTTGGCCGCCCGCCCGCGACGCCGCATGATGGCGTCAATTAGAACGCCGCGATTGACGGGAGGATTTCACATGGACGCCCAATCCCAATGGACGGGACTTGACGCTGGTCGGCTCGAGCGCATCGCCGACCACCTGGAGCGAAACTATATCGGCCCGCAGAAGATCGCGGGCTGCCAGGTTCAGGTGGCCCGCCACGGCCATGTGGCCTACCAGAAGACCTTCGGCTCCATGGACCTGGAGCGCGGCAAGCCCATGCGGGACGACGCCATCTTCCGCATCTATTCCATGACCAAGCCGATCACCTCGGTGGCGCTCATGATGCTCTATGAGCGCGGCTATTTTCAGCTCACCGATCCAGTCAGCCGCTTCGTCCCCTCCTGGCGCAACCACCGCGTCTGGATCTCCGGCGAGGGCGAGGACATGGTCACGGAGGCCCCGCACCGCCCCGTGACCTTCCGCGACGTGCTGACCCATACCGGCGGCTTCACCTATGGCGGCGGTCTGCCCGGCGTCGGGCTGCAGCATCCCGTGGACAAGATCTATCGCGCCCTCAAGGTGCGCTCGGTCGGCGGGGCGGATTCCATGCACGAGTTCATGGACAAGCTCGGCCAGGTGCCCCTGCTCTATCAGCCGGGCACGCGCTGGATGTACTCCCTCTCCACCGACATCTGCGGCGCCCTGGTGGAGATCATCTCCGGCAAGCCCTTCGCCCAGTTCCTGCAGGAGGAGATCTTCGAGCCCCTGGGCATGGTGGACACCGCCTTCCAGGTGGCGCCGGACAAGGTCGAGCGGTTCTGCGCCAACTATCAGCGGGGGCCGGACAAGAGGCTCAAGCTGATCGACGACCCGGCCGACAGCGACTTCTGCAAGGAGCCCGGCTTCAAGTCCGGCGGCGGCGGCCTCACCGGGACCATCGCCGACTATGGCCGGTTCACCGACATGCTGCGCCGGGGCGGCGAGCTGGACGGCCATCGCATCCTGGGGCCGCGCACGCTTGAGATGATGCACATGAACCACCTGCCAGGCGGCGGCGACCTGACCAAGCTGGCCATCGGCGCCTTTTCCGAGACCTCCAACGAAGGCGTGGGCTTCGGCCTGGGCTTCGCCTCGACCATGGGCCAGGTGGAGACCGCCTCCCTGGGCGCTGGCGACTACTACTGGGGCGGCGCGGCCTCGACCATCTTCTGGGTGGACCCCAAGGAGGACCTCACCCTGGTCTTCATGACCCAGCTGATGCCGTCGGGCACGTTCAATTTCCGCGGCCAGCTCAAGAGCCTGATCTATTCCGCCATCGTGGATTAAGGCCCGCCGAGGCTCCGGGGTCAGCGGCCTGGGCGCAGGCTCCGGAGACGATCTTCGAAGTCCCGGGAAAGGTCGCGCAGGGTGACCTGGGCGAACCGCTGGCGGACCAGGGCCTCGGCCTCCGCCAGCGTATCGCCCACCGCGGCGTTCACCGCCTGCTCCACCAGGCACTCCGGCCGGTCGGCGCTCAGACCGATGGCGAACAGCCGCGGATCGCCAAGCGCCGCATAGATGTCCAGGAGGGTCACCTCCTCCAGCCGCCGGGCCAGGACCCAGCCGCCGCCGTGCCCCTTTTCGGACGTCACCAGCCCCTGCTCGCGCAGGCCGGCCATGGTGCGGCGCACGACCACGGGATTGGTCGCCAGCATCCGGGCCAGGCTCTCTGACGTCATCGGGCCGCCCGCCGCCTCCATGTGCAGCAGGGCGTGGAGCATTCGCGAGAGGCGGCTGTCGGGTCGCATGCTTCCTCATAGACCGGGGAATGACCATTGGATCACGGCACTTGCCTTGTTGCATGATCCAAGGGTCGCGCACATATGTAACTTCTAGTGTTCCGAAAGAGGTGTCTGTGATGCGTTATGACGTGGTGATCGTGGGAGGGAATTTCGCCGGCCTTTCAGCGGCCATGCAGTTGGCGCGGGCGCGACGCCGCATACTGCTGGTGGACGCCGGCGAGCCCCGCAACCGGTTCGCACAAGCCGCCCATGGTTTCCTGGGGCAGGACGGCGTCCCGCCGGCCCAGATCATGCGCGAAGGTCTGCGCCAACTCAGCGCCTATCCCACCGTCGACTTTCACGCCGGCCGCTGCGTCGCAGCCGGCGGTGAGCTCGACGGGTTCGCGCTTGCCCTGGATGACGGCGCCTCGGTGGAAGCCCGGCGGCTCGTCCTTGCCTGCGGGGTCGCCGACACCCTGCC
>NZ_DAIMHV010000230.1:0-2465 GCF_036723115.1 Phenylobacterium sp. | reverse complement strand
ACGACATACTCCTTGCCTTCCGAGCGCAGCTTGCCGGCGTCGCGCGCCCCGGCCTCGCCGCCGAGCTTCACATAGTCCTCATAGGCGATGGTCTCGGCCCGGATGAAGCCCTTCTCGAAGTCGGTGTGGATCACGCCGGCCGCCTGCGGGGCGGTGTCGCCCTTGTGGATGGTCCAGGCGCGGGCCTCCTTCGGCCCCACGGTGAAGTAGGTCTGCAGGCCGAGCAGGTGGTAGGCCTCGCGGATCAGCTTGTTGAGGCCGGGCTCGGCCAGGCCCAGGGTCTCCAGGAACTCGCCGCGCTCCTCGGGATCGAGGAGGGCGATCTCGCTCTCGATCTTGGCCGAGATGACCACGCTGTCGGCGCCGTCCTTGCGGGCGCGCTCCTCGACCTGGCGGGACAGCTCGTTGCCGGTGGCGGCGGAGCCCTCGTCCACATTGGCCACGTAGAGGGCGGGCTTGGAGGTGAGCAGCTGGAGCATGCGCCAGGCCTTCTCGTCCTCGGGCGCGATCTTGGCGACGCGGGCCGGGCGGCCCTCGTTGAGCTCGGCCAGGGCGACCTGCACGAGGCGCAGGGTCTGGGCGCTCTCCTTGTCGCCGGTCTTGGCGCGCTTCTCGAGGTTCACCACCCGCTTCTCGAGGCTCTCCATGTCGGCCAGCATCAGCTCGGTCTCGATGGTGTCGAGGTCGGCCAGCGGGTCGACCCGGCCCTCCACGTGGGTGATGTCGTCGTCGATGAAGCAGCGGGCGACGAAGGCGACGGCGTCGCAGTCGCGGATGTTGGCCAGGAACTGGTTGCCCAGCCCTTCGCCCTTCGAGGCGCCACGCACGAGGCCCGCCACGTCCACGAAGTTGATGCGGGCCGGGATGATCTCCTTCGAGGGGATGATCGCGGCGAGCTTCTCCAGGCGCGGCTCGGGCACGGCCACGTCGCCGACGTTGGGCTCGATGGTGCAGAACGGATAGTTCGCGGCCTGGGCCGCGGCGGTCTGGGTGAGCGCGTTGAACAGGGTCGACTTGCCCACGTTGGGCAGGCCGACGATGGCGACTTTCAGGGCCATGGGGCGGTGCGGTTCCTCTAAGAGCGGCGGGACCTACCACGGCGAGGGCGCAGGGACAAAGGGACGTGTCCTCCTGAAGGGCCGCATGCGCGCTGGGGCGTACGACGATCCGCCGAGGCGTTCTGTGTTCGTATTTCGTTCTCATTTTAGCCAAGCTGGGCCATTGTAAGCGCCTGATGGGAGGAGATGGCATGGCTGTGAAGTTCGACGGTTGCGCGGTCTGGACGCCTCGCAGGGAGCTGCTGGAGGCTAAGGGGCCGGGTTACGCGAGTCTCTTCTCGGCAGCCTTCAATTCGACGTTCGCCAATCGGCTCGCGGACAAGCGCGACGATCAGGCCGGGCGGCAGCGGGAAGCTTCGCAGGGCCGTCCTATCGACTGGCACGTCGCCGAGCGTGGCGCGGTGGAGCACTTCCGGAAGGTCGGCGTTCCGCCGATCCGCGTCATCTACACGGCGCCCAGATGACTCCACAGCTCCGGTTCGCTCAGGAGGAGAACCACTTCGATCGCGAGTTCATCTTCGGCTGGCCGGGTCGCGGCGAGACCGCGCGCAGCGTGGCAGACCGCGTCCTGAAGACGGCCGATCTGCTTTCTGCAGTCGAGCCGATCTGGGCCGATGTCCGGCCGGTGCTGGCGTCGAGGCCCTTCCGATCGGGAGACCCCGGATTCGTGAGGGAAATGTCGCCCGAAGCGCTGGCAGATCTGATCGATCGGAAGGGACGACCTGATCCGCCGAAGGCGCCGAAGCCCGTGAGCAGATGGGGCTATTCCATCAGCTTCCACACAAATCGGCCAGGTGTGGATCCCATGAGCTTCGGCATGTCCGTTCATGCCGGAAACACGGTGGAGAACGGCGCGAATATGGTGAGGCTGGGCTTCCCCCTGGCGAGCCCCGTCTGGCGCGATCAGGATATGGCCGTTTCCGTGATGCAAGCCGGGATCGCGGCCTGGGACGCCGAATGGGCCTGGGCGCGTGCGTTCATTTCCATCTTTGATGGGCCGTATTGGCGAAGACCCTGGATGACGTGGTTCAGGCAACCACAACGGCCCCCGCCTTCGCTGGTCATGGAGTATCCGGCCGACTACCCGCCGGATTTCGATCTGCGCCCCCATGAGACAACGGCGACGTGGGGCGGGGTGCTGAAGATCTGGCCGTGAGCCGGCGTCAATGCGGCCAGCGGCTGGTGAGGAGCTCGGCCTTGCCGTCCTTCCACTTCACCTCGAGCGCCGGGTCCTTCGGCTGGCCCTGCGCGAAGAGCTCGTAGATGACGGTCCCGTCGGTCTGCCGGCTCTCGATGACGCGGACCGGCTCGGCGCGGCCGGCGGCGGCGCGGACCGGGGCGGGGGCCGTGCTCCAGGCGATGTCGCGCTGGATCTCCACCACCTCCCAGCCCTGCGAGGTCTGCAGC
>NZ_DAIMHV010000229.1:0-2540 GCF_036723115.1 Phenylobacterium sp. | reverse complement strand
GGGCATTGGGGTGGCGGTGATTGTGCTGCCTGTGGTTTCGATGTTCCCTGCGTCCGCGTTCGTGTGTTCGGCGACAGCCTTTCGTCAACTCTGCCGCCTCTATGATCCGCTTCTCGTCGGCGACGCCCCGGACCTGAGCCGGGCGGCCCGGACGGATCTTAGGGCCTTCGCCAGGCTCTATGACCTGCCTGAGGCGATGGACGAGGCTCAGGCCTGGTCGCTGGTGCGGCGACGGCTGGCGGCCGATCTGCCCGTGCGGGCGGACACGTCCTGGGCGCTGGAGGGCCTTGCGGAAGCCGCCTGACGGCTTGACATAAACGCATAAAGATATCTTTATATGGCCCATGGCGGTGTCCACGGGTCAGATCGTCGATGTCTTGCGCGCGGCGGGCGAGCCGACGCGTCTGCGCATTCTCGCCCTGCTGGCCCATGAGGAGCTGGCGGTGCTGGAGCTCTGCCGCATCCTGGACCAGAGCCAGCCCCGCGTCTCGCGCCACCTGAAGCTGCTGGCCGAGGCCGGCCTCGTGGAGCGATTCCCCGACGGCGCCTGGGTCTTTTACCGCATCGTCGCCTCCGGCGAGGCGCGCCGTCTGGTGGACCAGGTGCTGGCGGTGATCGACCCCGCCGATCCCGTCCTGGCGCGGGACGCCGAACGCCTGCACTCCGTCCACGGCGAGCGGGAGGCCGAGGCCGGCGCCTATTTCGAACGCAACGCCGCCCGCTGGGACGAAATCCGTTCCCTCTATGTGGCCGAGGAAGATGTGGAGCGCGCCATCCGCCAGGCCGCGGGGCCCGGGCCGTTCCGCCGGCTGGTGGATCTGGGCTCGGGCACAGGGCGCATGCTCACCCTGCTGGGACCGACGGCGCAGCAGGCGGTGGGGCTGGATCTCTCGCAGCAGATGCTCAACATCGCCCGCAGCCATGTGGGCCGGGCGGGGCTGGACCATTGCGAACTGCGTCATGGCGACATCTTCGGCACCCGCCTGCCGGGCGAGAGCGCCGATCTGGTGGTGGTCCACCAGGTGCTGCACTATCTGAACGAGCCAGCCGCGGCCCTGCGCGAGGCCGCGCGGCTGGTGGAGCCGGGGGGCCGGCTGCTGATCATCGATTTCGCCCCGCACACCCTGGAATATCTGCGCGAACAGCACCAGCACCGCCGCCTGGGGTTTTCCGACGCCGAGATCGGGCGCTGGCTGGAGGAGGCGGGCCTGTCCGCCGTCCAGACCCAGGCCCTGCCGCCCGCCCGCGACGGCGGGCTGACCGTGAAGATTTGGAGCGCAGAGCGCGCGCCGCTCCAGGAGAGACACGCCGCATGACCTTCATCCCTCCCAACGCCCTGGGGCCGGTGGCCCGGGCGGGCGCCGGCGTGGCCCAGCGCCCCAAAGTGTCCTTCGAATTCTCGCCGCCCAAGACGCCCGAGGCCGAGGCCAGCCTGTGGGAGGCGATCCGCCGCCTGGAGCCGCTGAACCCCGAATTCGTCTCGGTGACCTATGGGGCGGGGGGCTCGACCCGCGAGCGCACCCACCGGACCGTGGTGCGCATGCTGAAGGAAACGAGGCTGAAGCCCGCGGCCCACCTCACCTGCGTGGAGGCCAGCCGCGCCGAGGTGGACGAGGTGGTGGCCGACTACTGGGCGGCGGGCATCCGCCACATCGTGGCCCTGCGCGGCGACCCCCCCGGCGCCCTCGGCGGAGTCTATCAGCCGCGCGCGGACGGCTATCTCAACGCCACGGAGCTGACCACCGGCATCCGGGCCATCGCCCCCTTCGAGGTGAGCGTCAGCCTCTATCCGCAGAAGCACCCGGAAAGTCCGTCCCTCGATCACGACATCGACGTGCTGAAGGCCAAGATCGACGCCGGCGCCACGCGGGCCATCACCCAGTTCTTCTTCGATATCGACGCCTTCCTGCGGTTCATGGACAAGGTCCGGGCCGCCGGGATCACCATTCCCATCTCGCCGGGCGTCATGCCGGTGTCCAACTACAAGGGGCTGGTGCGCATGGCCGCCCCCTGCGGCATTCCGGTGCCGGCCTGGCTGGCTAATCTGTTCGACGGCCTGGACAAGGATCCGGAGACCCGCAAGCTGATCGCCGCCTCGGTGGCCACGGAGATGTGCGCCCGCCTGGCCGAGGAAGGCTTTTCGGACTTCCACTTCTACACCCTCAACCGGGCCGACCTGGTCTACGCCATCTGCCGCGTGCTGGGCGTGCGCGAGGACGGCCCGCAACCCGTCACGGAGGCGGCATGAGCAAGGTCCAGCCCGGACGCGCCGAGCGCGTCGCCCGCCTGAAGGCGATCGCCAAAGAGCGCATCCTGATCCTTGACGGGTCCTGGGGTGTGATGATCCAGAAGCGCAAGCTGGACGAGGCCGATTATCGCGGCGAGCGCTTCAAGGACCACCGGCTGGAGCTGAAGGGCAATAACGACCTGCTCTGCCTGACGCGGCCCGACATCATCGCCGATCTGCACGACCAGTATTATGCGGCCGGCGCCGACATCAGCGAGACCAACACCTTCTCGGCCACCACCATCGCCCAGGC
>NZ_DAIMHV010000228.1:0-2559 GCF_036723115.1 Phenylobacterium sp. | reverse complement strand
ACATCGTGGAGATATCCGCCGCCCAGCAGGCCCTGGGCGCCGAGTTGGGGGAGAGACTTTCCGCTGACGGGGGGGCGGCCCTGCTCATCGACTATGGGCCGGCGGAGGGCGAGGCCGGCGGCGACACATTCCAGGCCTTGAAAGCTCACCGCAAGGTCGACCCCCTGGCCTGCCCGGGCGAGGCCGACCTGACCGTTCACGCCCAGTTCGCCCAGGTGGCCGAGGCCGCTCGGGCGGCCGGCGCCCGGGCCGCCCCCCTGCTGACCCAGGCGCAGTTCCTGGGACGGATGGGAATCGAGACCCGCGCCCGCGCCCTGGCGGCCGCCCGCCCCGACCAGTCCGACCGCCTGGCCCGCCAGTTCCACCGGCTCACCTCGCCCGACCAGATGGGCCAGCTGTTCAAGGTCCTCTGCCTGCATGGTCAAGACCTCTCACCTCCCGGCTTCGAGACCGCCCCATGACCTCCGCCCTGCCCGCCCTCACCTCGAGCCTGCTGAGCGCCGCGGGCGTCCGCCACGCCTTCTTCACCCGCAAAGGCGGCGTCTCCCAGGGCCTCTATGCCAGCCTGAACACCGGCCCCGGGTCCGGCGACGCCCCCGAGGCGGTGGCGGAGAACCGTCGCCGGGCCGCCGCCCATTTCGGACTTCCGGCTCCCGCCCTGGCCACCTGCCACCAGATCCATTCGGCCATCGCCCACCGCGCCGCCGAAAGCTGGGGCGAGGCGCGGCCCGAAGGCGATGCGGTGGTGACCACGACGCCAGGCGTCATCTGTGGCGCGCTGGCCGCCGACTGCGCCCCCATCCTGCTGGCCGACCCGGAGGCCGGCGTGGTCGCCGCCGCCCATGCCGGCTGGAAGGGCGCCCTGGACGGAGTGGTGGCCGCCACCGTGGCGGAGATGACGGCGGCCGGCGCGCGCCCCGAACGCATCCTGGCCGCGGTCGGTCCCTGCATCGCCCAGGCCTCCTATGAGGTGGGAAAGGACTACCGCGACCGCTTCGTGGCCGAGGGCGCCCAATTCGACCGGTTCTTCGCCCCCGGCCAGAGCCCCGACAAGCGACAGTTCGACCTGCCGGGATTCGTCCTGGACCGCCTGGCCGCAGCCTGCGTCGTTCGGGCCGAGGCCCTGGGCCGCGACACCTGCGCCGAGGCCGAACACTTCTTTTCCAATCGCCGGGCTTTCAAGGCCGGCGAGGCGGATTACGGGCGACTTCTGTCGGCCATCACCCTCTGATCGCGGCCCAAGGGTTGCCGGGGGCGAGGCCCGTGGATTAAAGCCCGCCGGACAAAGGCGCGCGGACCTCAGGGGACTTGAATGAAACTGCTGGCGGGCAACTCCAACCAGGCTCTCGCCCAGGCCGTCTCCGACCATCTGGACGTGCCCCTGACGCGGGCCCAGGTGAAGCGCTTCGCCGACAACGAGGTCTGGGTGACCATCGACGAGAATGTCCGCGGCGAGGACGTCTTCGTGATCCAGTCCACCAGCTACCCGGCCAACGACAATCTGATGGAGCTGCTGATCTGCATCGATGCGCTCAAGCGCGCCTCGGCCCGGCGGATCACGGCGGTGATGCCCTATTTCGGCTATGCCCGGCAGGACCGTAAGACCGGCGGCAGGACGCCCATCTCCGCCAAGCTGGTCTCCAACCTGATCACCCGCGCCGGCGCCGACCGGGTGCTGACCATGGATCTGCACTCCGGCCAGATTCAGGGCTTTTTCGACATCCCCACCGACAACCTGCTTTCCGCGCCGCTGCTGGCCAACGACATCAAGGCCCACTACCAGGCCCCCGACGAGATGATGATCGTCTCGCCCGACGTGGGCGGGGTGGTGCGGGCGCTCGCCGTCGCCAGCCGGCTGAACGCCGAACTGGCCATTGTCGACAAGCGGCGCTCCGGCCCCGGCAAGAGCGAGGTGGCCAATATCATCGGCGACGTGGCGGGGCGCCGCTGCGTGCTGTTCGACGACATCATCGACGGGGGCGGCACGCTCTGCAACGCCGCCCAGGCCCTGGTGGACGGGGGCGCGTCTGAGGTGTCGGCCTATGTCACCCACGGCGTCCTCTCAGGCGCGGCCATCGAGCGGGTGGACGCCTCGGTCCTGAAGGAACTGGTGATGACCGACTCCATCGCCGCGCCGGAACGGGCCGCTTCGGCGGGCAAGATCCGCTATGTGAGCTGCGCGGGCCTGATCGGCGAGGCGGTGCGGCGCATCGCGAACGAGGAATCGGTCTCCAAGCTGTTCGACTGAGGCCTCGCCCGACCGCTATCGAACCTGTGCGCAGAGCCGCCTGCGGCGCCGCTTGCAGCGGCGCGGCGCGTGTGCTGTTGGACGATCTGTCCCTCGCCCCAAGGGCGAGGCTTCTGGCCAAGCTTGGTGAACAATAGTTTACGATGTTGAGGCCATGATGGCGCCGAACCCCCATGGTATGGTCTTCGGCGGTTAGGGAAGGGATGTCTCGCCCATGAGCACGGCCACTCGTCTTCGCGGCGCACTCACGGCGCTCTCGATCACCGGCTTCGCCATTCTGGCGGGCTGCGCACAGCCCCCGGCGCCTGAAC
>NZ_DAIMHV010000227.1:0-2578 GCF_036723115.1 Phenylobacterium sp. | reverse complement strand
GGCGCGGATCCCAGCACCAGGACACTTTGTTTTGCGTCTTCTCCTCCCCGTTCTCGCCTCCCGTTCCCTCAAACTCGTCCTGCTGACCGGCGCCGCCGCCTGCCTGGGCGCGCCCGCCTGGGCGCAGGTGGGCGACGATCCCTATGACTTCGAGGAGACCGAGGTGTCCGAACTGGTGGTCAGCGCATCTCGCGCCCCGCCGGGATCGGTGATCGGCGACATCACCCCGGAGATCACCCTGTCGCCCCGGGAAATCCGGGCCTATGGCGCGGCCAGCGTCAGCGAACTGCTGCAGGCGCTCAGCCCCCAGACCGGCAGCGGCCAGGGCTCCGGGCGCCCGGTGGTGCTGATCAATGGCGGTCGGGTGTCGGGCTTCTCCGAAATTCGCGACCTGCCCACCGAAGCCATCGCCCGGGTGGAGATCCTGCCGGAGGAGGTGGCCCTGAAGTACGGATATCCCGCCACCCAGAAGGTGGTGAATATGGTGCTGAGGCCTAGATTCCGCGCCACCCTGGCCGAGGCCGTGGCCACCACCCCCACACAGTCGGGAGGCGGTGAGACGCTCGGCGCGCACGGCGCCCGCCTCGATATTCTGAACGGCCGGCGCCTGACCCTGGACGCCCGGGCCAACCAGACCTCGGCCATTCTCGAAAGCGACCGGGATATCGCGGGCGGGGAGGGCGAGTTCCGCTCCCTGCAGCCTGAGTCCTGGGACGTGGCCCTCAACGCCGTCTTCGCCAAGCCTCTGGACTCGGGCGTCTCGGTTTCGGTGAACGGTCTCTTCGAGGCCAGCGAGCGCGAGGCGCGCCTGGGGCTTTCCCCCTTCGCGCCGGAGGCTCAGCTTCGCTTGACCGAAAGCCAGAACGGTCGCCTGGCCGCCTCTGCGGCCGGCGCGCTCGCCGGCTGGCAATGGTCCTATACGGGCGAGGTGGAGCGGAACCTGACCCGCACCCGCACCGACCGGGATTCCGCCGGCCTCGACTTCACCGACCGCACGCGCACCCTGACGACCTCGGCCCAGTTGGACCTGGTCCAGAACCGCAGCCTCTGGACCCTGCCGGCAGGCCAAGTCAGCACGGCGCTCACGGCGCGGGCCTCTGTGACCGAGCTGGAGAGCGAGGCCACGCGGTTGGGCGTCGATCAGGCCAATGACCTGTCGCGCACCACCGGCCAGATTCGCGGCAATTTCGACGTGCCCCTGACCCGCAGCGGCCAGGGCCTGAGCGAGCACATCGGCCGCCTGTCGGCCAATCTGAATCTGGGCGTGGAGCACGTCTCCGATTTCGGGGCGCTGGAAACCTTCGGCTACGGGCTCAACTGGGCGCCCACGAGCAAGATTCGCGTGCTCGGCGCCTTCAGCCGCAGCGAGGAGGCCCCCACCATGAGCCAGCTCGGCGATCCGCTCACCGCCACCACCGGCGTGCGGGTGTTCGATCTGGCCCGCGGCGAGAGCGCCGAAGTCACCCGCATCACCGGCGGCGTCGCAGGCCTCGACGCCGGGCGCCGGGACGTCTTCAAGCTGGGGGTGACCTTAAAGCCCTTCACCGACATCAACCTGAATCTGCAGGCCAACTACACCTCCAGCCGAACCCATGACGCCATCGTGGCCTTCCCTTCGGCCTCGACCCAGGTGGAGGCGGCCTTTCCCGATCGGTTCACCCGCGACGCCGACGGCGTGCTGATCGGGCTGGATGCGCGTCCCGTGAACTTCGCGCTGCAGGCCCGGGACGAGCTGCGCTGGGGGCTGACCTATTCCCGGCAGGTGGGCCAGAGCCCGACGCCCGAACAGATGTCGGCCATGCGGCGCAGCTTCGAGGCCGCCCGCGCCCGGGACGGGGCCGCCAGCGGGACGGCGACCGGCCAGGGCGAAGGTTCGACTGCACAGGCGCGGGGCCAGGGGGCGCCTGAGCGGCCTCCCGAGGGGGAGGGACCGCCGTCTGGGCCTCCGCCGGGCGCATCCGGCGGCTTCGCCGGTCCCCCCGGCGGCGGCCGAGGACCCGGTGGCGGCATGGGCGGCGGCAGGGGCGGTTTCGGCGGCTTTGGCGGCGGCCCGCGCAGCGGCGTCTTCCAGATCGGCCTTTATCACACGGTGGCCTTCCGCGATGATGTGCAGATCGCGCCGGGCCTGCCGCGCCTGGACCTGCTCGACGGGGCGGCCCTCGGCTCCGGCGGCGGCTCCTCGCGCCACCAGCTTGACCTGCAGGCCAACTATTCCCGTGGCGGCCTGGGGGCGGCGCTGAACACCAGCTGGCAGAGCGCCACGCGCATCGAGGGCCAGGGCGCCGACGGCGACCTGCGCTTCTCCGACTTCACCAAGGTGGATCTGCGCCTTTTTGCGGACCTGGGCATGCAGCCCTGGGCGCGGGAGCATCGATGGATGCGCGGAACCCGGCTGACCCTGTCCATCGACAACCTGTTCGACGCGCGTCAGGACGTGCGCACCGCCAGCGGCGCCGTGCCCATCACCTACCAGCCGGACCTGCTCGACCCCGTGGGCCGCACCGCGCGCCTGACCCTCCGCAAGCTCATCTTCTGAGCCGGCGGCGGCGGACGGCCATCTGTGACTGATCGGCGGGGG
>NZ_DAIMHV010000226.1:0-2593 GCF_036723115.1 Phenylobacterium sp. | reverse complement strand
GTCCTGACCACCCTGTCGGAGGCCGAGGCCGCCGGCGCCATCACCGTGGGTCAGGGACCCGGCGGCGGGGCTGCGGGGCGCGGCGCGGGCGCGGGATCGGGCGCCGGCCAGGGGGGCGACTGCTCCATGGTGGCGCGGCTGCAGGCCGCCCTGCGCAAGGACCCGCAGATCATGGCCGCGGCCCAGGACGCCGCCCGCCAGGCCGAGGGCCGCGCCCTGCTGGTCTGGCGGGAGGGCTGGATCCAGAGCCCCGGCCAGACGGGCAAGGGGCTGGCCGGGGTTCGCCAGGCCATCGCCCTGGAGGTGGCCTTCGCGCCCGAGGCCTGCCGCCGCGATCCCGTCACCGGCCCGGTGGTGCTGAGCCTGGCCGACCATGCCGGCGCCCCCCGCCTGGCCCTGGGCGGCGGGACCTGGCGCTGGAGCGATCTGCTGGAAGCCCGGCGCTAGACTGCGTCTCTAGGCCGGCTGGGCGTCCAGCGGGGGCGGGGGCGTGGCCTGTGTCGCCTCGGGGGCCAGCTCCACCAGGGCCATGCGCGCCCGCCAGGAGGCGAGGCCCAGCCAGGGGAAGATGACCAGGAAGGCCAGGAAGCCCGTGGCCGCCGAAACCAGCAGCAGCACGGCGATGATCGCCGCCCACAGGGTCAGGGGCGCCACATTGGCGGCCGCGGCCCGGAAGCTGGTCAGGGTGGCCACGAAGACATTGACCCGCGGGTCCAGCAGCAGGGGGGCTGCGACCACCACCATGACGAAGGTGAAATAGGCGATCACCCCACCCACCAGGGTTCCGGCCATGAGCATGGTGTGCCCGTCGGCGGTGAACAGGGCGAAGCGGACAAAGGCCTCCACCGTGTCGAACATCTGATAGGTGGAGAGCCCGAAGACGATTTGCGCCACCCGCCCCCAGAAGAGATAGACCAGCAGAAGGGCCAGCCCCAGAAAGGCCACGTCCTGGCGGAAGGCCGGGCGAACAAAGGCCACGTCGGCCAGGCGCACGGGCAGGCCCGCGGCCAGGCGCCGCCCGGCCTCATACGGCCCCATGGCCAGCATGGGCGCCACGAACACGAAGCCGAAGGTGAGCGTCAGCAGCCAGAAGGCCGCATTGCTCTGATAGAGGCCATAGAGCAGGCCGCTGGAGACCGCCGCCACCAGGGCGCCATAGGCCAGCATGGGACCCGGCGCCCGCAGGAAATCGGAAAAACCCTGGGCCAGCCATACGAAGGGGGCTGACAACCCCACGCGCCGCACGGGCGGCAGACCGCCGTCCCTGTCGGGAACCCTGTCCATCTTCTCGCTCCCTTGCTCTTGAAGGCCGGTCTTTGGCGCCGGCCTTTCGGACCCCATGGTCAAGCTTTGGATGGGGCCAGGCAAGACCCTCCCACCGCGCCGGACAAGCGTCACCTCAGGGCTGTCCCGGAGGCGTGTTGCCGGCCCCAGGGGAAGGCGCCCCATGCTGATCGCCTGCAAGAAGGCCGGGGAACAACGCCGGGGAACATCGGCGCGCACGGGAGGAGAGACGTCACATGACCAGCCAGGCGCCCATCAAGGCCTGCATCATCGGGGCCGGCCCCTCGGGCTTCACCACGGCCAGGCGGCTGGCCGAGGCGGGGATCGACTTCGACGTCTTCGAGCTCTCCGACGACATCGGCGGCAACTGGTACTTCAAGAACCCCAACGGGATGTCGGCCTGTTACGAGAGCCTGCACATCGACACCTCGAAATGGCGCCTGGCCTTCGAGGACTTCCCCGTGCCGGCCGACTGGCCCGACTTCCCCCATCACAGCCAGCTGCTGGCCTATTTCCACGCCTATGTGGACCATTTCGACCTGCGCCGGCGCATCACCTTCAACACCGGCGTGGCCAAGGCCAGCCGCGCCGGCGACGGCCGCTGGGACGTGACCCTGACCACGGGGGAGAGGCGAACCTACGACGCCCTCTTCGTCGCCAACGGCCACCACTGGGACCCGCGCTATCCCGACTATCCCGGCGAATTCTCAGGCCACGCCATGCACGCGCATGCCTATCGCAGCCCGTTTGATCCGGTGGACCTGCGGGGCAAAAACATCGTGGTGGTGGGCATGGGCAATTCGGCCATGGATATCGCCTCGGAGCTGTCGCAGAAGCCCATCGCCAAGACCCTGTGGGTGGCCGCCCGCCGGGGCGTCTGGGTCCTGCCCAAATACATGAACGGCAAGGTCGCCGACAAAGCCGCCATGCCCCACTGGATGCCGCGCAAGCTCGGCCTGCGCCTGGCGGCCAAGCGCATCCGCAAGCTGGTGGGCAATATGGAGGACTATGGCCTGCCCAAGCCTGACCATGAGCCGCTGACGGCCCACCCCTCGGTCTCGGGCGAGTTCCTGACCCGGGCCGGCTGCGGGGACATCAAGTTCAAGCCCAATATCGCCCGGCTGCGCGGCCATGAGGTGGAGTTCGAGGACGGCAGCGTCGAGGCCGTGGACGCCATCATCTACGCCACCGGCTATCACATCCGCTTCCCCTTCTTCGACGACCCGGACCTTCTGCCCGACGCGGAGAACCGCTTCCCCCTCTTCAAGCGGATGATGAAGCCGGGCGTGCCGAACCTGTTCTTCATGGG
>NZ_DAIMHV010000225.1:0-2611 GCF_036723115.1 Phenylobacterium sp. | reverse complement strand
CCGCACGGCCCCCCCGCTTATGGCGCGCCCCGCGCCCCGGCCTGGAGCCCTGTGGCCCAGCGCAGCGCCGAACTGGAGCGTCGCATCGAGGTGGGCCAGCGCTTCGGGACCCTCAGCCGCTCGGAAGCCGCCCGCCTGCACGCCGAACTGCGCCAGATCCAGAACCTCGAGCGGCAGTACATGCGCGGCGGCCTGACCCGCTGGGAAATGTCCGACCTCAACCAGCGGCTCGACCGGCTGGCCCTGCGCATCCGCGACGACCGCCGCGGACCCGACCCCCGCTACGGCTACGGCTATGGGCCGGGCCGCTGGTAAGCCGGTTGGGCGGCAGCCTTGAGTTGGCTCTCGATCACGGTGACCGCGCGCCCCCGCAGGAGCACGCGGTCACCGACAACTTCGCAGTCCAGATCCCCGCCCCGCCCGGGATAAGCCTGATGAAAGGCCAGGCGCGGTCGCCCGAGCTTTTCGGCGAACAGCGGCGCCAAGATGCAGTGGAGCGACCCGGTGGCCGGGTCCTCGGCGATGCCTGAGCCCGGCGCGAAGAAGCGGCTCACCACCTGGTGGTCGCCCCCCGGGGCGGCCAGGGCGGAAAGCCCGATGTTTCCCCGGCCCTGGGTGGCCGCCTCGCCGATGGACTTGAGCGCCGCAAGATCGGGGCGGGCGGCCCGCACCGCCGCCTCATCGGCTGTCACCGCCACCAGATAGGGGCCGGCCCAGGCCTCCAGCACGGGCGCGCCCAGGGCGGCCTCGAGGCCCGCCGGGATGTCCACCCGGCGGGGCGGGGCGGCGGGAAAATCCATGACATAGGCCTCGCCTTCCCGCGTCACCCGCAGGGGACCTGAGAGGGTGTCGAAGGTGACCGAGGTTCCGGCGAGATCAAGCTCGGCGAACAGCATGTGGGCCGCCGCCAGGGTGGCGTGGCCGCACAGCGGCACTTCCAGGGCCGGTGTGAACCAGCGCAGGCCGAAGCGGGCCGGGTCTTCGGTGCGCCGCAGAAAGGCGGTCTCGGCCTGATTGTTTTCCGCCGCCAGGCTCTGCATCCAGCCCGCCTCAGGCCAGGCCTCGAAGGGCGCCAGCACGCAGGCGGGATTGCCCCGGAAGGGGGCTGTGGCGAAGGCGTCGATGGTCCATTGGCGCATGAAGGCGCTCCTGCAGCGCGTTTCGGAAGGTGTTCAGTCGGCGAGAGTCAGTTCTGGCCAGCGGGCCATGGCGGCCTGCGCCGTGCGGGCGAACCCCATCGTCGGCCGGTTGGGATTGGGCCGCAGACGCAGGGCGAACAGATCCTCCAGGCCGAAGGGGGCGAAGATGCGCAAGGTCCCGTCCGGCTCCAGCCGCGCGCCCACGGCGAACATGGTGGTGGTGAAGCGGGTCAGGGCCTCGGCGCTGGAGGCCAGGGCGGCGTAGGGCTCGCCGAAATGATCCTCGAACCATAGATGCACCCGGGCCTGGTTGCGCACCTCCACCAGGGTGTCCAGGGGCGGGGGATAGGCGGCGGCCGCCCGCCGGATGACGCGGTCCTCGGCCTCGTAGCTCAGGTCGGCGGCGTCGAAATAGCCCAGGTCATAATCCTTGAGGCCATAGTCCAGATCGCGCCCCGTCAGATGGTTCACCGCCTTCTGATAGATGGCGCCGGAAAAGATCATCCAGTCCGGCAGCGCCAGGTCCCGGGCCGTCTCCATCACCCCCATCAGGCTGGGCGCCTGGCGCAGAATGTCGGCCAGGCGCGCCTCAAGATCGCCCCCGCTCATGAGCGCAGGGTCCAGCCATGGTCCAGGGGACCGTGGCCGCCCCCGATGCCCGGGGCGCGGGCCATGGCCTGCTGCACATAGGCGAAGGCGCGCTCCACGGCGGCCTCCAGGGTCAGGCCCTGGGCCAGACCCGCCGCGCAGGCCGAGGCCAGGGTGCAGCCGGTCCCGTGGGTGTGGCGGGTTTCCTGCCGTTCGGCCTCAAAAACGTGCTCGCCAGATGGGGTCATCAGGATGTCCACCACCCGCGGGCCATCCACATGGCCGCCCTTCATCAGCACCGCCCGCGCCCCCAGGGCCAGCAGGGCCTCGCCCGCCCGCCTCTGGCTGTCGGTGTCGGCGACCGCAAGCCCGGTGAGGGTCTCGGCCTCCGGGGCGTTGGGCGTCAGCAGGGCCGCCCGGGGGACCATGAGCGTGCGCACCGCAGCCACCGCTTCTGACGGAAGAAGGGCCGAGCCGCCCTTGGCCACCATCACCGGATCCACCACCGCAGGGGCTGGGGTCTCGTCAAGGATCTGGGCCACGGCCTCGACCATGGCCACATCGCCCAGCATGCCGGTCTTGAGCGCATCGGCGCCGATGTCCTCCAGCACCGCCCGGGCCTGGGCCTGGACGATGGCCGGGGGGATCGGATGGACGCCGGTGACGCCAAGGGTGTTCTGGACCGTGACCGCCGTCACCGCCGTAGCGGCATAGGCGCCCAGGGCGGTCACCGTCTTGATGTCGGCCTGGATCCCCGCCCCGCCCCCGGAATCCGAACCGGCGAGGATCAGGACGCGTCCCAGGGTCGAGGCTTGCGAGGTCATGGCCGCTTTTTTCACATCATGACGCCCCTGGCGAGGGGGCGGGCGGACTTGCCCACCGCC
>NZ_DAIMHV010000224.1:0-2623 GCF_036723115.1 Phenylobacterium sp. | reverse complement strand
GGCCGAAAGCGGATCTGGATCTATCCCGCCGACGAGGCTCACATGCCCCAGGCGGGCATGGAGGACATCATGCTGAAGCAGCAGACCGAAGAGCTGCCCTATCGGCGCGAGATGGACGCCGCCGCCCAGGTTTTCGACCTGGAGCCGGGCATGGCCGCCACCTGGCCGCTGCATGCGCCCCACCGGATCGAGAACCAGGAGGGCTTCAACGTCTCCCTCTCGGTGGACTATCAGACCTGGGGGTCGCGGATCACCAACGGGGCCCACTACGCCAACGGCATCTTCCGGCGCCGCGGCCTGCCGGTGGCGGCCATGAGCCGCACGCCCATGCCCGCGCGCGCCGCCTTGTGGGCCGCCTCGCTGGCGTTGAAGCGCGCCAATCTGATCGAGGATCGGATCGCCAATCTCGACCGCAGTTTCGAACTGGACGGCGCCAAGGCCTGAGGCCCGCGCCGACGCCCGGCTCAGTCGTGCCGGTCGGTCTGGCTCTGAGCCGGTTCGGGGGCGTCGTTGGCGGGCGCGCCGGTTTCGGGATCGGTCCGCGTCTTGTCGCTGTGGGTCGAGTCCTCGGACCCCGCGGGCACATAGGCCGACTTGGGCGGCTGCCCCGGACGCTGTTCCTGGTCGCGGTTGCGGTCATCGGCGGGGGAGGGGCCCTGGTGGCCAGGCATGGTCGGCTCCGTTGGTCTTGAGGCCGTGTGACAACGCCCGGCGAGCGCCTTCGATCCCTCCTTGCCCGTCCGGGCGCCCCCTGCTAAACGACCCGGCTCCAGCGATCAGCCGCGCGCCGACGGGCTTCCCGCTCTGCGGCGCGTTGCTTATTGTTCGGAGCCCAGGGTCTCTCCCTTCAGGAGGGGCCTGAGGGACGTAGGAGTGTAGCTCAGCTGGTAGAGCATCGGTCTCCAAAACCGAGGGCCGGGGGTTCGAGTCCCTCCACTCCTGCCACCCTGAAAGTCGTTAACGCCGTTTGGGCGGGGCCGCTCCTGGCCGCCGCCCGGAAGTAGAAAGTCGCTAGCCTCGATGGCCAGGAAACCGGGCGGAACGCCGCAAGCGATGAGGAGCCGCGCCGCCAAGACGGCCGCCGCCATGTCCTCCGGCTCGCCGCTGGCCGACTCCGCGCCGAAGAAGAAGACCAGTCCCGCCCAGTTCGCGCGCGAAGTCCGCGCCGAGGGGCGGAAGATCACCTGGACGAGCCGCAAGGAGACCTGGATCACCTCGGTCATGGTCGGCATCATCGTGGTCCTGGCCTCGATCTTCGTCTTTTCGGTCGACTCCATCATCGGCTGGGTGATGGGCATGATCCTCCAGCTCGCCAATGCGGGGTGACCAGATGACTACCGAAGCCGCCGACGCCGCGACCAAGAACCACAAGTGGTACATCGTCCACGCCTATTCCAACTTCGAGAAGAAGGTGAAGGAGGCGATCCTCGAGCAAGCCCGTAACCAGGGGCTGGAAGACCAGTTCTCCGAGGTTCTGGTGCCCACCGAGGACGTGGTCGAGATCCGCCGCGGCCGCAAGGTGAACGCCGAGCGCAAATTCTTCCCCGGCTATGTGCTGGTGAAGATGAACCTCACCGACGAAGCCTATCACCTGATCAAGAACACCCCGAAGGTGACCGGCTTCCTGGGATCGGCGGCGCGCCCCATCCCGGTGTCCGAAAAGGAAGTGGCCCGGATCATCGGCGCCATCGAAGAAGGCGTGGAGCGGCCCAAGCCCACCATCACCTTCGAGATCGGCGAGCAGGTCCGCGTCACCGACGGCCCCTTCGCCAGCTTCAACGGCTCGGTGGAACAGGTGGACGAGGAACGCGCCCGCCTGCGGGTCACCGTCTCCATCTTCGGCCGCGCCACCCCCGTCGAACTCGAATACGGCCAAGTCGAAAAGATCAGCTGATCCTCGGAGGTTTTCCGCTCTTCCCGCGAACGGATCTCGGAGCGGAAGTTTGAACCACGAAGGACACAAAGGGCACGAAGGCATCGATGCCAGCGTTGAGGCGCTGGGTCGGCAGGTCGTTGATGCCGGTCTAAAGGTGCATCGGGTGCTCGGCGCGGGACTCCTGGAATCCGCATACGAGACCTGTCTGGCCTATGAGCTTGAGGCGCGGGGGCTTGAAATCCGCCGTCAATCCCCATTGCCTGTAGTCTATGAAGGACGACGTCTTGATGCTGGCTATAGACTGGACTTGGTGGTCGAGGGTCTGGTGATTGTCGAGGTCAAGGCCGTCGAGGCGCTTTCGCGCCTCCATGAAGCTCAGATCATGACCTATCTGCGGCTTTCGGGGCTCCGGCTCGGCTATCTTCTGAATTTCAACGTTCCGCTCTTTCGACAGGGCATTCGGCGCTTCGTTCTGTGACCCTTCGTGCCCATTGTGTCCTTTGTGGTGGCGCCTTTGGGGGCGACGCGCTTGCCCACGGCGCGACCCGCTGATATTAGCGCGCCCTTCGCCGGGCGGCCTTTGCGGGCTGCGCGGCTTAAATCCGTGGGAGGAGCGCCAACTCCGCACCACGGCCTAACCGGCCGGGCTTCCGGCCAAAGAGGAGAAGATGGCCAAGAAGATTCTGGGCTATATCAAGCTGCAGGTGCCCGCGGGCTCCGCCACGCCGTCGCCGCCCATCGGGCCGG
>NZ_DAIMHV010000223.1:0-2648 GCF_036723115.1 Phenylobacterium sp. | reverse complement strand
CCCCCGTGGATCCACACCATGACCGGCGCGTCCTTTGGGGCGCCTAAGGGGGCGTAGACGTTCAGCTGCAGGCAGTCCTCGCTCATGGGCCCGTTGGCCCCGCCGTCATTGGGGGCGCCGTCGGCGCGCATGGGCTGGGGACAGGAAGGCCCGGCGGCCACCGCCTGGCGCACCCCGGTCCAGGGGGCGGCCGGCGCCGGCGGCGCCCAGCGCAGCGCCCCCACGGGCGGGGCGGCATAGGGGATGTTGCGGAAGATGACCGCCCGGTCGGTGGCCTCGCCTTCCAGCCGGCCGGTCTCCACCGTCACCTGCAGGCGCGCTGCGGCCTCAGGCGCCTGCGCCTGCGCGCCTGGCGCCAGGAAGATGAGCGCCAGTCCCGCCAGCGCGCCTGTCCAGCCCTGCATTCACCCCTCCTGCCGTCGCCGCCGAAAGGGGAGCCTGAGGCCGCGCCCGCGGTCAAGCCGCGGCGCCCGGCGGTGGCGGGCCAGGGCGTGCGAAAAAAGACCGACGGAATCTGATCCCTGCCCCGTGCAAGGAGACGAGAGGGGCGTTCAACAGATGAAGAGACCAGACATGAAGAGCCTCAAGACCCTGACCGCCGCCGGCGCCGCGCTCGCCGCGCTCAGCCTTGGCCTGGCCGCCCAGGCGCAGACCCAGCCTCAGCCGGGCCCCGGCGCCCAGCGTCCCGGCCCCGAAGCCGGCCGCGATTGGCGGGGCCAGCGCCCCGACCCGGCCCAGATGCGCGCCCAGGCCAGCGAGCGCATGACCACCGTCCTGCAGCTGACGCCCGCCCAGGCGCCGGCGCTCAACGCCTATCTGGACGCCATGGCCCCGCCGGCCGGCGCCCGCCAGGCCATGGGCCAGCGCCGGGCCGAGATGCGCGCCATGACCACGCCCCAGCGCCTGGACGCCATGGCCGCCCAGATGGCCGAACGCCAGCAGGCCTTCACCCGCCGGGCCGAGGCCACCAAGCGCTTCTACGCCCAGCTGACGCCCGCCCAGCAGAAGGCCTTCGACGCCATGGGCCCCATGGGCGGTCGCGGCGGCATGGGCGGCCCGATGGGCGGTCCGCATGGCGGCGGCGGCAAGGGCCGGGGCTAAGCCCCACGCGCCTACCCCGCCCCCTGGGGATGATGCGTATCTTGCGGGGGGCGGCCGGGTGGCGCTAATTGCCAGCCATGATCCCGGCCCCGGCCTTTCTGTCCAACCCTGAGCGGTTCATGGCGTTCTCGCGCTGGGCGGCCCCCCTGCTGGGGGTGATCGCCGGCGCCCTGGCCCTGGCCGGCCTCTATCTCGGCTTTGCCGCCCCTGAGGACTATCAGCAGGGCGATACGGTGCGGATCATGTTCATCCATGTGCCGGCGGCCTGGATGAGCATGTTCTGCTATGCCTGCCTGGCCGTGGCCAGTTTCCTGGCGCTGGTCTTCCGCCACGCCCTGGCCGACGCCGCGGCCCAGGCCGCCGCCCCCCTGGGCGCCGGCTTCACCCTGCTGGCGCTGATCACCGGCTCCCTCTGGGGCCGGCCCATGTGGGGCACCTGGTGGGAGTGGGACGCCCGCATGACCTCGGTGCTGGTCCTCTTCCTGTTCTACATCGCCTATATGGCCCTGCGCGCAGCCATGGACGATGAGGCCAAGGCCGCCCGGGCCGGCGCCATTCTGGCCCTGGTCGGCGCGGTGAACCTGCCCATCGTCAAGTTCTCGGTGGACTGGTGGAACAGCCTGCATCAGGGCGCCTCGGTCTTCCGCGCCGACGGCCCCACCGTGGCGGCGGTCTTCCTCTGGCCCCTGCTGATCATGGCGCTCGCCTATATGGCGGCCTTCGGGGCGCTGTGGCTGGTGCGCATCCGCGCCGAGGTCTGGCGCCGGCGGGCCGAGGCGCTGGCCCTGCGCGCGGCCCGCGGATAGGAGCCGTCCCATGCTCGATTTCGACGCCAGCCCCTATGGCGCCTATGTGTGGCCGGCCTTCGCCATCACCGCGCTCGTCTTCGCCGGCCTGATCGCCGACAGCCTGGCCCGCGCCCGGCGCTGGCGGACCCGCACCGAGAGGCTCCGCCGGGCGGAGGGAACGACGCAGTCCGCCGACGCCGCCCCCGTGCGGGAACCAACCCCATGAGCCGCTGGCTCGCCCTCCTGCCGCTGGCGGCGCTCGTCCTGCTGGCCCTGATGTTCGGCCTCTTTTCCCTGAACCGCGACCCGCAGGTCCAGCCCCAGGCCATGGTGGGCCAGCCCATGCCCGCGCTCACCTTGCCTCGGCTGACTGACGGGGCCATGCGGCCCCTGGCGCAGGCGGCCGGCGGGCGGCCGGTGCTGGTCAACTTCTTCGCCTCCTGGTGCCCGCCCTGCGAGGTGGAGCATCCGGTCCTGGTGGACCTGGCCGCCCAGGGCGTGCCCATCATCGGCGTGGCCTATAAGGACGCCCCGCCCCAGACCCAGGCCTTCCTCACCCGCCTGGGCGACCCCTTCACCGAACATCTGGTGGACCGCGACGGCCGCGCCGGCGTGGAGTTCGGCGTCACCGGCGTGCCGGAGACCTATCTGATCGGCGCCGACGGCGTGATCCTCGCCAAGCATTCCGGCCCGCTGACGGCGGAGGATGCGGCGGCGCTGTGGGGGCGGCGGGAGTAGGAGCCTGCCCGCCGCCCCCAC
>NZ_DAIMHV010000222.1:0-2737 GCF_036723115.1 Phenylobacterium sp. | reverse complement strand
TGGGCACCAGCACCGGCGCCAGCGCCGCCCACTTGGCCGAGGCCGAGCCGATCAGAAGGTTGATGCCGGCCGCCAGCAGCACCATGCCGGCCAGCAGCATCGGCGTGGGCAGGCCCGAGGCGCGCAGGCCCTCGGCGCCATGGATGGCGATGATCGCCCCCAGGTTGGACCAGTTGAACATGGTCACGAAGTGCGCGGCCACGAAGGCCAGCACGATATAGGGACCCATCTCGGCCATGGACTGGCCGGTGAGGCGCACCACGTCACCCTGGCTGCGCACCGTGCCTGCGCCCGCGCCATAGGCCACGCCGCACACCAGGAAGAGCAGGAAGAAGCCCGCCACCAGGGAGGAATAGAAGGGGGTCAGCCGCTCTCCGGGCGCAGCTTCGGCCGCCACGAAGGGCGCATTGGGTCCCAGCGTCATGGCCGCCCAGAGGCCCACCACCACTAAGGCGCCCAGGCCCGCCCACAGGAGGCCGCGGCGCTCGGCCCGGCGCTGACGCAGGGCTTCGGAGTCCCCGTCGGTTTCGGCGTCCAAGCCCGCCGCAGGTTCGGGAGCGACGGGCGTCCAGGGGCCCAGACGCGGCTCGACGATCCTGTCGGTGACCCACCAGCCCAGGGGTGTGAACACCAGCGTCATGGCCAGGATGAACCACCAGTTGCCGGCGATATTGGCCGTCCAGGTGGGGTCCAGAAGGCGGGCGGCCGGCTCGGTGATCCCCAGCAGCAGAGCGTCGAGATGGCCCGGGAACAGATTGGCCGAGAAGCCGCCGGAGACGCCGGCGAAGGCTGCGGCAATTCCGGCCACCGGATGGCGCCCGGCCGCGGCGAAGACCACGGCGGCCAGGGGCACCAGCACCACATAGGCGGCGTCGGCGGCGTGGTTGGACACGATGGCCACAAAGATGATGATGGGGGTCAGAAGGGCCTTGGGCGCCTTGGAGACGCTGGCCCGCATGGCGGCGGAGAAAAGGCCCGTCCGCTCGGCCACCCCGGCCCCCAGCATGACGGTCAGCACGAAGCCCAGGGGGGCGAAGCTGGTCAGGGTGCGCGGCATGTCCACGAACAGCTGACGGAGATTCTCCGACGTCGCCAGGCTGACGGCGTTCAGCGTCTCACCCGTGGCGGGGTTGATCGCCGAAAGACCAGCGGCCGCTGCAATCATGGAGCCCAGGAACAGGGCCGCGATCATCCAGACGAAGATCACCACGGGATCGGGCAGCTTGTTGCCGACCCGCTCCACCACGCCCAGGAATCCGGCCTGCGCCATGCGACTGTCCCCTCAAATCACCAGCCGCCAAACTTGGCTAAACGTGCCGGTATGGCAAGCCGGCACGTCCTTAGGGCCGCTGTCCCGACCTGCGCCGCCAGGCGCCTTAAGGCTGGTCCGGCGCGGGGGCCGGCGATGGCGGTTGATCCTCCGGGTGTCCGTGGGGTGGATCGAGCGTGTCCTCTTCAGCGGGCGGATCGCCGGGGCTCAGCATCTCTTCCACGCGCTCGACGATGGCGCTCACCGGGGTCGGCCGGGCGGCGCGGCGGGCGCGGATGTCGGCGGTGATGGCGAAGGCCCTCTGGCTGGCCTCGGTCTCCAGGGCGCGCCAGTCTTCGGCGTAGCGCCTGGCGAAGCCGTCCACGCCATAGCGCCGATACTGCTCCACATGGGCCAGTTCGTGCGCCCACAGCCACACATTGCGAGCCACATCCTCGTCGGAGAAGACGATGACGTCGTTCAGGGTGACCGCGCCTTCCTCATAATACCAGCGCGCCAGGAGTGAGCCCGCCCCCAGATCCTGACCGGCGAGGGTCCAGCGGGTGGCGGCCAGGATCTCCTCGTCGAAATAGGGCTCGAGCACCGTGCGGATATTGGGCGGGATGTCGCGCACGTCCTCGCGCAGGGCCTGGCGGCGGGAGAAGCGGATGCCCTGGGCCAGGCCAGGCGCGACGGCGGCGGGCGATCGGCGCAGAAGGTCCTCTGACGCCTGCCGGGCGCGGTCGGCCGCCGCCTGGCTCTGGCCGCGAACCGCGTCGCGCCATCCCTCCGGCGGTTGCAGCCGAACATCATTGGGCTCGCCGGAACAGGCTGCGACCACAAGGCCGAAGAACGCTGCGGCCAGCGGCCGCCAGAGGTGATGGGGAAACGAAACGCGGCGTCTCAGCACTCGACAAGGCCCTGATGGCGGCTCCCCCACCTGAAGCCGGTTTAATCCCGCCGGCGCCCGGCGGTTCCTTCAGGTGTTACGGGCCGTCCGCCTGGGCGGACGCCGGGCGGCCTCTTCAGCCGGCTTGGCCCACGCAGGTCAGGATGTGGTCCCATGCCTCGGCCGTCACCGGCTGCACCGACAGACGGAATGAGGTCACCAGCGACATGTTCGCCAGCTCCGGGTCGGCCTTGGCCTCGGCCAGGGTGAAGGGGCGCGGCAGGGGATTTCGCGCCTTGATGTCCACACAGCAGAAGACCCCCTTGGGGTCCGTGGGGTCGGGGTAGTGCTCGGCGATGACCTCGGCCACGCCGACGATCGCCTTGCCCGATTGCGAGTGGTAGAAAAAGGCGAGGTCGCCCGTCTTCATGGCCATCAGGTTCAGCTTGGCCGTGTGGTTGCGGACCCCGGTCCAGGGTTCTCCGGCGTCCCCCCGGGCGACCAGGTCGTCCCAGGAAAACACGTCCGGCTCGGATTTCAGCAGCCAGTAGGCCATGCGCCCCTCCATGGAAGCGCCCAAGCTATAGGCGAACGCGCCG
>NZ_DAIMHV010000221.1:0-2752 GCF_036723115.1 Phenylobacterium sp. | reverse complement strand
GTTCCTTCTCCACGGCGGCGGCGTAGGGGGCGGCGGCGGGCATCCGGACCAGAAGGTCCTCGCCTAGACGGAAGGTGCGGTTGTCCCAGCCGCCGGGCCGGACCCTCGTCACCGGCAGCCCCGCCCAATGGGGAAACTGGTCGGCCACCAGAGCCGCGACGGCGGCCTCGTCGATCTTCACCCGCACGGCCATGGCTTCCTCCCCTAACGGAAGATCGGGGGTTGAAGCGCCCGGGCGGGCAAGTCCATGGTCCGGCCCATTCCATTCGATCATTCCGACAAGAGGGATAACCCCATGCCTGTCAGCCGCGAAGTCCATCTCATCCAACGCCCCGACGGCATGCCGCGCGAGGAAGAGTTCGCCATCGTCGAGACCCATGCGCCCGACGCGGCCGACGGCCAGGTGCTGGTCCAAAACCTCTATATGTCGGTGGACCCGGCCATGCGCCCGCGGCTGACCGCCGGTCAGGCCCTGAACGAGGCCATGATGGGCGGGGCGCTCGGCCGCGTCGTCCAGTCCAAGACCCCGGACTTCGCCGTGGGCGACCTGGTGACCAACCGCCTGGGCTTCCGGGAGTATTTCGTCTCCGACGGCAAGGGCCTGTCCCGGCTGACCCCGGCCGAGGGCCTGCCGCTGACGGTCCACATGCACGCGCTCGGCATGACCGGTTTCACCGCCTATGGCGGCCTGCTCTATATCGGCGCCCTGAAGGAGGGTGAGCAGGTCTTCGTCTCCACCGCCGCCGGCGCGGTGGGTTCGGTGGCCGCCCAGATCGCCAAGATCAAGGGCTGCTATGTGGTGGGCTCCACCGGCTCGGAGGACAAGGCCGACTGGCTGCGTCGCGAAGTCGGCCTGGATGCTGTGATCAACTACAAGGCCCAGCCCATCCGCCAGGCCCTGGAAGAGGCCACGCCCAAGGGGATCGACGTCTATTTCGAAAATGTGGGCGGCGAGCACCTGGAGGCCGCCCTGCGGCGCATGAACACGCTGGGCCGCATCGCCGTCTGCGGCATGATCTCGGGCTATAACGAGGGCCAGGCGCCGGTGCGCAACCTGTCCAACATCATCTATTCGCGGGTCATGCTGCGCGGCTTCGTGGGCACGGACTTCATGCACCTGCAGCCCGACTTCCAGCGCGACATGGCCGGCTGGCTGCGCGAGGGCAAGGTCAAGTATCAGGAGACCGTGATGGAGGGCATCGCCGCCGCGCCCCGGGCCCTGATCGGCCTGATGGAAGGCGCCAATTCCGGCAAGATGCTGGTCAAGCTGGCCGACTGACCCCGGGCGCATACTGAGGCGGGCGCCCGCGCGGGCGGGCCCCGCCGCTTGCGCCGCGCGGGGTTCGGACTAGCCTTGCCCTGAGCCTCGCCGCCCCCTTCGCCCGCCCGTTCATCGAGAGCCGCCCATGTTCATCCCCCTGACCCGTCTGGTCGCCCCGCTCCTGGCCGCAGGTCTGATCCTGGTCGGCCTGTCCCCTGGGGCCGCCCAGGCGGCCGCCCCGCCCATCGAGTATCGCGAGCGGGTGCTGGAGAACGGCCTGCGGGTGCTGAGCGCGGTGGACGAGACCACCCCCAATGTGACGGTCCAGGTCTGGTACGGGGTGGGCGCCAAGGATGATCCGGAGGGCCGCTCCGGCTTCGCCCACCTGTTCGAACACATGATGTTCAAGACCACCCGCAACATGCCGGCCGAGATGCTCGACCGCATGACCGAGGATGTGGGCGGCTTCAACAACGCCTCCACCTGGGACGATTTCACCAACTATTTCGAGGTCGTGCCCGCCAACCACCTGCGCCGCATCCTGTGGGCCGAGGCCGAGCGCATGGGCGCCCTGGTGGTGGACCCGGAAATCTTCAATTCCGAGCGCGACGTGGTGAAGGAGGAGCTGCGCCAGCGGGTCCTGGCCGACCCCTATGGCCGCCTGTTCGCCCTGATGATCCCCCAGGCCAGCTATGAGGTTCACCCCTACCGGCGTCCGGGGATCGGCTCGATCGCCGAGCTGGACGCGGCCACCATCGACGATGTGCGGGCCTTCCACCGGGACTATTACCGCCCCGACAACGCCGTGCTGATCGTCATCGGCAACTTCCAGCCGGCCGAGCTGGACGCCTGGGTGGACGAGTATTTCGCCCCCCTGTCGCGCCCCGCCGCCCCCCTCAAGCGGGTGGACGTACAGGAGCCGCCCCGCCAGGCGCCGGGCGTGTTCCACGGCTATGGCCCCAATGTGCCCCTGCCGGCGGTGGTGATCACCTGGCACGGGCCCTCGGCCACCGATCCCGACGCCGCGGCGGTGCGGGTGCTGGACGCCATACTGTCCGGCGGCAAGTCCTCCCGGCTCTATAATGGGCTGGTCTATGACCAGCAGCTGGCGGTGGAGGTCATGTCCCAGGCCGACCTGCCCCAGCAGCCCGGCCTGATCGCCGTGGCCGCCATCCTGTCCAGCGGTCAGGACGTGGCCGCCGGCGAGGCGGCCCTGCTGGCCGAGGTGGCCCGGCTGCGCGATGCGCCGGTCAGCGCCGCGGAGCTGGACGAGGCCAAGAACGAGCTCCTGGCCGGGGAGCTGCGCAGCCGCGAGACCGTCGACGGCCGGGCCTTCGCGCTCGGCTATGCCTGGGCGGTTTCCGGCGATCCGGCCGCGGCCAATCGCCAGCTGGCGCAGCTGCAGGCCGTCACCGCCGCCGATGTGCAGCGCGCGGCCCGCCGCTACCTGGCCGAAGCCCGGCGCATGACCATCTTCTACCGCAACGAGGA
>NZ_DAIMHV010000220.1:0-2785 GCF_036723115.1 Phenylobacterium sp. | reverse complement strand
GGCCAGCAGGTGCTGGTGGTCTCCTCCGGCGCCGTGGCGCTGGGCCGCCGCCGGCTGAAGATCGCCCGCAAGACCCTGACCCTGCCTGAGAAGCAGGCCGCCGCGGCCGCCGGCCAGTCGGCCCTGATGCGGGCCTGGGAAGAGGCCCTGGAGCCCCACGGGGTTTCGGCCGCCCAGGTGCTGCTGACCCGCGACGACACCGAGGTGCGCCGCCGCTGGCTGAACGCCCGGGCCACGGTGGAGACCCTGCTCGCCCTGGGCGTGGTGCCGGTGGTCAATGAGAACGACACCGTGGTCACCGAGGAGATCCGCTATGGCGACAATGATCGCCTGGCCGCCCGCGTGGCCCAGATGATCGGCGCCGACGCCCTGGTGCTTTTGTCGGACATTGACGGCCTCTATACCGCCGACCCCCGCCGCGACCCTCAGGCCCGCCACATCCCCCGCGTCACCCGGCTGACGGCCGAGATTGAGGCCATGGCCGGCGGGGCCAATGCGGGCGCGGGCGTAGGCACGGGCGGCATGGCCACCAAGCTGGCCGCCGCCCGCATCGCCCAGTCGGCCGGCTGCGCCACCATCATCACCCTGGGCCAGCGCGACGCGCCCCTGGGCGCGGTGGAGGCCGGCGCCAAGGCCACCATCTTCGAACCGGCCTTGAGCCCGGCCGCAGCCTATAAGTCTTGGATCGCCGGCTCCGTCGCCCCGGCCGGGGCCATCATCGTCGACGCCGGCGCCGCCCGGGCGCTGGCCCAGGGCAAGAGCCTGCTGGCCGCCGGCGTCCGCGCCGTGGAAGGCCGGTTCGGCAAGGGCGACGCCGTCAGCATCCGCAGCGAGACCGGCCAGGAAGTGGCCCGGGGCCTCGCCCGCTATGACGCCGCCGAGGCCGAGAAGATCTGCGGCCGGCGCTCGGACATGATCGAGGACATACTGGGCTACACCTCAGGCCCCGTGGTCCATGCCGACGACCTGGCCCTACTGGCGCCGGCCCATGATTGAGCCGGAGGCCGCGCGTTTTTTCCGATAACCGGTTCCCACTTATCGGAACGCAGGGTCTTAAGTCGTCGCGCGTTTTTTCCGATAACCGGTTCCCACTTATCGGAACGCGCTCTAGGTAAGGCTCCAACTGAGCATAAGGGTGGATACGGACGATGGACGGGGCGGTCTCAGACAGGCCGGAAGCGGGCGGGCCGGAGACGGGCGAGCGGCTGGTGCGGCTCACCGCCGGCATGGCCATCCCCTATGGCGGCGACCGGCTGGTCCGGGTCGATGAGGACCTGGCCCGCAAGTTCGCCCCTGGCGACCGTCTGATCGTCCTGCAGGACACCGGGACCCTGCTGCATGTGCCCGCCGCCGAGCAGGCGATCGCCCAGGCCGCCGTGGGTCAGGCCGCCTCGGCCTTCGCCCGCATGGGCCAGGTGTCCGACGACCAGATCACCGCCTTCTTCGACGCCTTCGCCGCGGCCCTGGCCGATGACGGCGTCTGGGGCAAGATCGCCGCGGCCAACGAGCGCGACGTGGCCGACGCCGAGGCGCGGGGCCGGTCCACCACCCGCCTCAAGGTCAGCGATCAGATGCGCGCCGACATGGTGGCCGGCCTGCGGGCCTGGCGCGACTCTCCCCCCGCCCGCGGAGCGGTGGTGGAGGCGGTCGCCCACCAGGGCTGGAGCGTCGAGCAGCTGACCGCGCCTCTGGGCGTGGTGGCCTTTGTCTTCGAGGGGCGACCCAATGTGTTCGCCGACGCCACCGGCGTGCTGCGGGCAGGCAACACCGTGGTCTTCCGCATCGGCTCCGACGCCCTGGGCACGGCTCGCGCCATCGTCCGGGAGGCCCTGGATCCCGCCATCGCCCGGGCGGGCCTTCCGCAAGGCTCTGCGGTGCTGGTGGATTCCGCCGCCCATGCGGCGGGCTGGGCCATGTTCGCCGATTCCCGCCTGGCCCTGGCCGTGGCCCGGGGCTCGGGTCCGGCGGTGGCCCAGCTGGGCGGCATCGCGCGTCAGGCCGGCGTGCCGGTGAGCCTGCACGGCACGGGCGGCGCCTGGATGGCGGCCGACTCTACGGCTGATCCCGAGCGGGTGTTCGCCGCCATCTTCCATTCCCTCGACCGCAAGGTCTGCAACACGCTCAATGTGTTCTGCGTCACGCGGGCCGCCGCCCGCGACCTTGTCCCGGTCTTCCTCGAAGCCTTGGCCGCGGCCGGCCGCCGGGGCGGACACGGCTGCAAGCTGCATGTGGTGGAGGGCGATGAGCATCTCCTGCCCGACGCCTGGCGGGAGGGGCGCACCACCGTGCGCCGGGCCGGCGGCGATGTGGACGAGCCCCTGGCCGAGACCCTGCCCCTGGCCGAGCTTGGACGCGAATGGGAGTGGGAGGCCACCCCTGAGGTGACCCTGAAACTGGTGGAGGACCTGGACGAGGCCGTAAGCCTCTTCAACCGCTACAGCCCGCAGTTCGCCGCCAGCCTGCTCAGCGCCGACCCCGCCGCCCATGAGCGCTTCTACGCCACCATCAATGCGCCCTTCGTCGGCGACGGCTTCACCCGCTGGGTGGATGGCCAGTACGCCCTGAACAAACCCGAGCTCGGCCTCTCCAACTGGGAGTTCGGCCGCCTCTTCGCCCGGGGCGGCGTCCTGGCCGGAGACGGCGTGTTCACGGTGCGCGCCCGGGTGCGACAGACCGATCCGCATCTGGACCGTGGCGGGGCGCCGACGCCCCCGCGAGCGGTTTGAGTCCCCGCCGCTGATGTGGTTCGCCGGCCCCGCCACGGTCCAGATGCGGATCGGTCTGT
>NZ_DAIMHV010000219.1:0-2859 GCF_036723115.1 Phenylobacterium sp. | reverse complement strand
CACTCGCCGCCATCGTCCTATGGCTGCGTTAAGTGTCCACAGCTCCTAGGGCGCCTCACCCCCAAGAGGATTGAGACGGCCTGCGGCCCTGCCCGGCAGGATCACCTGGAAATCGCTGAAGCGCGGATCTGGCGTCATGTAGTCGGTGGAGACGTAGTGGGCGCCGCTGGCGAAGGCGGCTTCGCGCCGGGCGGTCTCCCCGGTGCGGGCCTCCACCGTATCGGCGTCGGCCCGGGTGCGCACCAGCAGGCCCGCGCGCACCGCCGCGGCGATCCGTTCGGCCTGGGCGATGGGGTCATTGAGGGTGATGTAGCCCGCGGCCGATTCATCCTCCTCGATATTCACGAAGGCCGCCCGGCCCTCCAGATTGGTCCGCGCCCCGCGATAGAGATCCACCTGATGGCGCGGGGCGTCGAGGGCGAAGATCACGCGGCCCCGGGCCTCGGCCAGGCTTGGCCAGCCCCCTTGAGCCACCGCCTCGCGCAGGGTCGGATGGGCGCCCTGCACCCGGTCAGGCGTGATCAGCCTTCCGGCGGGAAAGACCGATCCAATCTCGGCGTCCACCGCGTCCATGGCCGCGGCGTCAAACGGCAGGGGGCGAACCGCGCCGGGGGCCGGAAGGGCGTCGCCTTCCTTCAGGTTGAGCAGGATCAGCAGAGGCAGGTGGTCGGGATGGGCTGCGGACCACCGCTCGATCTCCGCCAGGCAGTCGATGAAGCGCGGGCAGTGGCTGCGATAGTCGATGTCCTGCACATGCATCACCTTCAGGCCCGACTCGGCCATGGGCGCGGCGTCATAGTCCGGCCCTTGCGGCGCCAGCCGCCGGCCCAGAGGCTGGGCATAGCGCCCCCCCTCGGGGTCGTAGAACACATCGATCTCCAACTGGCGGGCGCCGCCGTTCAGCTGCTCGGTCAGAGAAAGGTGGGCGTAGTCGAGGCTGGCGGCCATATCGGGCGCCGCGGCGGCCAGCAAGGCCATCTCCGCCGGAGCGATCGCCTGCTTGTAGGAGTTGTGCGTCCCCACCGCCTGGATCTGGTTGACACGCAGGGCGTCGATGTCGGCCCGACGGCATCCCTCCCCGCCGTGCGGCGTCTCCAGATCGCACGCCGCTCCGATCGCGGCCGTCGCAGCCGCCGCCAGAAGCCATCCGAACATCCCGCCGTCTCCATCGCCCACGCCACACGCCAGCCGGCGCTCGCATCCAGAAGCTGGGCCTGCGACATCCTGTCAAACGAAATGGGGCGCAGCCTTACGCCGCCTTAAGCTTGGGCGTGGTCAAAAGAGGCGACACACAGGAGAAACCTTGTGCCCCTCACCGCCAAACGCCTCTTGGGACTGGCCTTCGCCTCGGCCGATCTGCTGATCGAGCTCGACCCGGAGGGGACCATCAGCCTGGCCCTGGGCGCGGGCGAGGCCCTGGCGGGGTCCCAGGATCGCAGCCTGGAAGGGCTCAAGCTCTCGGCCTTCGTGGCCTGCGAGGACCAGGAGCTGCTGAACACGGTTCTGCGCCGTCTCGGAGATGGCCAGCGGGTGGGTCCGGTGGTGGTCCGTCTGGCCGCCGCCGTGACGGAGGGCCCCCGGGCGGTCAGCCTGACCGCTCTGCGGCTGCCCGACAACGAAGGCGCCGTTTCCTGCGCCTTGAGCCGCGCGGGTCTGCCCCAGGCCTCGGGCAAGCACGGCCTGCATGACCGAAAGAGCTTCGAAACCGCGGCGGCGGCGCTCCTGCAACATGCCCGCACCAGCGGCCTGGACGTGGAACTTGCCCTGGTGGAGACGCCGGGCCTGAAGGCGGCGGCCGAGCGGGTCGGTCCTCCTCGGAGCGACGCCATGCTGGCGCGCCTGGCGGCGACCCTGCGGGCGGAGTCCATCGCGGGCTGCGCGGCCGCGGACCTGGGCGATGATCGCTACGCCCTGTTGAGGCAAGGCGCTGAAACACCGGAGGAACTCGCGGCTCGCATCACCCGCCTGCTGGACCTCGATCCGCGGCTGGAGGTGCATCCCACCGTCCATGCGGTGGCCATGGGCGCCGACGTGCCGCCAGCCCAGATGCTGAAGGCCGTGCGCTACGCCATCGACGACTTCATAGACCCTGCCGGCGGCCCCCCGGCTGAGACCCTGGGCGCGGCCTTCGAACAGGCCCTGGCGCGGACCCTCACCCAGGTCAGCACCCTGGGCGCCCGGATCGACCGGGGCGATTTCGCCCTGGCCTTCCAGCCCGTGGTCACCCTCGGCGCGCCCTCGCGCCTGCATCATCATGAGGTCCTGGTCCGCTTCCAGGGCTCCGAAGGCCCCTTCGCCATGGTGCGCATGGCCGAGGAGATGGACCTGGCCTGCGCCCTGGACGCCGCGGTGACCGACCGCGCCATCGCCCGGCTGGTGAAGACGCCGGACCTCCACCTCGCGGTGAACCTCTCCGGGCGTTCGGTGTCGAAGTCCGAATTCATCATGCACCTGCGGGACAAGATTCGCGCCGAGCCGCGCATCCGCGGCCGCCTGATGTTCGAGCTGACCGAGAGCGTCGTGGTGAGCGACCTGGCCGTGGCCGACGCCCATCTCCAGGTCCTGCGGCAGGAGGGTTGCGAGATCTGCCTGGACGACTTCGGCGCCGGCGCCAGCTCCCTGGCCTATCTGCGCCGCCTGAAGGTCGATGTGGTCAAGATCGACGGCAGCTTCGTGCGGGAGCTGGAGCATGACCTGCGCGGGGCTGCGTTCCTGACCCAGATGGCCCGGCTGTGCCGTGAAATGGGCGTGGCCACCCTCGCCGAAATGGTCGAGACCCCGGCGGTGGAAGCCGTGGTGCGCGAGGCCGGCATCCAGATGGCCCAGGGCTGGCTCTATGGCGCGCCGGCCCCCGAACCC
>NZ_DAIMHV010000218.1:1254-2869 GCF_036723115.1 Phenylobacterium sp. | reverse complement strand
GGGAGAGGGAGCCTGAGGGGTGCGGGCGGGCCTGTCAAAGCCCCAGCTGAACCTGCCGCGGCTTCCCGCCGCCCGAATTCGGGCGCCGTCTCCCACGGGCCGGGCAGATAAGCGGCGCCGATCGGCGACCGATCACTGGCCTCTGGTCAGGCGCAGGCGAGCCGATATGGTCGCCGGCCACGGTTTCCCCCGCCTAAGGATGCATTCATGACCGCCGGCGTCTTCGACCTCTTCAAGCTCGGGGTCGGGCCTTCCAGCTCCCACACCATGGGGCCGATGAGCGCGGCCGGCGCCTTTCTGGACCAGCTGGCGGACCAGGGCCTGCTGGCCCGCACCGCGCGGGTGGAGACGCACCTCTACGCCTCCCTGGCCATGACCGGCCGGGGGCACGCCACCGACCGGGCGGTGATCCTGGGGCTGGCGGGTTTTCGGCCGGCCACCATCGATCCTGACGCCGCCGAGGCCGCGCTCGCCCGCATCGCGCAGGAGGGGCGGCTGGCCCTGGGGGGCGAGGGCCCTGAGGTGGCCTATGACGCGGCCCGGGACATTCTGTGGGAGGGACGCACCCGCCTGCCGCAGCATCCCAACGGCCTGAAGTTCACCGCCCGCGACGGCGAGGGCGAGGTCCTGGCCGAACAGGTCTTTTTCTCGGTGGGCGGCGGCTTCATCGTCACGGCCGAGGCCTTTGGCGCGCCGGCGGGACCGGAGACCCCCATCCCCTATGACTTCGCCTCGGCCGAGGAACTGCTGGCCATGGCCGAGCGGGACGGCCTGACCATCGCCGAGCTCATGTGGCGCAACGAGGTGGCCCGCCGGCCCGCCGAAGAGGTCAGCGCCGGCCTGGACGCCATCTTCGAGGCCATGGAGGCCTGTATCGAGCGGGGCCTGCGCCAGGAGGGCTGCCTGCCCGGGGGCCTGAAGGTGCGCCGCCGCGCCCGCCAGCACTTCAACGAACTGACCCGCCGGATGGAGCGCAATATCGGCGATCCCCTGGCGGCGCTGGACTGGGTCAATCTCTGGGCCCTGTCGGTGAACGAGGAGAACGCCTCGGGCGGGCGGGTGGTGACCGCGCCCACCAACGGGGCGGCGGGGCTGCTGCCGGCGGTGCTGCGCTTCTATGACCGCTTCCACCGGGGCGGGGCCGAGGGGCGGCGGACCTTCCTGCTGACGGCGGCGGCCATCGGGGCGCTCTATAAGCGCAACGCCTCCATCTCCGGGGCGGAGGTGGGCTGCCAGGGCGAGGTGGGGGTGGCCTGCTCCATGGCCGCGGCCGGGCTGACCGCGGCGCTGGGCGGCACCAACGCTCAGATCGAGAATGCCGCGGAGATCGCCATGGAGCACAACCTCGGCCTCACCTGCGACCCCATCGGCGGCCTGGTCCAGGTGCCCTGCATCGAGCGCAACGCCATGGGGGCGGTGAAAGCCATCGACGCCTCGCGTCTGGCCCTGCTGGGGGACGGCCAGCATTCGGTCAGCCTGGACAAGGTCATCGCCACCATGAAGCGTACGGGCGAGGACATGAACGAGATCTACAAGGAGACCTCGCTCGGCGGCCTGGCCGTCAATGTGGTGGAGTGCTGAGCGGGCCGCCAAGCCCGCCCGCAGACGTCAGGCG
>NZ_DAIMHV010000218.1:0-1154 GCF_036723115.1 Phenylobacterium sp. | reverse complement strand
TCAGGCGGCGACCAGTTCCTCGGTGGGCAGGACGCCGGCCAGGTCGATGAGGGTGATGATCCCCTCCTCGGTGGTGATCATGCCATAGGCCAGGCCCCGGCCAGCGCTGTTGCCCAGCTCCGGCGCCGGCTGCACCTGATCCTCGGTGACCGCCAGGATGTCGCAGACCGCGTCCACCAGCAGGCCCACCGTCTTCTCCCCCAGGTCCACGACGATGACCACGGAGGAGGGCTTGGCCTCGCTGGCCGGCAGGCCCAGGCGCGTGGCCAGGTTCAGCACCGGCAGGACCGCCCCGCGCAGATTGATCACGCCGAGCACATAGGACGGCGCCTTGGGCAGGGGGGTGGAGGTGGTCCAGCCGCGGATTTCCCGCACCTGCTGGATGTTGAGGGCGAAAAGCTGCCCGCCGACGATCACGGTGATCAGTTCGGCGCCGTCGGTCAGGGTGAGAGCTTGGGTCATGTGGGGTCGCGCCTCCGGCCCGGTCCCGCAGACGGACCGGCTCGATCCCAGCTTTGCCGTGCGGAGTCCATCCAAGCGGTTAACGCGAGAGTAGCAAGCCTGCGACATCCGGGCGCAGGGGGGCGGGCGCAGGGCGGCTGAAGCCACGAAAAAGGGCGCGGCGGGGGTCCCGTCGCGCCCTCTGTCGTTTCGCCGCTGCGGCGCGGCCTTTAAGCGGCTTCCCGCGCCTCGGCCGGGGCCAGGCGGATCAGATAGTCGAAGGCCGACAGGGCCGCGCGGCTGCCCTCGCCCATGGCGATGACGATCTGCTTGTAGGGCGTGATGGTGGCGTCCCCGGCGGCGAACACCCCGGCCACCGAGGTCTGGCCCTTGGCGTCGGTCTCGATCTCGCCCCGCTGGGACAGGGCCACCCCGCCATTGGCCAGCCATTCGGTGTTGGGCACCAGGCCGATCTGCACGAAGATGCCGTCCAGCTCGACCTTGTGGCTCTCGCCCGTGCCGCGGTCGTTATAGGTCAGGCCCGTGACCTTGGCGCCGTCGCCCAGCACCTCGGTGGTGAGCGCCGAGGTGATGACGTCCACATTGGGCAGGCTCTTCAGCTTGCGTTGCAGCACCTCGTCGGCCCGCAGCTTGCCGTCGTATTCGATCAGGGTCACGTGGGCCACGATGCCCGCCAGGTCGATGGCCGCCTC
>NZ_DAIMHV010000217.1:0-2934 GCF_036723115.1 Phenylobacterium sp. | reverse complement strand
CCGCGACCCCAAGAAGGACTACGCCGACAAGGTGGGCGAGGTTCGGCTGAGCTAGGCGACGCCCGCCCCCTGACAGACCGTGAGCCGCGGTCATCGACCCGGCTGACGGTCTATGGGCCGCAGGTCCACTGGCCAGGGAAGGCGCGGCTGGCGCCATCGGCCCGCTGATAGGTCAGGGTCGCCGGCCGGGGCGGAGATTCGCCGCCGCCCACCGGCTGGCCGGTGACGTCCACCTCCACCGTCTTGCCCCGACCGGCGAAGGTCGCACCCTGGATCATGCCGTCAAAGCCGCCCGGCGCGGCGAGGCGTTCCACATAGTCTCCCACCTTGACCACGCCCACGGCCGGTTGGGACGAGGCGACGTCGCCCCTGGCCAGCAGGATCACATCCTCGCCAGGGCCGGCCATGAAGCTGCAGGCCAGTTCACCGGGCAGATCCTGGGCCTCGATGTCGGCAAGGCTGAGGCCGTTCAGGACGATGTTGGAGCCGTCTCCGCCCACGGTGGCGCCCGGTCCCATCGGACGGGGCTCAGGCCCCTCGACAATGGGCGCTTGCGGCCGGGCGTCGGACGCCGGCTCAGAGCAGGCGACAAGAGCGACTGCAGCGAAGATCGCGGCGGAGGCGGAGCGGCGGGCTGACATCATCACCGCAGAAGCTGGATCGCCTGGATTGGTTCCGCGGCCGGCGCCCTCAGAGGTCGACGGGGTCGGGCAAGGCCCTGGCCATCGCTTCCAAAAGGGCCTGGGCGGTGACCGGCTTGGCCACGTGTCGATCCGCGCCGGCCGCCTGCGCCTCTTCCTGGTGGCGTCGCATGGCGTTGGCGCTGAGCATCAGGACGGGCAGGCGCGGCGCCCCCAGTTCCGCCTCCCGTGACCGGATGGCGCGCGTGGCGGCCAGGCCGTCCATTACCGGCATCTGCATGTCCATCAGCACCAGGTCGAACCTGTCCTGGGCCACACGTTGCAGAGCTTCGCGCCCGTCGAGCGCAAGGGTCAGGTCCACGCCGAACGGGGCCAGGATCAGCTCCACCACCCGCCGGTTCACCGGATGATCCTCGGCCAGCAACACCCGTCGCCCCTTGAGGCGCTCCACGAGGTCGGCCACCCCCAGTCCGGCCGCCGCAGGTGTTATGGAATCCTGCTCCACAGCCCGCGGCAGGGGCGTGACGAACCGGAAGGTGGCCCCGCGGCCGGGCTCGGACTCCGCCTCCAGTCCGCCCCCCATGAGGTCGGCCAGGGAACGGCTGATGGCGAGGCCAAGCCCGGTGCCACCGAAGCGTCTGGTGATGGTGGCGTCGCCCTGGGAAAAGCGCTGGAAGAGGCGGCTCGCCGCTTCGCCGTCGAACCCCACCCCGGTGTCGGCCACCGTCAGTTCCAGCCGGTCACCCGCGTGATCTATGCGCACCAGGACCTGGCCGGCATGGGTGAACTTGACCGCATTTGACAGGAGGTTGGTCAGGATCTGGCGCAGGCGCAGGGCGTCGCCCTCGAACGCGCCTTCGGCCCCCTCTGACCAGGCGACCTGGAAGGCCAGACCCTTTTCCAGGGCCCGCAGACGGAAGACCTCGATGGCCGGGGAAAGCTCGCGACGCAGGTCGAAGACCGAACGCTCCAGCCTCAGGGCCCCGGCCTCGATCTTGGTGAGATCCAGCACGTCGGAGACGATCCGTTCCAGCGCGACGCCGGAGCGTTCGATCAACTCCACCATCTCCTGTTGGGCGTCGCTCAGGGGTGTGCGGGCCAGGGCGGCGGTCACCCCCAGCACGCCGTTCAGAGGGGTGCGGATCTCGTGGCTCATATTGGCCAGGAAGTCGCTCTTGGCGCGATTGGCCGCCTCGGCGGCCTCCCGGGCCGCGGCCATCTCGGCCTCGGCGGCCAGGCGATCGGTGACGTCGCGGGCCACGCCGAAGACGAAGTCCCCTACCCTGCGGGCCCGCCACTCCAGGCTGCGATAGCTGCCGTCGGCATGGCGATAGCGGTTGATGAAGCCGTTGATCTCCCCGTCCGGACCGATGCCAGTCATCTTGGCGCCGCTGGGCGAGGCGTCGTCGGGATGAATGAAGTCGAGCATCCGCGCCCCTTCGAGCACGGAGACGGGATGCCCCAGGGTGCGGGTCCAGGCCTGGTTGACGCGGACGAAGCGGAAGTCCGCGTCCCGGATGCAGAGCATGTCCAGAGACACATCGAAAAAGGCGGCGAGGTCTGGGACGGTCTGCGCGACGGCAGGCAGGCTCATGCGGGTCTCCGGGTGGCGGAGAATTCAGACACCACAGGTGGTACCGCCCGGTTAATGCAGTTCGTCTGCCGATTGCCGACAGGGCGCTTTCGGGTCAGCATCGCGAAAAAGGCGGGGAGGACGTCATGGGGCGAGCGCCGAACTTCATCATCATCCTGGCTGATGACCTGGGCTATGGCGACCTCGGTTGCGACGGCGGGCGGCTCATCCGCACGCCCGAACTGGACCGTATGGCCGCGGAGGGCGCGCGGCTGACCGACTTCTACGCCTCAGCCAATGTGTGCACCCCCTCGCGGGCGGGTCTGCTCACCGGCGGCTACGCCATTCGTCATGGTCTGGCGCGGGAGGTGATCCAGCCGGCGGACACCAACGGCCTGCCCCCAGGCACGCCGACCCTGCCCAGCATCCTGAAGCCCGACTACGCCACCGCCCTGATCGGGAAGTGGCATCTGGGCCATGTCTCGCCCCACTGGCCGCCGCAGCGGTTCGGCTTCGACCGCTTCATGGGCCTGCCCTACAGCCACGACATGCGCCCCCTCACCCTCTATGCCGGCGACGGCGAGGCGCCCATGAGCGAGTCCAAGGCCGACTTCGCCAAGCTGACCCAGCACTTCTTCGAAGAGACCACCGCCTTCGTGGAAGCCCATCGGGACGAACCCTTCTTCATCCTGCTGGCCCTGACCGCCCCCCATGTGCCCC
>NZ_DAIMHV010000216.1:0-3024 GCF_036723115.1 Phenylobacterium sp. | reverse complement strand
ACTGCTCGCGCGACTTCTTGTCGATGTGCGGCGAACGGTTGACGGTGAATTTCTCAATGAGGGTCGGCAGGGGAATAGGACCCCTGACGGTGGCGCCGGTGCGCTTAGCCGTATTGACGATCTCGCGAGTGGAATGGTCCAGCACGCGATGATCGAAGGCTTTGAGCCGGATGCGGATGTTCTGACGATCCATATCGCTCTTTGTTTTCCCTACAGACGGCGGTCCGCCCGCGTGACTTTGACCATTTCAAAGACCAACTCCGGAGCCCTCTTTCGAGAAGCGCCGTACGCGTAGCCCGCAAAAACGAATACGACCCGCGCCAAATGGCGAGGGCCACCCCAAGAACGCTGCGAATGACAACTGCCTCAGGTCGTTCTGCGAACCGCGTCTGCAACTTGCGTCGCACAGCCGGTCCAACAGGAGGCGGGTAAATACCCATGCGACTCGCTCCCGTCAAGGGGCGCTGGCCGCCAAGACGTCCCTCAGGGCGCCTTTTGGACGATCACCGCGCCTGAGCCCAGGGCCGACTTCTGCACGGGGCCGGTCACCTCGCGCACGCGCACGTCGCCGGAGCCGGCGATGCTGGCCTTGACCTGCCCGGCCACCCCGTCGAAGCGGACATCGCCGGAACCAGCGATGGTGGCGTCCAGGGCGTCCACGGCGCCGGCGTCCACATCCACCTGGCCGGAGCCGGCGATGCGCGCCTGCAGGCTGGGGCTGCGGATCTCGGCCACCGACACGTCGCCGGAGCCGGCGATATCCACACGCACGGGTCCGGTCAGGCGCTGAGTCGATATGTCGCCAGATCCCGCCACCCGCAGGTCGGCGGCGCCGGCGGAGCCCGCGGCCATGTCGCCAGAGCCCGCCAGGGCCAAGCGCAGCTCGCCGTCGGTGTTGGCGATCTTCCAGTCTCCGCAGCCGGTATTGGCCAGCCGCACGCTCTGGCTGCGGCCCACGGCGCCGTGAACCGCGCCGCTGACCGAGACGTCCACCGCCCGGGGGGTGCGGATCACAACCTGTGGCATGTCGGCATAGGCCACCTCGCCCACCCCGCTCACCGTGACCGAGGCGCGCTGGCCCGAGCCGCGGCAGTTGCGCACGCGGCGCGAGAGATCCCCATCGACGATCACCCGGCCGTCCCGGCTGCGCACCTGAAGGGGCAGGTTCGGATGGGTGGCGACAATGTCCACCCGCACATCCGAGCGATCCTCCGGAACGACGATCACGCGGGCCACGGCATCCTTGACCTCGACGGTGGCGGCCTGGGCGGCCCCGGCCAGGGCGAGCCCCGCCGCCGCCAGGCCAAGCCCGAGAATTGAGTGGGTCATGCGCCCCCTCCCCTTTGTCTGAACCTTGGAGAGAGGCTAGCGGCGGGCCTGCGCCAAGGCAGCTTAATTCGAGGTCATGACCTGACGGTCATCTTCGGCGGGCCAGGCCGCGCTGCGCCTCGAAGGCCGCCAGCAGGGCCTCATGGCGCCACTGTTCCCGGGCCTTGTCGCTTCGGGCCACCAAGTCCGCACAGGCGCCCCTGGGCTCGGGCGCGCCGATCTGACCACGGCAGGCGGGGTCAGGACGCTGATAGCGCCCGGGATCGCTCCAAAGCCCCTCCCCCGCCAGGAAGGAGAAGGCCAGGGCGTTGCGCGCCGAGCGCTTCAGGTCGCCATAGGTCGCGCCATAGGCGTGGGCGCGCTCATATTCATGCGACAGATCGATCCGCAGAAGGCCCGCATCATCGGTGGAGAAGCTGGTGGGCACGCCGCGGGCGATCAGCCAGCCATAGGGATGGTTGTGGGGGCCAAGCTCCAGGATCACGGCGTTGGAGGTGAGGTTGATCTCCACCAGCACGCCTTTCTCGGCCATCTCCGCAGCCAGGGCTTCGGCGCCCGTCTCATGCGGCAGGGCCACCCCATGGCCGATGCGCCGGGCGCCGGCCACCCGCACGGCCTGGGCGATGTGGTCACGCATATGCTCGGGCGGCGCATAGTTAAAGGTGAGCTCGCCAGCGTGGAGGGCCACGGGCGTCGTCCGGCCCTGCCCGGAGAGATGCCCCACCATCTCCATGTGCAGGCGGTAGTTGGCCAGGGCGACGGGGTGGTCTTCCGGGGCCACCATCTGCAGGCCCACCCAGCGGGGGTCGGCCTCCACCAGGGCCACCCCCAGGGCCAGCTGGGCGAAGGTGGCTTCCGGCGGCAGGACGCGGCTGGTCTGAACCAAGTAGCGGACAGTGACCTGGCAGCCGGGCCGCGGCGCCGGCGTTTCGCACCCCAGCACCTGGCGGGCGCGGGCCTCGAGGGCGTCGGTGCTGGCCACCGCCGCTGAAACCAGATCGCCCAGGCCCGCGGCCTCCAGCGCATCCTGCATTTCGCCCAGGTCGGCCCGCAGGCCCACCTGAAGCCCCAGCGCCGCGGCGGCCCGGCCCTGGGGCGTGACCATGGCCTCCAGATAGAAGGTGTTCTGATGGGCCAGATCGTCCATCACCACGGCCAGCATGTCGCCGGCCCTCTGAGAGGTGGTGGCGCCGATGCGGCCGAAGACGCCGAAGAACTGGTCATGGCCGGAGCGGTCGCGGAAGCTTGGCTTGCGGGTGCTGAAGCTGTCGAGCAGGGCCGAATAGAGCTCTTCGTCGCCCACCGCCTCAGCCGCCGGGCGCAACAGCTCGCCCTCGCAGGGCGGCGGCGCCAACGCCAGATCGGCCAGATGGACGCACAGGCCGTCCTCGGCCGCCCAGCCCAGAAGGGTCTCGGGAAAGACCGCCCCGGAGATGTGATTGTGCAGCTCGCCGCCCTTGGGCAGGGCCTTGGTGAAGGCGATCCGTTCGCCGGCGGTCATGGCGCCCAGGTCCGGTTCGGCCCTGGCCTGCCCCGTCAGCAGAAGGGCGAGGGCAAGACCCATCGCCCCTACGCCCGCTCGCCCCATCCCCCACATCATGCGTCTCGCCCCTGGCATTGACCCCGTGGCGGAGATGAGCCGAGCCTGGGGCAAAAGGAAAGGGCCGCCGGGGGTTTCCCGGCGGCCCTTCTGAC
>NZ_DAIMHV010000215.1:0-3039 GCF_036723115.1 Phenylobacterium sp. | reverse complement strand
GTCCTCAAGGGGCGAGGCGGCCCTCCGTGGCGATTTCGGGGATGGGGGTGCGGGCCTCGGGCGGCGCGCCGCACAGGATCTCCACCGCGCGGTCGGCGGCGTCCTGGAAGGGCTCCAGCACCAGATCGGCGCCGGCCCGCAGCAGGGCGTGGGTGTCGGCGGAACTGTGCGAGGTCAGGGCCACGCGGCCGGTGAAGCCCGCGCCGCGGGCCAACTGCATCAAGGTTCTGCGGGCGTCCTCGTGGGTGACTCCGGTGGGGTGGACCGGCACGGTGGAGACCACCCACTGCGCCTGGGCCAGGGGCAGTTCGATGATGAACTCCGGGTCGGTGGCGTCCCCGAACTCCGCCTCCAGCCCAAGCTCACGCCAGCGCCGCACCGCCTGGGGATTGAAATCGACGCCGAGCACCCGGACGCCGCGCCGCGCCAGCCGTAGCCCGACCGCCGCGCCGAACCGGCCCAGGCCGAAGATGATGACCTGGGGGGACTGATCCTTGGGATGGGCCGCCGGCTCGTGCGGCTCACGGGGGGTTCCCTTGCGCTCGAAGACCGTCAGCAGAGGCTCGAACAGCCGGTAGAGCGGGTGGGAGTAGGTGATCATGTAGGTGGAGGCCGCGATGGTCACGAGGCCGACCAGGGTCACCAGGCCCAGGGCGTCCTGCCCCACATGGCCGAGACTGACCCCCATGGCGATGAAGATCAGCGAGAACTCGCTGATCTGGGCCACGGTGAGCCCGGCCAGGAAGCCGGTGCGCTTGCGGTAGCCCATGGCCCCCATGATCGCCAGGACGATCAGCGGATTGCCCACCAGCACGAAGAGCGAGAAGATCGCCGCTCCGGCCAGGTGCGCCCCCAGCAGCGACAGGTCGAGCACCGCCCCGAGCGCGATGAAAAAGAACAGCAGCAGGAAGTCCCGCAGGGGCGCCAGCCGGGCGGCGATCGTCTCCCGATAGGGGGTGGAGGCGAGCGCCACCCCGGCCAGAAGGCCGCCCACCTCCTTGCCCAGGCCCGCGGCGTCGCCGACGGCCGCGAACAGGGCGGCCAGGGCGATGGCGAAGATGACCAGAAGCTCGGGCGCGCGGGCCAGACGCTCGGTGAGCGGGTCGGCCAGGTAGCGGACGAAGATCACCACCACCGCCACCAGGGCCAGGCCCCAACCCAGGACGGTGAGCGCTGAGCCGCCCCCATGGCCGCCGCCGGCCGCGCCGATGCCGATGGCCGAAAGCACGATCATGGACAGGACGACGACGAGGTCCTGAACGATCAGGAAGCCCAGGGCGATCTGCCCGTGCAGGGAGTCGATCTCCCGTTTGTCCGACAGGAGCTTCACCACGATGATGGTGGAGGAGAAGGTCAGGGCGACCGCCACATAGAGGCTGGTCACATGGCCAAGCCCCAGGGCGAGTCCGATCAGGTAGCCGAAGATCGAGGTGAAGCCGACCTGGCCCAGGCCCGTCGTGATGGAGACCCAGCCCAGAGACCGGATCAGCTTCACATCCAGCTTGATGCCCACCAGGAAGAGCAGAAGGGCGATGCCCAGCTGCGAGAGCAGCTCGATCTGGTCGCCCGAGGCCACCACGTCCAGGACCGATGGGCCGGCCAGCAGGCCCACGGCGATGAAGCTGACGATGAGGGGTTGCCGCAGCCACAGGCCGACCATTCCCACCGCCGAGGCCATCACCAGAAGCAGGGCGATCTCGGCGAAGGATGAAGCGAGTGGAATCACTGGCCGGCCTCGCGCGTTCCGCTGTCGGGCCGGGGCATGGTTTCGTGCCGGTTCAGAAAGGCGGCGAGATCGATGTCGGCGATCCGCCAGCCCTTGCCCACATCCACCGCGCGCAGGGCCTGGTCGCGTATCCAGTGGCGCACGGTGGCCTCGCTCACCTTGAGGCGTTCGGCCACTTCCTTGACCGTCTGATACTGTTCGTGCGGCATCCTTGGGCTCGCTGCAGGTGTTTCAGCGAAGAATAGCGACCAATCGCGTCGGTTGATTGAGGCAGATCAAACCCGCCATCCGGGCGCCGTGGCCTTCTCTCACCGAAGCCCGCCACAAGGAGCCGTCATGCAACACATCCTGGTCGCCACGGACTTCTCGGAACGCTCCGACCGGGCGCTGCGCCGCGCCACCCTCTTGGCCAAGAGCGCCGGCGCCAGGCTCACCCTGCTCAGCGTGGTGGACGACGACCGGCCTCGCCATGTGGTCGACACGGAGCGACGGGAGGCTGAGTCCCTGATTCGGCGCATGGCGCGCACGGTGACCGAGGCGGACGGAGTGGCCTGCGAAGGGCGGGTGAGCGAGGCCGACGCCTTTGTGGGCATCGCCGCTGCGGCGGCCGACCTGGCGCCGGACCTGCTGGTCATCGGGCCGCACAGGCGGCAGGTGCTGAAGGACGTCTTTGTCGGCTCCACCGCAGAGCGGACCATCCGAACGGTTCGCTGCCCTGTGCTGATGGCCAATGCGCCGCCCGCGGGGGACTATCGGCACATCCTGATGACCACGGACCTCAGTGAGGTCTCCCTGGGCGCCCTGCGGCGCTTCATGGGGCTGGGGCTCGCCGAGGCCGCCCCCCGGCGCTCGGTGCTGAACGTCTATGACGCGTTGGCGCTCAACCTGACCATGGCCCACACCATGACCGAGGAGCAGAGGGCCTTCCACCTGATGGACGAAGGGGCGAGCGCCGCGCGCAGCCTGGCCGGCTTCATGGAGTCCCTGGGCGGTCCCTGGGCCGAGCAGGTGATCCGCCATGAGAAGACCACGGCGGCGGTGGAGATTCTGGACGCCGCCCACGACTTGGCCGCGGACCTGATCGTTCTGGCCGCACGCAGCAAGTCCGGCGTCGAGCGCCTGCTGCTGGGCAGCGTCGCCGAGAACGTCCTGCGCGCCGCAGGCGTGGACGTTCTGGTGCTGCCGACGCTCGCGTCGGACTGAGATCTGATTGTCGAGGGAATTGGCGTCTCCCCAGGCCGCGGGGCCTGGGGAGACATGGTGCCGCCGGGCAGGATTGAACTGCCGACCTCAGCCTTACCAAGGATGCGCTC
>NZ_DAIMHV010000214.1:0-3050 GCF_036723115.1 Phenylobacterium sp. | reverse complement strand
CCTCCGGGCCGCTCAGATGGTCGAGTTCTACGCCCTGCTCATCGACAAGGCGGCAAGGTTGCGGGACGGGCCGAGGCCCGTCCCCGCGCCCCTTAGGCGAACTGGTTCATCGTGTTGTGGACGCCGCCGGCCTTGAGGGCCGCTTCACCGGCGAAGTACTCCTTGTGATCGTCACCGATGTCGGAGCCCGACATGTTCTGGTGCTTCACGCAGGCGATGCCCTGGCGGATTTCCTCGCGCTGGACCTGCTTGACGTAGCCCAGCATGGCTTCGTCGCCGAAGTAGCGCTTGGCCAGGTTGTCGGTGGACAGGGCCGCGGTGTGGTAGGTCGGCAGGGTGATCAGGTGGTGGAAGATGCCCGCCCGCTTGGCGCCGTCGGCCTGGAAGGTGCGGATCTTCTCGTCCGCCTCGATGGCCAGTTCGGTCGCGTCGTAGTCGATGCTCATCAGCTTGTCGCGGTCATAGGCCGAGACGTCCTTACCGGCCGCCTTGTAGGCGTCATAGACCTGCTGACGGAAGTTTAGGGTCCAGTTGAAGGACGGGCTGTTGTTATAGACCAGCTTGGCGTTGGGGATGACCTCGCGGATGCGGTCCATCATCGAGGCGATCTGCTCCACGTGGGGCTTTTCGGTCTCGATCCACAGCAGGTCGGAGCCGTTCTGCAGCGAGGTGATGGAGTCCAGCACGCAGCGGTCGGCGCCGGTGCCTTCGCGGAACTGGAACAGGTTCGAGGGCAGGCGCTTGGGACGCAGCAGCTTGCCGTTGCGGTTCAGAACCACGTCGCCATTCTTCATGTCCGACGGGGCGACCTCTTCGCAATCGAGGAAGCTGTTGTACTGGTCGCCGATGTCGCCCGGCTCATGGCTGACGGCGATCTGCTTGGTCAGGCCAGCGCCGAGCGAGTCGGTGCGGGTGACGATGATGCCGTCGTCCACGCCCAGCTCGAGGAAGGCGTAGCGGCAGGCGCGGATCTTCTGGATGAAGTCCTCGTGCGGGACGGTGACCTTGCCGTCCTGGTGGCCGCACTGCTTTTCGTCGGAGACCTGGTTTTCGATCTGCAGGGCGCAGGCGCCGGCCTCGATCATCTTCTTGGCCAGCAGGTAGGTCGCCTCGGCGTTGCCGAAGCCCGCGTCGATGTCGGCGATGATCGGAACGACGTGGGTCTGATAGTTGTCGACCGCGTCGATGATTTCCTGCTCGCGCTTCTTGTCGCCGGCCGCGCGGGCGGCGTCCAGGTCGCGGAACATCAGGCCCAGCTCACGGGCGTCGGCCTGACGCAGGAAGGTGTAGAGCTCTTCGATCAGAGCCGGGACCGAGGTCTTCTCGTGCATCGACTGGTCCGGCAGCGGGCCGAACTCCGAACGCAGGGCCGCGACCATCCAGCCCGAGAGGTACAGGTACTTCCGGTCGGTGGTGCCGAAGTGCTTCTTGATGGAGATCATCTTCTGCTGGCCGATGAAGCCATGCCAGCAGCCCAGGGACTGGGTGTACTTGGTGGGATCGAGGTCATAGGCCGCCATGTCCTTGCGCATGATGGCGGCGTTGTAGCGGGCGATCTCCAGACCGGTCTTGAAGCGGTTCTGCAGGCGCATGCGCGCCACGCTCTCCGGGTTGATCCCGTCCCAGGTGCCGTTCTTGCTCTTGATGAGCTGGCTCATCTCGATGATGTGGTCTTGGTAGGCCATGACTGTGATCCCTTGATCGAAGCAGACGTTGGCCGCTCCCTACTCCCGCGCGAACCCGGGGCGAAAGGGGGCGCGAGGTGGGGATGTAAGACTTTACAGCAATATCCTGTAATGTTGTAATGTCTCGAAAACCTCAGGAAAAGCACCACCATGGCCCTGGAGCGCCGTCTTTATGCGGGCGCCAATCTGCGCCGTCTGCGCCGCGACCTGGGTCTGACCCAGGCGGATATGGCGGCCGACCTGGACATCTCGGCCTCCTATGTCGCCCTGCTGGAGCGCAATCACCGGCCGCTGAGCGCCGAAATGCTGCTGCGGCTGGCCCAGACCTACAAGATCGACGTGGCCGTCCTGGCCGGCGGCGCAGGGGGCGACGACGCCGCGCGCCTGCAGGCGGTGCTCAAGGACCCCATGTTCGCCGACATCGACCTGCCGGCCATGGAGAGCGGCGATGTGGCCACCAACTTTCCCGGCGTCGCCGAGGCCATACTTCGGCTCTACACCGCCTATCAGGAGGAGCATCTCGCCCTGGCCGACCGGGACGAGGCCGCCCGGGAGGTGGGCGGGCTGGAGGCCCAGGCCTCTGATCCCGTCGCCGAGAGCCGACGCTTCCTGGCCGCGCGCCACAACAGCTTCCCCGCCCTGGATGACGCCGCCGAGCGCCTGGCCCAGGCCATAGCCGATCGCCACGGCCTGACGGGCTATCTGAAGGGCCGCCACGACCTCAAGGTCCGCCGCCTGCCCTCCAGCGTCATGGTCGGCTCCACCCGGCGGCTGGACTGGCACCGGCGCGAGGTGCTGCTGGACGACTCCCTGGACACCGCCAGCCAGACCTTCCAACTGGCCCTGCAGGTGGCCTATCTGGAAATGCGCGACGAGGTCGAGGCCACCCTGGCGGAGAGCAGCTTCGCCACCGAGAGCGGCGAGCGCCTGGTCCGCCGCGCCCTGGCCAGCTATGCGGCCGCAGCCATTCTGATGCCTTACGGCGCCTTCGCCCGGGCTGTGGAGGCCCGGCGCTATGACGTGGAGGCCCTGGCGCGCCAGTTCGGCGCCAGCTTCGAGCAGACCGCCCACCGTCTCACCACCCTGCAGAAGCCCGGACAGGAACGGGTGCCCTTCTTCTTCATCCGGGTGGATCCGGCGGGCAATGTCTCCAAGCGGCTGGACGGGGCGGGCTTTCCCTTCGCCCGGCACGGAGGGGGCTGCCCCCTGTGGTCGGTGCATCACGCCTTCCGCCGCCCGCGGGAGATCATCACCCAGTGGCTGGAACTGCCCGACGGCCAGCGCTTCTTCTCCATCGCCCGCACGGTGACCGCCGGGGGCGGCGGCTATGGGACGCCGCGGGTGGAGCGCGCCATCGCCCTGGGC
>NZ_DAIMHV010000213.1:0-3138 GCF_036723115.1 Phenylobacterium sp. | reverse complement strand
GGCGGACGCCCTAAGGCCGACGCCCAGTTTGGCATCGCCTAGCTCGGACGCCCTAAGGCGACCGCCCGCTTAAGCATCGCTTAGCCTCGGCGCCCTAGGCTCCCCTGCGAACCGGATGGACCCGCAGAATGCCGCGCGCCGCCAAGGCCTTTCTTGCCCGACTGAGGGGCTTTTCCCGCGCCCGCCAAGGGGCCACGGCGGTGGAGTTCGCCTTCATCGCCGGGCCGTTGCTGCTGCTGATCTTCGGCATCCTCGAGCTGGCCCTGGTGTTCATGATGTCCACCGCGCTGGAGGGCGCTACGGCCGGCGCGGCGCGTCCCTTGCGCACCGGCGAGATGCAGACCGCCGGCACGGCCAACAAGACCGCCTTCGCCAACGCCGTCTGCAGCCGCATGAGCTGGCTGGGTCCGGGCTGCACGGCTAATTTGCAGGTGGACGTGCGGACCTTCGCGGACTTCACCAGCCTGCGCGACACGCCCAACACCGGGGGCGCGGCCTTTGATCCCACCAAGACCTGCTGGTCGCCCGGCGGCCCCACCGACGTGGTCCTGGTGCGCACCTATTACCGGTGGAAGATCTTCACCCCCCTGATCAGCAGCGCCCTGGTCAACAGCACCGACGGGACCCGGCTCATCTCGGCGGTGGAGGCGTTCCGCAACGAGCCCTATGCCGACACCCCGCCCACGGGGGCCAAGTGCACATGAGGCGGCGGCGGACCTTCCTGAAGGACCACAGCGGCGTGGCGGCGGTGGAGTTCGCCTTGATCGCCCCGGTCCTGATCCTGATCTATATGGGCCTGGCCGAGGTCACCATGGCGCTCATGGCCGAGCGCCGGGCCGGGCACGCCACGGCCGTGGTGGCCGACCTGATCGCCCAGGACACCCTGACCAACAGGGCCGAACTCAACGATGTCTTCTCCATCGCCGAACACATCCTCTCGCCCTATCCGGCCTCGGGCATGAAGATCCGCGCCACGGCGATCAAGGCCGACGCCAACGGCGTCCCCAAGGTCGTCTGGAGCCACGGCAAGGGGTTCAGCGGCTATGCCAAGGGCTCGACGGTCAGCAACCTGCCCAAGGACCTGATCGCCGCCAACGAGACCCTGGTCATGAGCGAGATGACCTATGCGTTCAACTCGCCGGCCAAGTATGTCATCCCCAACGCCATGAACTTCCGGCAGCAGTACTATTTGCGCCCGCGGAAGATCGAGATGGTCAACTGCACCGACTGCTGAGGCGCGCCAGCCCAGGCCGGCGGCTTCACGCGGCGAGGGGATCGAGCCGCGCCATCAGGGACGCGTCCATGGCCAGGGGCCGGCCGTCGAGGCGGTCCACCGCCCGCACGCCGATGAGACTGTTGCTGATGAAGGCCGCCTCGGCGCGGGCGAGGTCTTCGGCGCCTTCGCGCACCTCAAGGATCTCGACGCCCGCCGACCGGGCCAGGGCCAGCACCCGGGCGCGGGCCAGGCCGGCCAGGGCGCCGCAATCGAGCGCCGGGGTCCGCCAGCCTTCGGCCGTGCGCCAGAAGAAATTGGCGGCGGCGGCGCAGGCGGCCTCGCCCCGATTGTTCAGCATCACCGCCTCCTCGCCCCCCTTCGCCTGGGCTTCGCGGCGGGCCAGCACATTGTCGAGATAGGCCAGCGTCTTGTGCCGCGAGGCCGGCGACCCCTCGTTGCGCCGCACCTCCACGAGAGCGAGGCCGACCGGGGCGGTGGGCCGCGGCGCAGGCGCAGCCGTGATCAGCCACCGCGGCTGCGGCGGAATGGGCCGGTCGAGACCCCGCCCCCCCGAACCCGCCGTCCAGGTGAGCCGCACCGCCGCGCGGCCCTGGGCGAGGCCTGCGGCGGCGAGGGCCTCCAGGGCCGCCTGTCGGGCCGCCGCCGGATCGGGCGAAGGCAGGCCAAGCGCGGCGCACCCCGCCTGGAGCCTGGCCAGATGATCGTCAAACCAGAGCAGGTCGCCCTGCTCGGCCAGCACGGTTTCGAAGAGACCATCGCCCAGCAAAAGGCCGCGATCGTCAGCGGGAACGGCGGACCTCATGCGGCGCCCACCAGGGCCGGCCCTCCCAGCGCCTGCAGCAGGGCGGCGATCTTGGCCTCGGTCTCGGCCCGTTCGGCGGCCGGGTCGCTGTCGGCGACGATCCCCGCCCCCGCCCTGGCCTCCACCCGCCAGCCGTCCTCGGCCTCGACCCAGGCGGCCGTGCGGATGAGGACGCTGGAATCGAAGGCGCCATCGGCCCCCCACCAGAAGATGGAGCCGCAATAGGGGCCGCGGGGGGGCTCCAGCTCGGCGATGACCTTCATGGCCTGGATCTTGGGGGCGCCGGTGACCGAGCCGGGGGGAAAGGCCTGGGCCAGCAGGTCCACAGCGTCGCACCCGGCCGCCAGTTCGCCGGTCACGGTGGAGACCAGGTGATGAACGTTGGCGAAGCTCTCCAGGGCGAACAGCTCCGGAACCCGCACCGTGCCAGGCCGGCAGACCCTGGCAAGGTCGTTGCGCATCAGATCAACGATCATGAGGTTCTCGGCCCGGTCCTTCGAGCTGGCCCGCAGCTCGGCGGCCAGGGCCTGGTCGCCGGCCGCATCGGCGCCCCGGGGGCGGGTGCCCTTGATGGGCCGGGTCTCGGCCACCAGCCGCCCCTCGTGACCCTCGACCGACACGAAACGCTCGGGCGAATTGGAGACCACCGCGCGCCCGGGCCAGCGCATATAGGCCGCGAAGGGCGCCGCGCTCTGGCCGGCCAGGGCCTGGAGCAGGCTGAAGGGACGGACATGGGCCGCGGCGCTGGCGCGCCAGGCCCTGGCGATATTGGCCTGGAAAATCTCCCCTGCGGCGATGCGGCCGATGACCTCGGCCACGGCGGCCTCATAGGTTGCGCCGTCGGACGCAACAGCGAGGGCGGCCATTCCGCTGGAGGCGGGCGTGGGGTCGGCCTCCAGCCTCTCCAGCAGGGCTTGGGCGCAGGCCTGCGCGGCCGCCTCGGTCTCGCCGCGGCCGTAGGCGAACATCCGACGCGCCTGATGATCGAAGGCCAGGACGGAAGGATAGAGGGCGCAGGCCAAGATCGGCCAGTCCTCGTCCACGGGCAGGTCCAGGCCCTGGGCCCGCACCCCCAGCCCATAGGCGGCCAGGCCCGCCA
>NZ_DAIMHV010000212.1:0-3141 GCF_036723115.1 Phenylobacterium sp. | reverse complement strand
AGGGAGACGCGCGATGCGGGTGATGGTTCTGGTCAAGGCGACCACCGACAGCGAGGCGGGGCTCATGCCGCGCCCCGACATGATGGAGGCCATGGGCCGCTACAACGAATTGCTGGTGGAGGCCGGGATCATGAAGGAGGGGGACGGCCTCAAACCCTCGTCCCAGGGCAGGCGCGTGGCCTTCGACGGCGAGACCCGCACGGTCATCGACGGCCCGTTCGCCGAAACCAAGGAACTGGTGGCCGGCTACTGGATCTGGGAGGTCAAGGACATGGACGAGGCCGTGGCCTGGGTGAAGCGGTGCCCCAACCCCATGCCCGGCCCCAGCGAGATCGAGATCCGGCCCTTCTACGAAATGGCCGACTTCGCCGAGATCATGACCCCCGAAGCCGAGGCCGTGCACGGCCGCGTGGCCGACAGGCTGGCGGAGCAGGCAGAATAATAAGTCTGGACTTATATAACTGAGAACCGGTATTCTCCATCGTCGCAGAGGAGATGACCCATGACCGCCATCGGCGCCGAAGTCCGCGCGTATCTGGAACGGGAGCATGACGGGGCTCCGGCTCGGGTGGTGGTCGCCGAGAGGACCTATCCCACGACGGTCGATGATCTGTGGGATGCGGTGACCAACCCGGCGCGCCTGCCCCGCTGGTTCCTGCCCCTAGAGGGCGAGCTGAGGCTGGGCGGGCGCTACCAGCTCATCGGCAATGCGGGGGGAACCATCACCCGCTGCGATCCCCCCGACGCCCTCGACCTGACCTGGGAGTTCGGGGGCGCGATGAGCTGGGTCACGGTGCGGCTGAGCCCCGATGGCGGCGGCGCCCGCCTCGTCCTGGAGCACATCTTCCTGGCGTCGGACGCCGATGAGCACTGGGCGAAGTATGGCCCGGCCGCCGTCGGCGTGGGCTGGGACCTGGCCTTCATGGGGCTTGGTCTGCATCTGGCCGATCCGGCAGCCGCCAGCCCGCCGGAGGCTTCAGCCGAATGGCAGAGCTCGGAGGCGGCCAAGACGATCATGCGCGACAGCGCCGCGGCCTGGGCCGCCGCCCACATCGCCGGCGGCGGAGACCCTGTCGTCGCCAAGGCCATGGCGCAGCGCACGGCAGAGTTCTACACAGGCGGCTGATGCATGCCTTCGACGTCCTCGGCGACCCCGTGCGCCGCCGCCTGCTGGAAATGCTCGCCGCCGGCGAGAAGTCGTCCGGCGAGATGACTGAGGTCATCCGCGCGGAGTTCGGCATCAGCCAGGCCGCGGTGTCCCAGCACCTGAAGGTCTTGCGGGACGCCGGCTTCGCTCAGGTTCGCGCGGAAGGCGCGCGCCGCATCTATTCCGTCGATCCGGCCCCGCTGCAGGACGTGGACGACTGGCTCGCCCCCTTCCGTGCGTTCTGGGTCCCGAAGCTCGAGGCGCTGGCCACCGAAGTCGCGCGGGGAAAAAAGCGCGGCGATTGAAGGCTCAAACTGTCACCACCCGGCCGTCACGGACCTCGACGGGCCAGGGCGCAAGGCGCTCGCCGAAGCAGGGGCCGACGACGCATTCGCCGGTCAGCGGGACGAACAGCGCCCCGTGGCCCGCGCAGAGGATGTGGCGGTGGTCCCGCGTCAGGTAGCGGTCGTCCAGCGCCGAGAGCGGCCAGCCGGCATGGGGGCAGCTGTCCACATAGCCGCGGATCTCTTCGCCGATGCGCACCACGACGCCGGCGAACATGGCCGCCTGCGCCCGGAACCGGAACCCCTTGGCGCCGGGTTCGGCGATGTCGTCGAGGGCGCAGAGGTCGGTCCCCGCAGGGGGCCGGGCGGGGTTGCCGCTCAAGCCAAGGCCCCGCGGGTGATCTTGAAGGCGGAAATCTCCACCCGCTCGAACACGCCTGCGCTCTTATAGGGGTCGGCGTCGCTGAAGGCCTGGACCTCGGCGAGGCTGTCGGCTTCGTAAAGGATGAGCGAGCCGGCCATTTCGCCCGCCTCGTCGAGCAGGGGTCCGGCCAGCTTCACCCGCTCGATGTGCTCGCCGATATAGGCCAGGTGGGCTTCGCGGACGGCCATCCGTTCGGAGAGGGCGTTCTTCTTGTCGAAGCACATCAGCACATAGATCATTCCAGGTCCTCGCGTTCGTCCTTGAGCGGGCGGGAGAGCAGGCCTTCGATGGCGGCGTCCACCGCCACCTCCCCGGCCAGTATGGCGGCCACGGCCTCGCAGATGGGGGTCTCGACGCCGACCTTGGCGGCCAGCTGGCGCACGGCCGGGGCCGAGGCGACGCCCTCGGCCACCGAGAGCTTGCCGGCGAGCGCCTGTTCCAGGGTCTGGCCGCCGCCCAGCGCCAGGCCGACGCTCATATTGCGCGATTGCGGGCTGGAGCAGGTCAGCACCAGGTCGCCCAGGCCGCAGAGGCCGGCCACCGTCTCGGGCTCGCCGCCCAGGGCCACGGCCAGGCGGGTCATTTCGGCGAAGCCGCGGGTGATCAGCGCCGCATGGGCCGAGCGGCCCAGGCCCCGGCCCTCAACGATGCCGCAGGCGATGGCCAGCACATTCTTGATGGCGCCGCCCACCTCGGCGCCCACCATGTCCGGCGCGTAATAGGGGCGGAAGGCGGGCAGGGCGACGGCTTCGGCCAGCGCCCGGCCGAGCGCCTCGTCCAGGCAGGCGAGCGTGACGGCCGTGGGCAGGCCGCGGGCCACCTCGCCGGCGAAGCTGGGACCCGACAGGACGGCGGCCGCAGCGGCGGGCAGGGTCTCGGCCAGGACCTCCGTCATCAGTTTCAGCGAGCCCTGCTCCACCCCCTTGGCGCACAGCAGGACGGGCAGGCCCTCCCGGGCGTGGGGGGCGAAGGCCGTCAGCGTGGCGCGCAGGTGCTGGGCCGGGGCCACCATCAGCACCAGGTCGCAGTCGGCGAGATCGGCCAGGTCGCCTGTGCAGGCGATGGCGGGGTCCAGGGCCACGCCCGGCAGGAAGAGGCGGTTCTCATGGGCCGCGTTCACCGAGGCGACCACCTCGGCCTCCCGCGCCCACAGGGTGGTGGAGAGCCCCGCCCGGGCGCAGACCTGGGCGAGAGCCGTGCCCCAGGCGCCCGCGCCGATCACCCCGGCCCGGCTGAAGGAATAGCTCATGCCTTGGCGCCCTTTCGTCCGGCGAGATGGGTGGGGT
>NZ_DAIMHV010000211.1:663-3329 GCF_036723115.1 Phenylobacterium sp. | reverse complement strand
CGGCGGGACTGCTCCCGCCGCGCCTTCCGCATTCCTCGACAATCCAGGCGAACCGAACGATGAAAAAGCTGATCCGCCCGATTTCGGGCCTCCTTCTGGGCACCTCGGCGCTGATGGCGCCCGCCCTGGTCATGGCCCAGGCGGCCGACGCCGGTTCCGAAGTTCAGGAGCTCGTCGTCCGGGGGCGCTACATCCCTGAGGTGATGCGCGAAACCGCCGCGGTGGCCTCCATCGTCACCACCGAGGACCTGGTCCGTCAGGGCGACGACAGCGCCGCGGCCGCCCTGACCCGCCTGAGCGGCCTCAGCGTGGTCAGCGGCCGGTTCGTCTATGTGCGCGGCCTGGGCGAGCGCTACTCCTCGGCCCTGCTCAACGGCTCGCCCCTGCCGAGCCCCGAGCCCCTGCAGCGGGTCGTGCCTCTGGACCTGTTCCCCAGCAGCATCCTGGCGGGCGTGAACGTCCAGAAGACCTACTCGGTGAACTATCCGGGCGAGTTCGGCGGCGGGGTCGTCGACCTACGCTCCATTTCCGTCCCCACCGAGCCCTTCTTCGCCTTCGGCGGCAGCCTGGGGGTGAATGACGAGACCTCGCTCAAGCAGGGTCTGACCTATTATGGCGGCGATTGGGACCTGTCGGGCTTCGACGACGGCACCCGCGAACTGCCCCTGCTCATTCGTCGCGGCATCGAGACCGGCCGGCGGATCGACGGCAGCAACTTCAGTTCAGACCAGCTGACGGCCATGGGCCGCAGCTTCCAGAACGCCAACATCCGCCTGCTGCAATCGACCAATGACGTGCCGATCAACGGCAGCGTCACGGCCTCGGCGGGCAGCCGCTGGACCTTCGACTGGGGTGATGTGGGCGTGGTGGCCGTGGGCGGCTATGACCGCGGCTGGACCACCCGCCGCGCCATCCAGCAGGAGGGCGTCGTCAGCCAGGGCGGCCTCGCCATTCTGGAAGATCTCCGCTCGGTTTCCACCCAGATGGATGTGGAATGGCACGCCCTGGCCAGCGTGGCGCTCGATCTGGACGCCCACAAGTTCCAGTGGACCAACTTCTACGTCCGCAATGTGACCAAGGAAGCCCAGTCCGTGGAAGGCGACAGCCAGCGGGCCTCCAACTACATCCGTGACGACTCCACCGCCTGGTACCAGCGCGAACTGATCAACACCCAGCTCACCGGCGCCCATGAGTTCGGCGATCTGAAGATCGACTGGCGCGGTTCCTACGCCCGCACAGAGCGTGACGCCCCCTACGAGACTCTGATCCGTTATCGTCGGGTGGCGGACCTGTTCCGTCACAATCCGCAGTCGGACGCCAACTTCATCCGGTTCAGCGAACTGGAAGACAAGGCCTATGGCGCGGGCGTCGACTTCGCCTATGCCTGGGACAATCCGCTCATCGTCGATCTGACCGTCTCCGGCGGCTACGCCTGGTACGAGAACGAACGCTATTCCGACAGCCGGGTCTTCCGCTTCACCACCGACCAGACGCCCTCGGACGCCTTTCAGCTCCAGCGGGTCGACTTCCTCTATTCGGACTACAACATTGGCCCCAACGGCCTGATCCTGCGGGAGGTCACCGGCTCGGAAGGCGCGGCGGCCTATGAGGCCAAGTTGACCACCCATGCGGTCTATCTCCAGGCCGAAGGCGAAGTCATGCCGGCGGTCCGGGCCAGCCTCGGGGTGCGCTACGAAGAGGGCGAGCAGTTTGTCCGCGCCCTGGACCTGTTCTCCACCAACCACCCGGCCCCGGTGGAGCAGAACAACGACTATCTGCTGCCCGCCGGTACGGTGACCTGGAACTTCGCCGAGGATCAGCAGCTGCGGTTCGGCGTGTCCAAGACCATCGCCCGGCCGCAGTTCCGTGAACAGTCGCCCCAGCTCTATCTGGACCCGGAATCGGATCGCACCTTCGTGGGCAACCCCTACCTGGTGGACAGCGAGCTGGTGAACGTCGACCTGCGCTATGAGCGCTATTTCGACCGCGGGCAGTTCGCCACCATCGGCGCCTTCTACAAGGACATCGACAAGCCGGTGGAAGCGGTGGTCAACGAGACCGGCTCGGGCCTGCAACAGACCTTCCTGAACGCCCCCCGGGCGGTGATCTGGGGCGTCGAGGCGGAGTTCAAGAAGTTCTTCGAGCCCCAGTTCGGCATGAACTGGATCGACGACAAGCGGTGGCTCATCGGCGCGAACTACACCTACAACAAGGCCGAGGTGAAGGTGAGCTCCGGCGACGTGGTCTTCCCGATCACCGGCCTTGGCCAGCCGGCCCCGGCCTCGGCCTTCGTGGTCGACGGCAGCCGGCTGCAGGGCCAGTCCGAGCACCTGGCCAATCTCCAGTTCGGCTTCGAAACCCTGGACGGCGCCACTCAGGCGACCCTGCTGGCCAACTATGCCAGCGAGCGGACCACCGCCCGCGGCGCCTCCGGCGCGCCGGACTTCGTGCAGGATCCGGGCGTCATGCTCGACCTGACCGTCCGCCGGAAGATCCAGCTCTGGGGTCCGGAATTCACCCTCGGCTTCGAAGCCCGCAACCTGCTGGGCCAGGAGTTCGACGAGCACCAGACCCTCGGCGGCGACGAGATCAAGGTGAACTTCTACGAGCTGGGCCGCAGCTATTCGGTCAGCCTCTCGACCCGCTTCTGATCCGGTCGGGGGGTG
>NZ_DAIMHV010000211.1:0-653 GCF_036723115.1 Phenylobacterium sp. | reverse complement strand
GATGGCGTCCGCGCCATCCCCCGCGCCACCGCAGGAATCTTTTCGCGGCGCAGTCACAAATCCGATCTCTGTCACGCGACTGTCATCGAAAGTTTACATGAACTCCCGGGCGCCCTTCGGCGCCCTTCTCTCTTCCGGGACATTGGGAGCCCCCTTGTGAACCCAGGCGTCCGCTTTCGCGGCGTTGCCTTGCGGCCCCGCACCCTGATCATGGCGACCGAGATCGCGCTCGTGGCCCTTCTGGGGGTGCAGGCCGCTCGGCTGATCTGGATCGTCGCCGCACCGGGCCCGGCCCCCGTCCAGGCCTCGACCCCGACCACCGCGAGCGTCGACGGGACGATCCTCGCGAGATTCGATCCCTTCTTCCGCATTCCGGGATCGGGCCTCCACGAGGCGCCGCAGGCCGCCGAGGGCGCCGCCCTGCAACTCTATGGGGTCCGGGCCGGACCCCGGGGTTCGGCGATCCTCGGCCCTCCCGGCGGCGACCAGGCCCTCTATGGCGTGGGCGAGACCCTGCCGGACGGTCAGGTGCTGGCCGTCGTGGCCGCCGACCATGTGATCCTGGCCTCGGGCGGCCTGCGACGGCGCCTGGAATTTCCCACATCGGCCGCGGGGACCGGCCTGCCGCCGCCACCCCCGCCGCCGACCGCGCC
>NZ_DAIMHV010000210.1:0-3405 GCF_036723115.1 Phenylobacterium sp. | reverse complement strand
GCGGCCACGCCCTGGTGGCCCTGAACGTCCCGGCCACCGACCCGGTGCACAAGGCCACCATCATTCCCCGCGGTCGCGCGCTCGGCATGGTCATGCAGCTGCCCGAACGGGACCAGCTCTCCATGTCCTATGAGCAGATGACCTCGCGCCTGGCGATCATGATGGGCGGCCGGGTGGCCGAGGAGATCATCTTCGGCAAGGACAAGATCACCTCCGGCGCCTCGTCCGACATCGACCAGGCCACCCGCCTGGCCCGGGCCATGGTGACCAAGTGGGGCTTTTCCGACGAGCTGGGCGTGGTCGCCTATGGCGAGAACCAGGACGAGGTCTTCCTGGGCCATTCGGTGGCCCGGTCCCAGAATGTCTCCGAGGAGACCGCGCGGGTCATCGATGCGGAGATCAAGCGCCTGGTCCAGTCCGGCTGGGACGAGGCTCGCCGCATCCTGACCGAGAAGGTCGAGGACCTGCACAAGCTGGCCCAGGCCCTGCTGGAGTACGAGACCCTCTCCGGCGACGAGATCGTCAATGTGCTCAAGGGCGTCCCGCCCAAGCGCGAGGAGCCCGACAGCCATCGCACGCTGGGTCCCGCCGTGGCGGTGCCGATCTCGCCCCGCCCGGGCCCCGAACCGGCCTGAGGCGCAGCGGACGAAAGCAGATCACGGCCGGACCCACAGGTCCGGCCGTCTTTGCGTCACCCTCAGTTTTTTTCCAGAAGCCGCGCGGCCTCGCGCACCACCTGCTTGCCCCAGCTGGTCAGGTCCGGCCGCTGCAGCTTGTCCAGCGCCGCGCGATGGGCCTCCTCGCCAAACCGACGGCGCAGGTAGAAGGCCTCGTCCTCGGCCTCCTGCATCAGCCGGCGTCGCCGCCGAAAGTACCGGATTGGATCGATAACCACGCTCTACCCCCGTGCGCGACGCCCCCGGCGCACATACGCTTCGGCCCCAGGCCCTACAGCAATAGAGTTACGGTTTTTGGGTAATTTGACGTCGTTGGAGCTTCACATATGACCCAGATTGGGCTCGAGCGCCCAACAACCGGGCCGATGATCGCCCTTGAGGCGCCCGCCAGGGCGGCGCCCGAAATCATGGGTATCGTGAACGTCACCCCTGACAGTTTTTCTGACGGCGGCCGCCATGACGCCCCGCAGGCTGCGCTGGCCCATGCGCGCCGCCTGGCGGCCGAGGGGGCCACCATCCTGGACATCGGCGGCGAGTCCACCCGGCCCGGCGCCCCGCCCGTGGATGAAGCCCTGGAGATGGCCCGCGTCCTGCCGGTGATCGGCGCCCTGGCCGCCGAGACGCTGGGCGTGATCTCCATCGACACCATGAAGCCCGCCGTCGCCCGCGCCGCGGTGGCCGCCGGGGCCGGAATCTGGAACGATGTCACCGCCCTGCGCCACAGCCCCGCCTCGGCCGACACGGCCGCCGAGCTCGGCTGCCAGGTGGTGCTGATGCACATGCAGGGCGAGCCGCGCACCATGCAAGTCGCCCCCCACTATGACGACGTGGTGGCGCAGGTGTGCGATTTCCTGGCGGCCCGGGCGGAGGCGGCGATGCAGGCCGGCGTGGCGAGGGACAGGATCTGGCTCGATCCGGGGATCGGCTTCGGCAAGACGGTGGCGCACAACCTCGCCCTGCTGGCCCATCTGGACCAGGTCTGCGCCCTGGGCTTTCCCGTGCTGCTGGGGGCCAGCCGCAAGCGGTTCATCGCCGCCCTCGATCCCCAAGCCCAGGACCCCGAGGCCCGCGCGCCGGGCTCCATCGCCGCGGCCCTGGCCGGGGCGGCGGCGGGCGTGGCGGCGGTGCGGGTGCATGATGTGGCCCAGACCGCTCAGGCCCTGCGGGTCTGGGGCGCGATCGAGGCGGCGCGCGCCTGAGCCCCCTCAGTCCAGGCCGAAGTGGCGATAGAAGCTCTCCACCGGGGCGCTCACCAGCAGGGGGCGCAGGGGGAAGATGCGCCAGGGGGCTTCGGGGGCGATCTCGTCAAAGCGGGCGCGGAAGGCCTCGCGCAGCTCGGGTTTCACGCCGCCGGCATGAGTGAGGAACTGCCCCCAGCTGGAGGTTCCGGTCAGGCGCACCACCTCGGCTGTGACGGGTCTGGCCGTATAGTCGGCGGGGAACAGCCGGCGATAGGCTTCCGTATGATAGAGCCAGGAGGCGCCATGGACCTCCGCGGCCTCCGGGTGGCGGCGCTGGAGGTGGGCGAACATGGCCGTCAGCTCGGCTCGCCGAGCGGCCATGCGCGCCCGCGACAGGGGGCCGCCTTCGGTGGTGGACGCCTCGCGGTTGTTGAAGTGGATGCGCACCACCCCGTCCGATCGCGGCTCCAAGGCGAAGCAGCCGAAGCGCACCTGGCCGGCGAGCGGCGGTTCGTCCGGCGCGGCGGCCAGGGCCACCAGCGTCCAGGCGAGGCGGTCCCTCGGATGGCGGGCGGCGTCCAGCCCCCCGGCGAAGGCCAGCCAGCCGGCGCCAGGCGCCTCGGCGACCTCGCCCAGGGCCAGGCGGCGATGCAGATTGGTGAAGCGGCGCGTGGCCTCGCCCAGGGGCAGGTCGGCGCGTCGGGCGACCGCGTGCGCGAAGTCCAGCTGCAGGGCGTAGTAGTCGGCCAGGCGCTCCACCTCGGCGCGGCGGGGGCCAGGCTCAGCCACGGCCGACGAAGGGCATCTGGGTGGCCATGACCGTCATGAACTGCACATTGGCCTCCAGGGGCAGGTCGGCCATGAAGACGACGGCCTTCGCCACCTCGGCCACATCCATCATGGGTTCGGGCTTCAGCGTCCCATCGGCCTGGGGGACGCCGCGGGCCATGGCGGCGGTCATCTCGGTGGCGGCATTGCCGATGTCGATCTGGCCGCAGGCGATATCATAGGCGCGGCCGTCCAGGCTGGTGGAGCGGGTGAGGCCGGTGATGGCGTGCTTGGTGGCCGTATAGGCTGCTGAGCGCGGCCGGGGCGCGTGGGCCGAGATGGAGCCGTTGTTGATGATCCGCCCGCCCCGGGGGGATTGCGCCTTCATCAAACGAAAGGCCGCCCGCGTGCACAGGAAGGCGCCGGTGAGGTTCACGTCCACCGCCCGCCGCCAGGCCTTGAGCGACAGGTCCTCCAGCGGGACAGGCGGGGCGCCGGTCCCGGCGTTGTTGAACAGCACGTCCAGCCGGCCGAAGCGCTCAGCCGCCGCCTCGAACAGGCCCGCCACCTGATCCTCATCGGTGACATCAGCGGGGTGGATCAGCACCTGATCGGCCGGCCAGCCGGCGGCGGTTTCCGCCAGCAGTTCGCCACGGCGGCCGGTGAGGACCAGGCGGTAACCGGCCGAATGCAGGGCCCGGGCGCTGGCCCGGCCGATCCCGGTTCCGGCGCCGGTGACCAGGGCGATCTTGGGCGGAGGCGATGGCGTGCTCATGGGG
>NZ_DAIMHV010000209.1:0-3463 GCF_036723115.1 Phenylobacterium sp. | reverse complement strand
AGCGCACGCAGGGGATCGGCGTCTCGCCGCGCAGATAGGCGTCGGCGAAGTCCTCCATCACCTCCTGGCGGAAGCGGCTTTCATAGTCGAGGACGTAGTGCGGAATGCCGATGGCCGCTGCGGCGGTGCGGGCGTCGTGAATGTCCTGGCCCGCGCAGCAGGCGCCCTTTTTGGCGACGGCCACGCCATGGTCATAGAGCTGCAGGGTCACGCCCACCACGTCATAGCCCGCCCGCTTCAGCAGGGCCGCGGTGACGGTGGAATCCACCCCCCCGGACATGGCCGCCACCACCCGCGCGCCCGCAGGCAGGCCGACGGCGGCGCGCACGGCCTCCACCGCCGCATCGGCGGCCGGGAGAGTCGAGGTGGCGAAATCTGTCGCGGACGAGGCCATGGCGCCTATCTAGCGATTGACCTGCCGAAATGCGAGACCAGCCAGAGTGTCGGATACCCGACAACGTAACTTAAGAGTTGATTCGCAACCTTAAGCAGCGACGCCTAAGCTCAACCTATCGGCAGGCATGGTGTTGGCGCTGGCGACTGAGAGACGAGGTGTGCTCCCGCCCAAGTGTCGTGCGAGCGAGCTGATGAAGAAATATCGTCTCTACGTGGTGACAGCTGAAGAAAACATCTCCAGCACCTTTGAGCGCCACTTTCCCGATGACCGTGAAGCCTTGACCCAGGCTGAGCGCCTGCGGGCCGAGCAGCACGCCGTGGAAGTCTGGAACGAGGATCGTCTGGTCGGTCGCATCGGCGGCCCGTTCGACTTCGGACACCCTCGTTGAGCGGCCAGCGGCCAAACGCCGTTCGCCCACAGGGCGATCGATCTGCCGCCGATTGAGGCGAATTGCACATTTCGGGCGGTGAAGTGGCCCGCCCGCGGGAGCCAAATCGCCCGCCCGCCCTTGTTTCGCCCAACCGCCGGCGGAGTCCGCGCGGCCCGAAAGGACGAGGCGGAAGACAAGCGTGACGTCATCCCTTGATTTCGTGAGGGTCGGGCCCGGGCGTCGCGCCGTGCTGGCCGGGCTGTCGGCCCTGGGGCTGTCCGGCCTGACGCCGGGCATCCCGGCTGCGGAGTCGAGCCGCGAAACGCGCGGCTTCAGCTTCGCCTCCGTCGTCGACCTGGCCCGGCAGCTTCGCGCCAGCCCCTACCAGCCGCCGTCCCGTGACCTGCCGCCGGCCCTGGCGGCGCTGGACTATGACGGCCTGCGCCAGCTGGGCTTCCGCGACGCCCGCGGGCTCTGGGCTGACAAAGCCCTGCCTTTCCAGGTGCAGTTCTTCCACCGGGGCGGCCTTTTCCCCGAGCCCGTGCAGGTGTTCGAGGTGGCCGACGGGGTCGCGCAGCCCGTCGCCTATGACCCGGGCCTGTTCCGCTATGGCGCGGGACCCTTGAGCGATCTGACCGACCCGGCCGACCCCCGCCTGGGGTTCGCCGGCCTTCGGTTGCTGCATCCCCTCAACACCCCCGACAAGTTCGACGAGGTGGCGGCCTTTCTGGGCGCCAGCTATTTCCGCGCCGTGGCCCGGGGCGGAGTCTATGGCGCCTCGGCCCGGGGCCTGGCCATCGGCGCCGGCGAACCGGACGAAGAGTTCCCCCGCTTCACCACCTTCTGGCTGGAGCGGCCCGCGAGAGGCGCGAAGGCCCTGCGGCTCTACGCCCTGATGGACAGCCCGAGCCTCAGCGGCGCCTATGCCTTCGTCATCACGCCGGGCGAGCCGACGCTCACCGACGTGCAGGCGGAACTGTTCCCCCGACGGGACGTGGCGGGGGTCGGCCTGGCCAACATGACCAGCATGTTCCTGCTGGCGCCCCAGGCCCCTTCCGCCGCCGAGGATTTCCGCCCCCGCATTCATGACTCCGACGGGCTCATGGTGGCGACGGCGCAGGACGAGCGCCTGTGGCGGCCGCTCAACAATCCGCCGCAGATCGCCGCCAGCGGCTTTCAGGGACCCGCACCCCAGGGCTTCGGCTTGGCGCAGCGGGCGGACGGCTTCGAAGCCTATCAGGATCTGGAGGCGCGCTATGACCTGCGGCCCAGCCTGTGGGCGACGCCGGGCGAGGGCTTCGCCTCCGGCGAGGTTCGGCTGGTGGAGATTCCGGCCACCGATGAGATGGCCGACAACGTCCTCGCCGACTGGCGCCTGGCCGCGCCCTTGAGGGCCGGCGCGCCTCACGCCTTCTCCTATCGACTGGCCTGGGGCCGGCCTTCGGCCCTGGCGCCGGGCGCAGTGCGACGGTGGCGCGAGGGTCCGGGCGATGCCGCGGGCTGGCGTCGCGTGCTGCTGGACATCACCGCCGCAGACGCCCGTCCCACCCCTTGGGCCGAGGCCGGCGGACGGCCGGTTCGCCACCTCTCTGTGACGGAAAATCCGGTGGAGGGTGGCTGGCGAATGGCCTTCGAGTTCGAGCCCGGCGCCGCCCGGACGCTGGAACTGCGCGCCAGCCTGGGCGCGTCCCGCAACTTCGAAACATGGGTGCGCCAATGGTTGGCCTGAACCGCATGATCGGCCCAAAACCGCCGAGGCGGCCGCGATCTCCGGCTCGTCCGGCCAGGCCCCTTCGTCCGCCCCAGGCGGCCCAGGCCGCCCAGGTCACGTCGCCGCCCGCCGCTCCAGCCGGCGGCTATCCCGCCCTGCGCAGCCTGCCGCCGCCCCAGCCCCTGGACATGCCGGTCCAGAGCCTGAAATCGGCGCCGGCTCCCGTCCCGCCGCCCCTGGAGCCCTTGGGTTTGCGTCGGGCCGGCCTGCTGACGGCCACCGGTCTGATGACGCTCGCCGCGGGATGGTGGATGGCCCTGGTGCTGGCGCCCGGCGGCTATGGCCTGGCGGACTTCGGCATGCTCGGCCTCTTTCTGATCCTCTTCGCCTGGGTCGCCTTCGCCTTCCTGAGCGCGGTTCCGGGCCTGATCCTCGCCTGGCGCGACGCCCGCGCCCGCTGGCGCCCCCGCCCGGTGATCCTGAGCCGAACGGCTCTGCTGGCGCCGGTCTATAATGAGGACCCCGACCGGGTGCTCGCGGCGGTCCAGGCCATTCACGAGGATCTCGCCGCCTGCGGCGTGGCCGAACTCTTCGACATCTATGTGCTGTCGGACACCCGTGACCCGGACATCGCCAAGGCCGAGGCCACGGGCGTGCTCCGCCTGCGGGCGGTCACCGGCGCGCCGGACCGGTTCTTCTACCGCCGACGGGCGCGGAACCTGGATCGCAAGGCTGGCAACATCGCCGACTGGGTCACCCGGTGCGGCGGCGCCTATGAGGGCTTCGTCATTCTCGACGCCGACAGCCTGATGAGCGCCGACACCCTGGTGCGCCTGACCGCGGCCCTGGAAGCCGACCCCCGCGCCGGCCTGATCCAGACCCTGCCCACCGTGATCAACGGCGCCAGTCTGTTCGCCCGCATGCAGCAGTTCGCCGGTCGCCTCTATGGCCCCGCCATCGCCCGGGGCCAGGCCTGGTGGTCGGG
>NZ_DAIMHV010000208.1:0-3564 GCF_036723115.1 Phenylobacterium sp. | reverse complement strand
GTGGATGTGGCCGCCACCACGGTGGTGAACCGCACCTTCACCGACCAGATCGAGGTGCTGGGCCTCGCCAAGGGCCGCCAGTCTGTGACCCTGACAGCGGCCACGACCCAGCTTGTGGAGGCGGTCCGCTTCTCCGACGGCCAGGCCGTGCCGGCCGGGGCGATTCTGGTGGAGCTCAAGGCGGCCGAGCAGGATGCGGGCGTCGCCCAGGCTCGCGCCAGACTGGCCGAGGCCGAGCAGGCGCTGCAACGCTGGCGGACCCTGGCCCAGAGCGGTTACGCCTCCCAGGCCGCCGTCGACCAGCGCGAGGCGACGTACCTCACCGCCAAGGCCGACCTGGCCGCGGCCCAGGCCCGCCAGGGCGACCGGCTGATCCGCGCGCCCTTCGCCGGCGTGGTGGGGCTGACCGACATCGCGCCTGGCGCCCTGGTCAATCCGGGCGCGACCATCGTCACCCTGGATGATCTCAGCGCCATCCGCGTCGATTTCCAGGTGCCCGAGCGCTACATCGCCGATCTGGCGGCCGGCCAGACCATCGAGGCCACCACCGACGCTTTCCCGGGCTTCGTGGCCCGGGGCCGTATCGACACCCTGGACACTCGCGTGGACGAGGCCACCCGCGCCATCACCGCCCGGGCCCTGTTCCCGAACCCCGACCAGCGGCTGCGGCCGGGCATGATGATGCGCATCTCCCTGTCTCGCGGCCAGCGGCAGGCCCTGGCGGTGCCGGAGCCGGCCCTGTCGGTGCAGGGGTCCTCGTCATTTGTCTTCCTCATCGCCGAGGGTGAGGGGCGGTCCATGGCCGAGCAGAGGCCGGTGGAGGTGGGCGCCCGCCAGAACGGCTTCGTGGAGGTTCGCGAGGGGGTCCGGGCGGGTGACCGCATCGTGGCCAACGGCCTGAACAAGGTCACCAGCGGCCAGGCGGTGCGCATCGCCGAAACGGCCGATCCGGCCGACGTGGCCCGGGTCAGACCGGCGGCGGAACGGCCCGGCGCATGACCCTTTCGGATCTCTCCGTCCGTCGTCCAGTCTTCGCCGCGGTGGCGGCGATCATCCTGTGCGTGGTGGGCCTGGCCTCGTTCACCCAGCTCACCGTCCGCGAACTGCCGGCCGTCGACCCGCCGGTCATTTCCATCTCCACCGACTATCGCGGCGCCTCGGCCGAGGTCATCGAGGAGCGGATCACCGAGGTGATCGAGCGCCAGGTGGCCGGGATCGAGGGGGTCGACCGCATGTCGTCCTCCTCCCGGGACGGACAGTCGCGGATCAATATCGAGTTCAAGCTCAGCCGGAACCTGGACGCCGCGGCCAATGATGTGCGGGACGCGGTTTCGCGGGTGTCGTCCAACCTGCCGCTGCAGGCCGATCCGCCGCAGATCCGCAAGGCTGACGCCGACGCCCAGCCGATCATGTTCCTGTCGTTCTCCTCGACGACACTAAACCGGCTCCAGCTCACCGACTACGCCAACCGCTACCTCGTGGAGCGCATCTCCACCGTGCCCGGCGTGGCCCAGGTGGGGGTCGGCGGCGCCCAGAACTACGCCATGCGCATCTGGCTCGATCCCCAGGCCATGGCCTCGCGCGGCATTACGGTGGACCAGGTGGAGGCCGCGCTCAGCAGCCAGAACCTGGAGCTGCCCGCCGGTTCGCTTGAGGCCGAGGCCAAGGACTTCACCATCCGCGTGACGCGGGGCTATTCCACGCCCGAAGAGTTCGCCCGCCTGCCGGTGGGGACCAGCGCCAACGGCGGCTACATCACCCGCCTGGGGGACATCGCCCGGGTCTCCGAAGAGCCCGACGAGCGCCGACGCCTTTTCCGCTCCAATGGCCGCGATCAGGTGGGCATCCCCATCACCCGCCAGTCCCAGGCCAATGACCTGGAGATCTCCGACGGGGTCAGGGCCCTCTTGCCGGAACTGAACCGGGGCCTGCCCGAAGGCACGCGGCTGGAGGTGGCGGTGGACTTCACCGTCTTCACCCGCCACGCCCTGGAGGAGGTCTGGTACACCATGGGCATCTGCCTGGCGGTGGTCGGCCTGGTGAACTTCATCTTCCTGGGCACCTGGCGGGCGGCGCTGATCCCCACCGTCGTGGCGCCCATCTGCATTCTCTCCAGCTTCATCGTGCTGGCGCCCCTGGGCTTCTCGCTTAACCTCTTGACCCTGCTGGCCCTGGTCCTGGCCATCGGCCTGGTGGTGGATGACGCCATCGTGGTGGTGGAGAATATCCAGAGGCGGATTGACGAGGGCGAGCCGGCCCCCGTGGCGGCCCAGCGGGGCACCCGCCAGGTCTTCTTCGCCGTGGTGGCCACCACCATCGTGCTGATCTCGGTCTTCGCCCCGCTGATGTTCCTGCCGGGCTATATTGGACGGCTGTTCGTGGAGCTGGCCGTGGCCATCGCCGCAGCCGTGGCGTTTTCTTCGCTCCTGGCGCTCAGCCTCTCGCCCATGCTGGCCTCCAAGCTGCTGAAGCCCGCCAAGGGGCAGGGCTGGCTGGCCCAGCGGGTCGACGGCGCCATGGCGAAGGCCAGGTCCTCCTACCACGCCTCGCTTGAGGCCCTGCTCAGCCACCGTCGCGCGGCCTGGGCCACGGGCGTGCTCGTCGTGGTGCTGGCGGGCCTCGCCCTCGGGATCTTCCGCTACCTGCCCGCCGAGCTTGTGCCCGAGGAAGACCGGGGCCGGGTGGACATCAATTTCGCCGGTCCAGAGGGGGCGGGCTACGACTACACCCTGGCGGCCGCCCAGCAGATCGAAGCCCGGCTGATGGAGCTGTACGAGGAGGGCACGGTCACCCGATACCTCCTGTCCATGCCGCGCTTCGGCGGGACGCAGTACAATACCGGCGGGGGCAATGTGACCCTGCCCAGCGGCCGCGACGCCATGGATTCCAACGAGCTGGCGGCCCAGCTCAATCGCGAATTCTCCCAGATCACGGCGGTGCGGGCGACCGCCTTCGTTCGCCCGGCCCTGCGGGGCAGCGAGGGCAACAGCGTCAATCTGATCGCTGTGGGCACCGACTATAATGAGATCGCCGCCTGGCTGGAGCCGATCCGGGCCGCCGCCGAGCAGAACCCGGGCCTCAGCCGGGTGCGCCTGGACTATGAGCCCACCTCGCCGCGCCTTCTGGTGTCCATCGACCGGGAGCGGGCGGCGAGCCTGGGCGTCACGCCCCAGGCCGTGGGCCGCGCCCTGGAGACCCTGTTCGGGTCGCGAAGGGTGACCACCTATATCCGCGAAGGCCAGGAATACGACGTCATCCTCCAGACCAACCGCGATCAGCGGATGACCCAGGAGGATCTCAACAGCCTCTATGTGCGGACGGCCTCGGGCCAGACCATTCCCCTGGCCTCGGTGGTCACCACCGAGGTGCGCGGCGACACGCCTGACCGGGAACGCACCGACCGGGCCCGATCCATCGACCTGATGGCCCAGCTCAACCCCGGCTATACGATCGGGGACGCCATCAGCTTCTTCGAAGCCGAGATCGCCAAGCAGCCCGGCGGGGTCGGCGTGCTGTGGGGCGGCGGGGCGCGAGACTTCCTGGAGGCCGGCGGCGCGGTGGGGG
>NZ_DAIMHV010000207.1:0-3583 GCF_036723115.1 Phenylobacterium sp. | reverse complement strand
TCTGGGCCCAGGCCAGATAGACCACGTTGTTCACATGGCCGTTGGCGTCGATATCGCTGGCGACGGGGGTGAAGACCCGCCGGAAGACCCGCCGCCCCTCCGGCGGCTCAAAGGCCCGGCTCACGCGGCCAGGACGCCCTGCTCGGCCATGAAGGGCTTCAGTTCGCCTGTCTGGAACATCTCGCGCACGATGTCCGAGCCGCCCACAAACTCGCCCTTCACATAGAGCTGTGGGATAGTCGGCCAGTCGGTGAAGGTCTTGATGCCGTCGCGCAGGGCGTCGTCCTGCAGGACGTCCACGCCCACGAAGTCCACCCCCAGATGGTCGAGGATCTGCACCACCACGGCCGAGAAGCCGCAGCGCGGCTGTTCGGGCACGCCCTTCATGAACAGCACCACCTGATGCTCCTGGAGGGTCTTGGCGATGAAGTCGTGGGCGGGGTTGGCGGCGGCCTCGCTCATGGGAACGGCCTTTCAATGAAGTCGCGACAGTGGTGCAAGAGCTAGGGAGCGGCCCTCGCGCGGTCAAGCGGCGCTCAGCCGCGGGGCGTCGGATTCTCGCTGTCGATCCTGGCCATTTCGATCTGGGCGGCGAGGCCCGTGGGCAGTTCCCGGTCGGGGACCAGGGCCAGGCGCTCGATCACCTCGGGACGGCTGGCCTCGATCTGGATGGTGGCCAGGGCCGGCTCGGTCATGGCGTAGGCCAGGCACAGCTCGTCGGCCTCCCACCCCCGCGTGTCATGCAGGAAGCCGTAGGGACCCGCCGTCGTGGCGCTGGGACCGGGGCGACGGAAGAGGCTGGGCCTGGAAGGCGACTGGGCCGGCTGGGCGCAGAGGGCGGGGGGAAAGGCCTCCGCCCCGATCACGGCGATATTGGCCAGGGAGGCTTCGCGGATGCGCCTTCGCGTGGCCCAGCCCGTGGTCAGATTGTAGGGCGACACCAGGGCGTCGAACCGGCCCTCGGCCAGCGCCTGGTCCACCACCGCGCCGGAGCCGGCGATGGCCGCCGCCAGCACAAGATCACTGCGCCGCAGGTCTTCCAGCAGGCGCGAGGCCTCGCTCGACATGGTGGCGTAGGCGGCTTCGTCCACCACCAGCAGGTCGAGATAGGCGCCGCCGGTCTGTTGCAGGCTGTCGCGCACGCACTGCTGCAGGCGCCGGGCGTCCAAGGGCGAGCGGCCATCGCCGGGCACCCGCCAGGCCAGGAAGACCAGCCGCCGCTCCAGGCTCTCCAGCGCCTGGCGCAGCCCGTCGGCCGCCTGGGGGGAGCCGTCGGTGACCTCGAAGGCGTTGACGCCGCTCTCCAGGGCCGCGATGGCCAGATTGCGCCACTGGGCGGCCGGCTGGCTCCGGTAGACTTCGGACATGGCGAGGCTGACGGCCGAGACCGCCTTGCCACTCACGCCGAAGGGCCGGTAGCGCATCGCCTGGGGGCTCCTAGGTCGGGGCTGAGGTCTCGAGCGCCAGGGCGTGCAGCTCGCCGCCCACGCGTCCCTTCAGCGCCGCATAGACCAGCTGGTGCTGCTTCACGCGGGTCAGGCCCGAAAAGGCGGCGGAGACGATCCGCGCGCGATAGTGGTCGCCGTCGCCGGCCAGATCATCGATGGCGATCTGGGCGTCGGGGAAGGCCTGGCGCAGGGCGGCTTCGAGATCGACCTGGGTCATGGGCATGGGAGGGGCTCCAGTCGAACACCATTTATGGCGCAATAAGGATTAACGCCGCCATAGCACGGCGCGGGTTCGTTCGGCTCGGCGCCACGACCGGCGCTGTTCAGTTGGCGGGTTCGGGACGTCGAGCCGCCAGGACGTCGGCGGTGGCCGGGTCCAGGGCCTGGGCGGGCTTGCGCGGCGGCGACAGGGGCTCGGGCTGGAAGGTGGCGCCATTGTTGCGCAACAGGGCGCGCCCCGCCGCCAGTCCGCTGATCATCTGCAGCTCGAAACGCTCCTCGTCCCGCTGGCGGACATCGACCATGGTTTCAGCCGCGGCGTCCGGATCAAGGCCCAGGGCCACCAGCATCTTCTCGCCCATGACCATGGCCGACTCGAAGGTTTCGCGCACATGGCCCTCCACGCCAGCCTGGGTCAGGCGAAGGGCGTGCCCGCGGTCATAGGCGCGGACGAACAGGCGGGCGTGCGGGAACTCCGCCTTGACCAGTTCGACGATGTGGTCGGCCGTTTCGGGCTTGTCCACGCCCACCAGGATGGCCTCGGCGGTCTCTGCGCCCGACGCGCGCAGGACGTCCAGCCGGGCGCCGTCGCCGAAATAGACCTTGAACCCGAAATTGGCGGCGGCCTGGATCATCTCCACATCGTTCTCGATCAGCGAAATCTCCATGCCCCGGGCCAGCAGGGGCTGGGACACCACCTGGCTGAATCGACCGAAGCCGATGATCAGCACCTGGCCCTGCAGACCATCGGCCGTTTCGATCCCCTCCATGGACACCGGCGCGCGCGGGCGCAGCCGCTCCATGCCGATCAGCACCAGGGGGGTGAGCGCCATGGACAGGATGACGATGGCCGTCATGATCGCGCCGGTGCGCGGGTCGATGACGCCGCCCGCCAGGGCCGCGCCATAGAGGACGAAGGCGAATTCCCCGCCCTGGGCGAACAGGGCCGCCCGGTCCAGCCCCTCGCGATGGCCCGCCCGGAACAGGCGCGCCACCCCGTAGATGCCCAGGGCCTTGACGCCCATGAAGGCGACCACGCCCCCCAGGATCAGCGGCCAGGCCTCGGCCACGACGGCCAGGTTCAGGGACATGCCGACACTGATGAAGAACAGCCCGAGCAGGATGCCCCGGAAGGGCTCGATGTCGGCCTCCAGCTGGTGGCGGAACACCGATTCCGAGAGCAGCACCCCGGCCAGGAAGGCGCCCATGGCCATGGACAGCCCGCCCCAGTCCAGGAAGAGCGCCGAGCCCAGCACCACCAGCAGGGCCGCCGCCGTCATGATCTCCCGCGCGCCGCTTCGCGCCAGCAGGCGGAAGAAGGGGTTCAGCAGCCACTTGCCCGCCGCCAGCAGGGCGACCAGGGAGCCGACCGCCAGGGCGATGGCCAGCCACAGCGGCCGCTCGGCGCCGGCGGCCTGGTTTCCCGCCACCGAGGCCAGAACCGCGACGATCGCCAGCAGGGGGACCACCGCCAGATCCTCCAGCAGCAGGATGGACACAGACCTTTGGCCAGACGGCGTGCTCGTCTCGCCCCGCTCGTCCAGCATCTTCATGATCACGGCGGTGGACGACAGGACGAAACCGCTGGCGCCGATGAAGGCCGCCACCGTGGGCAGGCCGGCCAGCAGCCCGACCCCGGTGAGCAGGGCCGTGCACAGGGCCACCTGGACGGCGCCCAGGCCGAAGATCTCCCGGCGCAGGTTCCAGAGCTTGGCCGGCCGCATCTCCAGGCCGATGATGAAGAGGAACATCACCACGCCCAGCTCGGCCACATGCAGTATGGTCTCGGCCTCGGTGACGAAGCGCAGGCCGAAGGGGCCGATCACCAGCCCCGCGGCCAGATAGCCCAGGACCGAGCCCAGCTGAGCCTTGCGGAACAGCGGCACCGCCACCACCGCGGCCCCCAGCAGGACCAC
>NZ_DAIMHV010000206.1:0-3658 GCF_036723115.1 Phenylobacterium sp. | reverse complement strand
CAGCAGGCCCAGCGCCCACGGCGTCTCGGCGCGTCCCGCCAGGACCAGGAGCGGGTCACGCCAGGGAGCTTCGATCTGGACCACGCAGCGCATCACCTGCGCCATAGACCGCAAGAGATCGCCGGGAAAGTCCCGCTGCGCCGGGCCGGGTCGCTTCAGGCGGTAAGCAGGGCGTCGGCGGCGGCCAGGGCGGCGGCCTTGTCGCTGGCCACGCCCTGGGCGGCCAGGGCGTCGGCCAGGGCGGTCAGACACAGGCGCACATGCCAGGGGGTGGCCGAGGCGCCCATCAGGCCGATGCGCCAGACCTGGCCTTTCAGCGGCCCCAGGCCCGCCCCGATCTCCAGGCTCCAGTGGTCGAGCACATGGGCGCGGACCGCGGCCTCGTCCACGCCGCCCGGAACCTTGACCGTATTGAGCTGAGGCAGGCGGTGGTCGGGGGCCACCAGCATCTCCAGGCCCAATCCCTCCAGCCCCGCCACCAGGGCCTCATGCATGCGCGCATGGCGCACGAACACCGCCTGCTGGCCTTCCTCGAACAGGGCGACCAGGGACTCGTGCAGGCCATAGAGGGCGTTGATAGGCGCGGTGTGGTGATAGGTCCGGCCGCCCTCCCCGCCCCAATAGCTCATGAGCAGGCCGATATCGTAGAGCCAGTTGCGCGGCTTCTCCTTGCGCGCGCCGATGGCGGCGATCGCCCGTTGAGAGAAAGCCACGGGCGACAGGCCCGGAGGGGCCGACAGGCACTTCTGCGTGCCCGAATAGACCACGTCGGCGTCCCAGCCCGCGGCGTCCACCGGCACCCCGCCAAGGGAGGTGACGCAGTCGACGATGGAGAGCGCCCCGTGCCGGCGCGCCAGGGCGCAGAGGGTCGCCGCATCGCTGCGCACGCCCGTGGAGGTTTCGGCATGGACAAAGGCCAGCACCTTGGCGCCGGCGCCAGCCAGGGCGGCCTCGACCTTGGCCGGGTCCACCGGCGCGCCCCAGGCGTCTTCCACGGTGATCACCGAGGCGCCGGCGCGGCCGGCCATGTCCACCATGCGGGTCCCGAAGACGCCGTTGACGCAGACCACCGCCGTGTCGCCCGGCTCCAGCAGGTTCATGATGGCCGCCTCCATCCCCGCCGTGCCGGGCGCCGGCAGAGGCACGCAGGCGTGGTCAGGGGCGTTGAACAGACGCGCCAGGGCGGCCTTGATCTCTTCCATCAGGTCCTGAAACGCCGGGTCGAGGTGACCGATGGTCGGCCGCGACAGGGCCGCCAGCACCCGCGGGCTGACGTCGGAGGGGCCTGGCCCCATGAGAATTCGGCGCGGCGGTTGAAAGCTCTGCATGGTCACTCCCCGTGTCACGGCGAGGTGATTAGGACGAGAGCGCCCATGAGCGCAAATCTTGTCATCGAACCTTGTCGGAGGTTCAGTCCCTGAAGACGCCCGGCGCCGATGCGGAGATCGTCGCCGGGCGCATCAGACCTTCCGCGCCGGGGGCGGGTTTTCAGTCCAGGAATAATGCGCTTTTCGCCACTCGGCCCACAGCTGGCGCCGGGGCCTGGAATAGCGCTCGGACGTGAAGTCGGCGGCCACCACCCGGTCGGTCCGGAAGCTGCGGAAGGCCTGCCTCAGCTCGCACCAGGCGCCGATCAGGCGCACCGTGTCCAGATAGGCCACTGTCACCGGCCAGATGATCCGCCGGGTGACCGCGCCCTGTTCGTCGCGATAGTCGAGGATCACCTTGCGTTCCTCGCGCAGGGCCGCGCGCAGCTGCGTCATGTTGAGCGCGTCGGCCACAGCGTCCGGCCGCGGCGAGGCGGTGAGCGGCGAGGACCCCACGAAGGGACGCAGCCCCTCGGGAATGACCTGGGCGATCTTGGCCACCAGATCCTGAGCCGCGCGGGTCAGGTCCGGGTCGCCGCGGGCGGCCACCCACTGGGCGCCCAGCAGGACCGCCTCCACCTCGTCGGCGGTGAGCATCAGTGGCGGCATGTCGAAGCCGTCGTCCAGGACGTAGCCGACTCCGGCCTCGCCGCGGATGGGCACCCGCTGGGCCATCAGGTCGGCCACATCGCGATAGAGGGTGCGTACCGAGATCTCCAGTTCCTGGGCCAGCGCCCTGGCGGTCACGGGGCGTCGGCTGCGCCTCAGGATCTGGATGATCTGGAACAGGCGATCGGCGCGGCGCATCCCCAGGCGGTCCCTCTGCTGACGGATCGCGGACATAGCATGGCCTCAACCCCTGGGCGGCGCGGGTTTTCGAAGGCAGGCTGGACGCCACCGTCCGGAGGGTGCGAGGCTTGGCCCATGACAGAGCCCCGCACCTCCCGATTCCAGAGCTTTGACGGTCAGGAGATCGCCTATCACCGGATGGGCGAAGGCCGCCCGCTCGTCCTGCTTCACGGCTTTCTGTCCAGCGCCCACCAGAACTGGTTCGCGCCGGGCCATGCCGCGCGGCTGGCGGCGGCGGGCTTCGAGGTGATCGCCGCCGATCTTAGGGGCCACGGCCAGTCGGCCGCGCCGGTGGAGCCGGAAGCCTGGCTTCCAGACACCCTGGCGCGGGATCAGTTGGCGCTGATCGCCCATCTGGGCCTAAGCGACTTCGATCTGGCGGGCTATTCCTTGGGCGCACGGACCGCGGTGCGCGCCGTGGTGGGGGGCCTCGCCCCCCGTCGCATGGCGCTCGGCGGCATGGGCGACACGGGCGTCATGGAGGCCGGCGCGCGGGCGGCCATGTTCGAGGACTCCATCCGCCACGGCGACAAGGCGCAGAACCCGAGGGCCGGCCGCTACATCCAGCGCACCATGGCCGAGCTGGGGCTCAATCCCGAAGCCATGCTGGGCGTCCTGGCCGCCTTCAAGGAGACGAGCCGCGCCGAACTGGCGGCCATAGCCGTTCCCACCCTGGTGGTCTGCGGCGCAGACGATCAGGACAACGGCTCGGCCGAGGCCCTGGCCGACATCCTGCCCGCCGGCCGGGTGGAGATCATTCCCGGCGACCATATCGGCGCCGTCGCCCAGGCCGAGCTCAGTCAGGCCATCGCCGACTTCCTGACCGCGCCCTAGGGCCGCCTGGCCCGCTCAGCGGAACGGCGGCTCGTCGAAGCTGCGCAGCTTGCGCGAGTGCAGGCGCGGGCCCTCCTCGCGCAGGAGGTCAAGGGTGGCCAGGCCGATCTGCAGATGCTGGCCGATGGCGCGCTCATAGAAGGCGTTGGCCTGGCCCGGCAGCTTGATCTCCCCGTGCAGGGGCTTGTCCGACACGCACAGCAGGGTCCCATAGGGCACGCGGAAGCGGTAGCCCTGGGCGGCGATGGTGGCGCTCTCCATGTCGATGGCCACCGCCCGGGACTGGTTGAACCGCAGGGCCGAGAGGGAATAGCGCAGCTCCCAGTTCCGGTCGTCGGTGGTCACCACCGTGCCGGTGCGCAGCCGTCGCTTGAGCACGTCGCCGGCCTCGCCGGTGACGATTTCGGCGGCGCGGTTCAGGGCCACCTGAACCTCGGCGATGGGCGGGATGGGGATTTCCGGCGGCAGGACGTCGTCCAGCACATGGTCGTCCCGCAGATAGGCGTGGGCCAGCACATAGTCGCCGATGGTCTGGCTGCCGCGCAGGCCGCCACAGTGGCCGATCATCAGCCAGGCCTGGGGCCGCAGCACCGCCAGGTGGTCGGTGA
>NZ_DAIMHV010000205.1:0-3730 GCF_036723115.1 Phenylobacterium sp. | reverse complement strand
TCTCGGGGATCTCGCGGTGGCCATGGGCCAGCCAGACCAGATAGTCGTCGGCGCCATGCCCCGGAGCGGTGTGGACAAAGCCCGTGCCGGCGTCGTCGGTGACGTGATCGCCCGCCAGCAGCGGCACGGAAAAGGCGTAGTGGGCGTCCAGCGCCGCCAGCGGGTGTTCGCAGACCATGCCGCGGCAATCGACCGCCTCGAGGCGGCGCCACCGGGCGATCTTGGCGGCCTTGAAGACATCCTCGGCCAGCTTATCGGCGACGATCAGCCGGTCGCCGGCCTTGGCCCAGGGCTCGAACTCCAGGCCCTCTTCCATGGCTTCCACCTGGAAGACCGAATAGGCGACGGCTTCGTTATAGGCCACGGCGCGGTTGGCCGGGATGGTCCATGGCGTGGTGGTCCAGATCACCACGCTGGCGCCGCGGGCGGCGTCGGATCCCTCCACCACCTTGAACTTCACCCAGATCGTCGGCGAGACGTGGTCGTGATACTCCACCTCGGCGTCGGCGAGCGCGGTGCGCTCCACCGGGCTCCACATCACGGGCTTGGAGCCGCGATAGAGCTGGCCGCTCAAGACGAACTTGTGGAACTCCGCGACGATGGCCGCCTCGCTGCCATAGTCCATGGTGGCGTAGCGGTTGTCCCAGTCGCCCAGGACGCCCAGGCGCTTGAAGCCCTCCTTCTGGACCTCGATCCATCGGGCGGCGTAGGCGCGGCACTTCTCGCGGAACTCCGCCTTGGAGACCTCGTCCTTGCGGCGGCCCTGGCTGCGCAGCTCCTCCTCGATCTTCCACTCGATGGGCAGGCCGTGGCAGTCCCAGCCGGGGACGAAGTCCACATCATAGCCCAGGGCGAAGCGGGACCGGACCACGAAGTCCTTCAGGGTCTTCTGCAGGGCGTGGCCGATATGGATGGCGCCGTTGGCGTAGGGCGGGCCATCATGCAGGACGAAGAGAGGCGCGCCGTCGGCCTGCCTCGCCTTGCGCGCGGCGTGATAGAGGCCGACCTCGTCCCACCGGGCCAGAATCTGCGGCTCCTTCTGCGGCAGGCCCGCGCGCATGGGAAAGTCGGTCTGGGGCAGGAAGACGGTCTCGCGATAGTCGCGGCCCCCTTCGGTGGAAGCGGTGCGCTTTTCGGCGTCGTCGGCCATGGGGATTCTATGCGTCCAATGAGATCAGAGGAGGGCGGTCAGGTCCCGGCGCGCGCTGGATCAGAACGTCCGGCGGCGTCACGCCGGGCGCGTAATTCGAAAGCTGCGGCCGCTCCTCGTCATGGGGCGGTCCTAGCAGAGGTCGGGAGCAGGGGCGAGCCCTTAAGGCTGGGCGAGGCGTGAGCCTTGCTCCCCACGACATTCACCCGGGACGGTGAAGCTTCGGAGACTAGAAGTCGGGAAGCAGTATCTTCCGCGCCTGATCGGCGTCGCGCATCACCTGGTCGACCATTTCCTGCAGGCTGTCGAACTTGGCTTCCGGACGCAGGAAGGTGATCAGATCGGTCTCGATCGTCTGGTCGTAGATGTCCTCGTCGAAGTCGAAGAGCCAGACCTCCAGGACCGGCGCCACCTCGCCCACGGTGGGATTGACCCCGATATTGGCCACGCCGGGAATCTCCCGGCCGTCGGGCAGGCGGGTGCGGGTGGCGTAGACGCCGAACCGCGGCTGGACATAGTCGTCCACCAGCACATTGGCGGTGGGGAAGCCCAGCTCCCGGCCCAGTTGCCGCCCCCGCTGAACCGGCCCCTCGATGGCGAAGGGGCGGCCCAGTATGGCCGCGGCGTCCTGCGGCCGGCCCTCGCGAAGGGCGTCGCGCACGGCGGTGGAGGAGTATTTCTCGCCCTGGGAGTCAGCCACCGCCTCGGCCACGGACACGCCGAATCCGAAGGTCTCGCCATAGTCTCGCATGGTCGCCGGGCTCCCTGTGCGGCCCTTGCCGAAGGAGATGTCGAAGCCCACCGACACGTGTCGCACCCCCAGGCCCTCATGCAGCACGGCGCGGGCGAAGTCGCGGTCGGTCAGGCTCTTCATCTCCTCATCGAAGGGAAGCACGTAGAACAGGTCCACCCCCAGCCCTTCAAGGGCGCGGGCCTGCTGGGCCGGACGCATCAGGCGAAATGCCGGCGCATTGGGCTGGAAGATGCGTCGGGGATGCGGATCGAAGCTGATCACCCCAAGGGGGGCGCCGGCGGCCCGCGCCGCCTGGGCGGCCAGCGCGATGACCCGCTGATGCCCGCGATGGACGCCGTCGAAATTGCCCAGGGCCACGGCCGCGCCCCGGTCCCGGGCCATCAGGCCCTTCCATTCCTTGATCACGCGCATGGTCAGGCGCTCCTTTTGGGGACGATGACCACGGCCTCGCCGTCAGCCACGGTCTTGCCGTTCACCAGGCAGGCGGTGGCCAGGGTCACCCAGCCGCGACGGGGGTCGAGATCCTTCACCGTGGCCCGGGCGGTCACCTGGTCGCCGATGGCCACGGGCCGGCGGAAGCGCAGGCTCTGGCTCACATAGACCGCGCCGGGGCCGGGCAGGCGGGTGCCCAGGACCGCCGAGATATAGGCGCCGGCCAGCATGCCGTGGGCGATGCGCTGGCCAAAGGCGGTGCCGCGGGCATAGTCGTCGTCCAGGTGCAGGGGATTGGTGTCCCCCGACACGGCGGCGAAGGCCTCCACCTCGGCGGCGGTCACGGTGCGCGCAATCTCCGCGCTCTGGTCCAGGGCCAGATCCTCGAAAAACAGTCCCGTCAAATAGCGGCCCCTCTTTGTCTTAAGCGCGGTCTGCGCCGGCCCTGGCGTCGGATTCTCGCCGGCCTCAAAGCCGCTCGGTCCGATCTCACAGGTCTCCAATGGGATGGGGGATGGCGATTATCAAGGCTCAGGCTTCAGCGCCGCCTACCAGCGCAGCTCGGCCATGGCCCAGCGGGCGTGGGCGCCCTCCTGGGAGAGAAGCGCCGCGACGGCGTCCGTCCGAAGGCCTTGCGGCCCGATGGTCTCAGCGCCGTGGATGCCGCCGGCCACGAACATGACGTCCAGCCCCTGGGCGTTGGCCCCCTTCACATCGGTGGCCACCCCGTCGCCGATGCACAGCAGGCGCTCGCGGGGCACGGGAGCGCCGGTCAGGCGCTCGGCCTCGGCCACACACAGCTCATAGATGGGCGCGTGGGGCTTGCCGGCCATGACCACGGCGCCGCCCAGTTGCTGATAGAGTTGGGCGAGCGCCCCGCCGCAATAGATCAGGCGGTCGCCCCGCTGGACCACGATGTCGGGATTGGCGCAGACCATCTCCAGGCCGCGGGCCGCGGCGCCTTCGAACCTTGCCTGATAGTCCCCAGGTCCCTCGGTCTCGTCGTCGATGGGGCCGGTGCAGGCGATGAAGGCCGCCTTGTCCAGGGCCTCGAAGGACAGGCCCAGGCCCTCATAGAGGGGGGCGTCGCGGTCGGGTCCCAGGCGCCAGGCCGGGCCGGGCGCGCGCTCGGCCAGCAGCCGCCGCGTGGCGTCGCCGGAGGTCACGAAGGCCGACCAGGACTCCCGCGGCACGCCCAGGGCGTCCAGCTGGGCCACCACGTCGCTGGAGGGTCGCGGCGAATTGGAGATCAGGATCACCGGTCCGCGCTCGGCGCGCCACCGGGCCAGGGCTGCGCAGGCCTCGGGAAAGCTCGCAGCCCCGTTGTGGATCACCCCCCAGACGTCGCTCAGCAGGACGTCATAGTGGTCTGCAAGGTCGGACAGGCCCTGGGG
>NZ_DAIMHV010000204.1:0-3794 GCF_036723115.1 Phenylobacterium sp. | reverse complement strand
CGGATACCTCCACGATGGCCGAGGCAGGCGCCGCCCCCGTGGCGGGGGCCAGGGGGGCGGCGAGGGGCTTGGAAAGCGCGAAGGCCAGGTCGCCCGCCGTGTCGGCCGCCACCAGCCGCTCGGCCCAGCCTTGCGGCGTGCGCACGAACTGACGCGCCGGCAGGCAGTCCAGGACTTCGTTGGCCACCAGAATCAGGGGCGCGCCACGGGGCACGTCCTCCAGCCGACCGACCCAGCGGACCTGGGCGCCCGTCAGACGCTCGGCCTGGGCGGCGGCCAGGGGGGGCGAAACCTCCACCAGCCAGATCTCGGCCGCCGCCCGGAAATCCGGGGCGGTGCGGGCGGCCCGCAACAGGTCCGACATCAGGGTCCCGTCGCCGGGACCCATCTCCACCAGGCGAACGGGGGCGGGCGATCCCATGGCCCGCCAGCAGGCGATGGCCCACAGGCCGATCAGCTCGCCGAACATCTGGCTGATCGTCGGGGCGGTGATGAAGTCCCCGCCCGCGCCCAGGGCCGGGCGCGTGGCGTAGTAGCCCGCCTGGCGGTCATGCAGGCAGGCGGTCATGTACTGGGCGATGGTCAGGGGGCCGCCGGCGGCGATCTGCGCCACCAGCCGATCACGCAGGCTCATCGGCCCCCGGCGCCGGGCGGATGCGGAAGGGGTCTTCGCCCTCGCTCTCCATCGCCACCACAGCGGCGGGCGCGGCCGGAGCCGCCGTCGCCGCCGTCGGAGGGGCCGCGGGGACCGGCTCGCGGAAGGCCCGCCAGATCAGCCAGACGCCGCCCAGGATCATGGGCAGGCTCAGCATCATCCCCATGGTCAGACCCAGGGGGAAGTCCGGCAGATAGGCGTCGGGCTCGCGGACCTGTTCCACCAGGGTGCGGAAGGCCGCATAGCCCACCAGGAACAGACCCGCCACCGCGCCCCGGCGCTCCAGCCACAGGGCCCGGTGGGTGGCGATGCGCAGGATGATGAACAGCACGATCCCTTCCAGCACCGCTTCATAAAGCTGGCTGGGATGGCGGGGTTCGAGCCCCGCGCCCGGGAAGATGATCCCCCAGGGCAGGTCCGTGGGCCGTCCCCACAGCTCCCCATTGATGAAGTTGGCGATGCGGCCGAAGAACAGGCCGATGGGCACGCAGGCGGCCACCACGTCCCCCAGACGGAACAGGTCCAGGCCGTTGGCCCGCGAGAAGCCGATCACCGCGATGATCACCCCCAGGGCGCCGCCGTGGAAGCTCATCCCGCCATTCCAGACCTGGAGGATTTCCAGCGGGTTCGTCCAGATCACCTCGGGCGTGTAGAAGGCGATATAGCCCAGGCGCCCGCCGGCGATGATGCCCAGCGTCACCCACAGGATGAGGTCGTCGATCTGCGCCGGCGAAGCGACCGGGCCGCGCGCGGGCGCCAGCCGATCGTTGCGCACCATGGCCACCACATAGCGCCAGCCGATCAGGATGCCGGCGATATAGGCCAGAGCGTACCAACGGATGGCGAAGGGCCCGATCTGGATCAGGACGGGGTCGAAGTCGGGGAAGGGCACGAGGGGTCTCCGGCCAATTCGGGGTCTGTTTAGCCCAGAAGGTCTTCGCTTTCATCCCCCGGCGCCCCATATTGCCGCCGTGCGGCGAAGAACAGGCCGCGCGCTTCGAGCCGGATATGCAGACCCAGAACCCTTTCCTCGACGAGATCGCCAAGCTGACCACCGCGGCCATGGGCATGGCCCAGGCCGCCGGGGACGAGGCCAAGGCGGCCTTCCGCGCCCAGGCCGACCGGGCCGCGGCCGAACTCGACCTGATCCGTCGCGAGGAGTTCGAGGCCTTGAAAGCCGAGGTGGCCGCCCTGCGGGCGGAGTTGGCGGCCCTGCGCAGCCCGGCCGCCCAGGACTGAAACAGGCGCCATCACGAATGCGCGAAAGGGGCTCGCGCCCCGGAAGAAGCCGGTGACAGGCCACTGGCGAAGCAGATTAGTTTCGATGACTGTTGGTGAGTCGTCCGGACCTTGTCCGGCGCGCCGCAGCGAAAGGACCGTGGGTTCCATGGACATGCCCCAGCACGACGAGGATGTGGTCCTCGGTCTCGACCCTCTGGACGTGGTGGAACACGTGCTGACGGCCGAGAACCTGGAGTTCGATCGCACCGAGGACGGCGACCTGGCCTTCACCCTGGCCGGGGACTGGAAGGACTACGAAATGTGGTTCGCCTGGCGGCCGGAAGCCGACTGCCTGCAGCTGTGCCTGGCGGTGGGCCATGTGGTCACCAAGTCTCAGCGCCCGGCGGCTCACGAACTGGTGGGCCTGGTCAATCAGCGCCTGTGGCTCGGCCATTATGAGGTCTGGGACGATGGCGAGATCGTCTTCCGCCACGCCATGGCGCTGACCAGCGCCGAGCGCCCGAGCCTCGCCCAGGCCGCGGCCATGATCGACATCGCGGTGGAGGCGGCCGACCGCTTCTTCCCGGCCTTCGACTTCCTGGTGCGCGGCGCGAAGAACCCGGCCGAGGCCATGGCCGCCTGCATGTTCGAGACCGTCGGCGAAGCCTGAGCCGGACGGCGGGCGACCCGGCCTTCGACGTCCTGAAGGAACACCGCATGGGACCCATCCTGATGCTGGGCGCCGGCCGCATGGGCGGGGCGCTGATCGCCGGCTGGCGACGGGCGGCGGCCTTTCCCATGGACCGGCTGATGATCCGCGATCCCCAGGCGGGGCCGGAGGCCATGGCCGCCGTGGCCGAGGGCGCGGTCCTCGATCCGGCGCCCGAGGCGATCGCCGCCGCGCGCATCGTGATCCTGGCGGTGAAGCCGCAGATCTGGCGCGAGGCGGTGGGCGGGCTTGCGGCGGGGCTGTCCCCCGAGGCGGTCATCATCTCCGTGGCCGCAGGCGTGGGTTCTGGTGCGATTTCCGAGGCGTTCGGCGGCCGGGCGGTGGCGCGGATCATGCCCACCACAGCCGCGGCCATCGGCCAGGGCACGGCCAGCCTCTTCGCCACCCATTCCCACGCCGCGGCGGCGGCCCGAGACCTGTTTTCTTCGGTGGGCGCGGTGGTCGAGCTGGCCGACGAGGAACTGATGCACGCCGCCACCGCGGTCTCGGGCTCGGCGCCGGCCTATCTCTACGCCTTTGTGGAGGCCCTGGAGGCCGCCGGCGTCGCGGCGGGACTTGAGGCCTCGGTCGCCCGTTCGCTCGCCCGCTCCACCCTGACCGGCGCGGCCGCCCTGCTGGCCGAGGGGCAGGCCGAGCCGGCTGAGCTGCGCCGCCAGGTCACCTCGCCCGGCGGCACCACCCAGGCCGCCCTGGAGGTGTTGATGGGGGCGGACGGCCTCGGGCCCCTGCTGGAAAAGGCGGTGGCCGCCGCCGCACGTCGCTCGCGCGAACTGGGCGGCTGACGCCCCGGCGCGGCCCGTCAAGCCGGCAGGCGGATCACCGCGCGAAGGCCGCCCAGGTCTGAGCGGCTCAGGATCACCTCGCCCCCATGGCCGCGGGCCACGTCCCGGGCGATGGCCAGGCCCAGGCCCACCCCCTTCACATTCTGGTTCCGCGATTCATCGAGCCGGTTGAAGGCCTTGAAGGCGTCCTCGTACTGATCGGCCGGAATGCCCGGCCCATCGTCATCGACGGCGATCTCCAGGCCGCCCGAGGGCAGGCGCCGACCGCTGAGCGCCACGGTCTCGCCGTGGGCCGCGGCGTTCATCACCAGGTTGGACAGGGCGCGCTTGAGCGCATTGGGACGCACCCGCACCATGAGGTCCGGAGCGGCTTCCAGCCGCACCTCCGCCCCGACCCGTTCGGCCC
>NZ_DAIMHV010000203.1:0-3902 GCF_036723115.1 Phenylobacterium sp. | reverse complement strand
GATCGGGACGGCTGCGGCGCCGGCGGGCGGGAAGGCTGGGGCTGGGCGGCCGGCGGCGTTGTCCGTGCGGGCGCCGTCGAAGCGGCCGGGCCAGGACGCGCCGCGGCGGGCGCAGGGGCAGGCGCCGGAGCAGGCGCAGGCGGCGGTGTGGTGACGCCGACGGCGGGCATGGCGGAGGGCGCAGGCGGCGCTCCGGGCTGGTTCAGCGCCTCCTGATCAGCCAACTGGGCGAAGTCCTGGAAGAGCAGTATGCGAACAAAATCGATGGCCCCTGTGTCGGCGCCCAGGGCCACGCGCCAGGACCCGTCCACCCCCTTTACGGCCACGCCCACGGGCAGGCCCCGGGGCATGAGACCGCCGTCGCCTGAGGTGACGATGCGGTCGCCTTCCTGGACGGGTTCGAGGCCGCGCAGATAGTCGAGCTTGGGATTGGGGCCGCCGTCGCCCGTCAGAATGGCCCGCGCATTGGTGCGGTCGACCATCACCGGGGTGCGCGAGGCGATGTCGGTGAGCAACAGGATGCGACTGGCGCCGCGGGTCACCCCCACCACGCGCCCGACCAGCCCCCGCTCGCTCATGACCGGATTGCCGATCCGCACCGAACGCTCGGTGCCCACATTGGCCAGGCGCGTATTGGCGAAGGGGCCGCGGGCGTCGCTGACCACCCGGGCCGAGACCATGGGCACGGGCGGGTCGGTCTGCAGCTGAAGCAGGTCGCGGTAGCGCTCGTTCAGATCCCGAAGGACGAGGACTTCCTGCTCCAGCGCCTGCGCGGCCTCAAGTCTGGCGCGAAGGCGGCGGTTCTCGGAGACAGCGAAGAAGTAGTCCGAGATGGCCCGTCCCGCCTCGCCGATCCAGTGCAGCGGCGCCGAAACAATCCCGGTGACGGGGGCGGCCACGGCGTCGCTCACCTCGCGGGTGACCCCATAGGCCTCGTTCTGGAAGGTTTCCCGTCGGTCGCTGAGCAGCAGGGCGATGGCGACCACGGCGGCCACGATCAATGCGACGCCGGCCGTCCAGACCAGCGGCACCCGAATTTCGCCGAGAGGATTGTCCCGAAAGGACACCTAAGCCTGTCTCCCACCCCAAATCGAACGACGTTAGGGGCCGCTCGATTTGGTTAAGCAAATCCTAGGCCAAGGTCGACTCAAGAACGCCCTTCATCCATTTCGGATGTTCCAGCACCTTGCCGCAGCCGAGCGCCACGCAGGACAGCGGGTCATCGGCCACCGTCACCGGCAGGCCGGTATGGTCGCGGATCTCGGCGTCCAGGCCGCGCAGCAGGGCGCCGCCGCCGGTGAGCATGATGCCCTTGTCGGCGATGTCGGAGGCGAGCTCTGGCGGCGTGGCTTCCAGGGCCATCTTCACCGCGTCGACGATCTGGCCGACCGGCTCCGACAGGGCGTCCGACGCCTGCTTCTCGGAGATGCGCACTTCCCGGGGGACGCCCTGCATCAGGTCGCGGCCCTTCACCTCGATGGACAGGCCCTCGCCGTCGGCCGGAGCCCGCGCCGTGCCGATCTCCTTCTTGATCCGCTCGGCGGTGGTCTCGCCGATCAGGAGGTTATGGTTGCGGCGCATGTAGCTGATGATCGCCTCGTCCATCTTGTCGCCGCCGACGCGGACCGAGCGCGAATAGACGATGCCGGAGAGCGAGAGCACGGCCACCTCGGTGGTGCCGCCGCCGATGTCGACCACCATGGAGCCGGTGGGCTCGTGGATCGGCAGGCCGGCCCCTATGGCGGCGGCCATGGGCTCGTCGATCAGGCCCACGCGGCGGCCGCCGGCGTTCAGGCAGCTGTCGTTGATCGCCCGGCGCTCCACGGCGGTGGCGCCCGACGGCACGCACACGATCACCTTCGGGTTCACGAAGCCCTTGCGGTTGTGAACCTTGCGGATGAAGTACTTGATCATCTCTTCGGCGACTTCGAAGTCGGCGATGACGCCGTCACGCATGGGACGGATGGCTTCCATGTGGCCCGGCGTCCGGCCCAGCATCTGCTTGGCCTCAATGCCCACGGCGTGGACGACCTTGCGGCCGCCGATATTTCTGAGCGCCACCACCGACGGCTCGTTCAGCACGATGCCCTTGCCCTTCATGTAGATGAGGGTGTTGGCGGTGCCGAGATCGATGGCGATGTCGTTGGAAATGGCGCCGAAGAGGGACGAGATCATGCAGGGCCCTGATGACTGGGGGGCTTGGGGAGCGCCTCGGTACGATGGGCCTCACCGTCATGCGCCGGTATCGGAGCGCGCGGTCGGATCAGCCTGTCGCGAGAAGGACTTGCGGTTCGTGTGCCCCGGCGTCTTGTTGATTTCAAGGCCTATTCACGGACGCGAGAGGCGAGCCGCCGCGCCGCCCCCTGGCGGACTCAGGGAATTCAACTCCTGCGGGAGGCAAACTTCCCGCTTTGCGCTCATCGGCCGCGGGGTGGTTATCCGGGCTCGCTTGCCCACGACTCATCCCAAGGCCGCCAGGACCACGCCCACCGCAGTGGCCGCCCCTCCCAGGACCTGGCGCAGGGTGAGTGATTCCCGGAAGAGCCGGCGGCCCGCCAGGGCGGCGATAGGCAGTTCGAGAACCCCCACGGCGCGGACCTGGCCGGCGGGCGCCAGGCTCAACGCGGCGAACCAGCAGGCCGAGGCCGCCGCCCCGCAGAATCCCGCCCCCCACGAGGAGCGCCAGCCCAGCAGCACCGCCCGAAGGGCCTGCGGCCGCCGCACAGCCAGCCAGGCGCCCAGGCCGAGCGACTGGAGCGCCTGGGCTACGCACACCGCGCCCAGGGCCGCATAGACAGGATGAGCCGGATCCAGCGCATGGGCCGCCTCCCGATAGGCGTTCAGCACCACGGCCATGACGACGCCGGAGGCCACGCCCAGAAAGAGGCCCGAGCGCGCCATCTGCGAAATGGCGCCGGGCCAGGACAGGACAGCCACGCCGCAGGTGGTGACGCCCACCCCGGCCCAGGCCGCCGGGCTCAGGCCGTCGCCAAGCACGAAGAGTCCCAGCAGGGCGGCGGCCGGCAGGGAAGCCTGCTGGGTGAAGGTGGCCACCGCAAAGCCGCTGCGCCGCATGGCCACCAGCAGCAGGGCGGTCTGTATGATCTGGCCGAGCGCGCCGAGGCTCACAGCGATCCAGAAGCCTGGGCCGGCCTGCGGATCAGCGCCAGGCGTCAGCAGCGCGGCGGCGGCGAACAGCGCCAGGGCGAAGGGCAGGCCGAACAGGAAGCGGACGAGGGTCGCCCCCCAGGGCCCCGCCTCCTCCACCAGTCCACGCTGCAGGGCGTTACGCGCCACCTGCAAGGGCGCGGCGGCGATCGTCAGGGCGATCCAGAGCATGTGAAAGCCTCATCCCGCCCCAGGAAGGGGTGCGGGATCCATAGGGCCTTAGGGGCGTGAGCAAGGGATCAGCGAACCGCGACGGCCAAGGTCGCCGAGGCTTGCGGACTCAGAAGCCGCTGGCGACCTTGGTGGCGTCCGGCGCGCTCTTCTCCTTGCGGGCGAAGAGGTTGTTGAGCGCGTTCACATAGGCCTTGGCCGAGGCGGTCAAGGTGTCGGTGTCGGCGGCCTGGCCGGTGGCGATGCGGCCGTCCTCTTCCAGCCGAACCGAAACCTGGGCCTGGGCGTCGGTGCCCTCGGTCACCGCATGGACCTGGAACAGGCGCAAAATGGCGGCGTGGGGCACCACCTCGTGGATGGCGTTGAATACCGCATCCACCGGCCCGTCGCCGGTGGCGCTGGCCGAGCGCTCGACCCCCTCCACAGTGACGGTCAGATGGGCTTCCTGCGGGCCTTCTGTCCCGGCGATGACCCGCAGCTGCTTGACCTGGATCCGGTCGGCGCCGGAGGCCAGGGCGTCGTCCACCAGGGCCACGATGTCGTCGTCGAAGACGTGCTTCTTC
>NZ_DAIMHV010000202.1:0-3925 GCF_036723115.1 Phenylobacterium sp. | reverse complement strand
CCCGGCCGGGTGAAGATCCAGTTCATGGTGAAGGGGAAGGGGAGCCAGTCGGTCTCCACCAGCCCGGCCAGGGGTTGGATGCCGTCCTTGATGTGATTGGGCGGCCCCTGGGCGATCATCGACCAGCCGGGCGGGGTGCGGAACAGATAGCCCGGGTGGAAGGTCAACACCCCGTGGCTGAAGTGCGACTTCACGAAGTGATGGAAGTCCGGATTGGGATAGTCAGGCGTGAGCTTGATGTCCTCCTGGAAGAGGCCGCCGTTCCATTCGGCGGTGAAGGCCATGGGGCACAGAATCTCCCATCCCGTGGTGTTGGCCATGCTGAGCGGCAGGCACCGATAGGGATGGCGATCGACAAAGCTCTCCATCCAGGCCCGCTGCGGCCGGCCGGGCACGATCTCCGGCGGGCGTTCGGCGGTGGGGTAGCACTCAAGCTCCATGGGGCGTCGTCTCCGGCCAGGGCCGCCCATCGGCCCGCACGCTCTGCTCTAGCGACGGGGGCGCGCCCTCGTCCAGTTTCCCGATGGCGCGGGGCCGACTATGGAGGGGCATGCTGCGCCGTGACGACCTGATCGCCTTCTTCGCCCGCCACCAGATCCCCCAGACGACCGTGGACCATCCGGCGGTCTTTCGGGTGGGTGAAGGGGAGGAGATCAAGGCCGGCCTGCCCGGCGCCCACACCAAGAACCTGTTTCTCAAGGACGCCAAGGATCAGCTCTGGCTGATCTCCGCCGCCGACAAGACTGAGATCGACCTGAAGCGTCTGCCGGCGGTCATCGGCTCGGCCAGGCTCTCCTTCGGGCGGGCCGAGCTCATGGAGGCGGTTCTGGGGGTGACGCCGGGATCGGTCACCGCCTTCGCCCTGGTCAATGACGCCGGGCGACAGGTCCGCTTCGTCCTGGACCATGTGCTGGCCCAGGCCGCGGACGTGAACTTCCATCCCCTGACAAACACCGCCACCACCCGGGTGGATCAGGCGGGGCTGCGCGCCTTCTTCCAGGCGGTGGGAGTCACCCCGATCATTGTGGACTTCGAGGCCATGGCGGTGGTCGAAGCATAATCCTTCCGTTGAAGCCTTCGCCCCATGCGACCATCTTAGGCCCCAGGCGTTGCCCCAGAAGCTTGAAGAGACTGCGATCACCATGAGCCTTATCGGAGAAACCTCCGCCCCCGCCGGCGGCCCGCTGGTGAAGGACGGCAGCGACGCGTCCTTCATGGCCGACGTCATCGAGGCCAGCCGCGAGACGCCGGTCATCGTCGACTTCTGGGCGCCCTGGTGCGGCCCCTGCCGGCAACTGGGTCCGGCCCTGGAAAAGGCGGTGAACGCCGCCAAGGGCAAGGTGCGGATGGTCAAGATCGACATCGACCAGAACCCCGCCTTCGCCGGCCAGCTGCGGGTGCAGTCCATTCCGGCGGTCTTCGCCTTCGCCGGCGGACGGCCCGTGGACGGCTTCATGGGCGCCCTGCCCGAAAGCCAGGTGAAGGCCTTTGTGGACAAGCTGGCCGCCATGGCGCCGGCCAGCGGCGCCGACGAGCTCCTGGCCCTGGGGCGCGAGGCCCTGGAGGGCGGAGATGTGGCCACCGCCGCCCAGGCCTTCGCCCAGGTGCTGCAGGGCGATCCGGAGAATGTGAAGGCCCTGGGGGGGCTGGCGCGCTGCTATCTCGCCGGCGGCGACGCCGAACGCGCCCGGGAGATCCTGGAGATGGCCGGCCCCGAGGCCAAGGATCCCGACCTGGACGCCGTGCGCGCCGCCCTGGCCCTGGCCGACGAGGCGCCGTCGGACGTCGCCGATTTCGAGCGGCGCCTCGCCGCCGATCCGGACGACCACGAGGCGCGCCTGGCGCTGGCCAAGGCGCTCGCCGGCCGCGGCCGGTTCGAGGCGGCCGCCGACCACCTGCTGCACATCATCGCGCGCGACCGCGCCTGGAACGACGAGGCGGCCCGCAAGCAGCTGCTGACCATCTTCGAGGCCGCCGGTCCCGGCTCGGAGGTGGCGCGCAGCGGCCGCCGTCGCCTGTCGGCCATCCTGTTTTCATAAAGTTCAGCCCGTGAGGTGAGACATGCCGGGCCCCCGGCGCTTGGCGGACCTTCCGCAGATCATTCCGGTCTTCCCCCTGGACGGCGCCATCCTGTTGCCCGGCGGCGACCTGCCCTTGCAGATCTTCGAGCCGCGCTATCTGAACATGGTGGATGACGCCATGGCCGGCGACCGGATCATCGGCATGATCCAGACAAGGGCCGGCGGAGAGCGGGCCCGCCCGGCCCTGACTGCGGTGGGCTGCATCGGCCGCATCACCAGCTTCGCCGAGACCTCGGACGGGCGCTATCTGATCACGCTCACCGGCATCTGCCGGTTTGACGCCGGGTCGGAGATCAATGCGCGGACCCCCTATCGGCAGCTCAGGGCCGACTATGGGCGGTTTGAGCGGGATATCTCTTCGGAGGATCAGGTCCTCGCCGAGCTGGACCGCCAGCGCTTCGCCCGGGCGCTGAAGCACTATCTCAACCGGCGCGATCTGGACATCGACGACGACACGGCGCTCACCGCCCCCCTGGAGCCCCTGGTCACCAGCCTGACCATGGGCCTGCCCTTCGAGCCGGCCGAGAAACAGGCCCTGCTCGAGGCCAGCGATCTGGACGAGCGGGTGAAGGCCCTCACCACCCTGCTGGAAATCGACGCCCTGGAGGACGACGACGACCCGCCCCATAGCCTGCAATGACGCGGTGAGGTAATCAGGCCCCATGAGCGCGCAAGACACCCCCGCCCAAGGCCTTCCGAGCCTGACCGCCGAGATCGATCCAAGGCTTCTGGAGATCCTGGTCTGCCCCTTGACGCAAGGGCCGCTGGACTATGACCGCGAGGCTGGCGAACTCATCAGCCGGCAGGCGCGTCTGGCCTATCCGATCCGCGACGGGGTGCCGATCATGCTCCCCGAGGAAGCGCGCGACCTGGAGGTCTAAAGCGCTTCCCCGCGCAGGAGCCGGGGCAGGTCGCCCAGGGCGCCGCCGGCCTGCTGCATGAACATCTTCCGCGCCGGCGGAATGCGTCCCACCACCGACATGCCCGCCCCCCGAGCCAGGCGCAGCACCGGATTGTCGTTGGAGAACAGGTGGACGAAGGCGTCCATGCCGGCGCTGAGAACGGCGGTGTCGAACCGCCGCCAGCGGGCATAGCGCTCCAGCACCGCTTCTGAGCCGATGTCCTCGCCCAGGCGGGCCGCATCGGTCAGCACCTCCGCCAGGGCCGCCACCCCCTTCAGTCCCAGGTTCAGACCCTGGCCGGCGATGGGATGCACCCCGTGGGCGGCGTCCCCCAGCAGGGCCAGACGCGGGGCGGTCAGGCGCTCGGCCAACTGCAGGGACAGGGGATAGGAGAAGACCGGGCCTTCCACCCGCGCCTCGCCCAGAAAGGCGCCGAAGCGGCGCATCAGATGGGCGTGGAAGACCTCCGGCCGGGCGTCCTTGAGCGCGGCGGCGCGGCGCGTGCTCTCGGTCCAGACCAGGCTCGCCCGATTGTCGGTGAGGGGCAGGATGGCGAAGGGGCCGCTGGGCAGGAAATATTCATGCGCCACCCCCTCATGGGGCCGGTCCAGGCGCACCGTGGCCACCACCCCGGCCTGGCCATAGTCCCAGCCGATGACCCCGACGCCGGCCGCCTGGCGCAGGACCGAGCCGCGGCCCTCCGCCCCCACGGCCAGGGGCGCGCTGAGGGTGCGTCCATCGGCGAGCGTCAGGCTCGCCCCGGCCTTGCCGAAGGCGGCGCCCGCCACCTTGGCCGGCGCCAGGACGGGAATGGCTGCGGCCTCCACGGCCTTGGACAGGGCCGCGCGGATCTGGCGGTTCTCCAGCAGATAGCCCAGGGGCTCGCCCTCGGACCGGTCGGCGATCTCGGCGGAATCGAAGCGCAGATGGAAGGGCAGGGGG
>NZ_DAIMHV010000201.1:0-3942 GCF_036723115.1 Phenylobacterium sp. | reverse complement strand
TACTGGTCGCCGAAGGCGTGGCGGCCGACGATGATCGGCTGGGTCCAGCCCGGCACCAGGCGCGGCACGTTCTTGCAGATGATCGGTTCGCGGAAGACGACGCCGCCCAGAATGTTGCGGATGGTGCCGTTGGGCGAACGCCACATCTTCTTGAGGCCGAATTCCTCGACCCGGGCCTCGTCGGGGGTGATGGTGGCGCACTTGACGCCCACCCCGTACTTCTTGATGGCCTCGGCGGCCTCGATGGTGACCTTGTCGTCGGTCTGATCGCGATACTCGATGCCCAGATCGTAATAGGCCAGGTCGATGTCGAGATAGGGGAAGATGAGCTTGTCCTTGATCATCTTCCAGATGATCCGGGTCATCTCGTCCCCGTCGATGTCGACGACGGGATTGGCGACTTTGATCTTGGCCATAGGCGAGGCGCGCTCCGTGGCGGAATTGAGGGGTTGAGGCCGTATACAAGGCCTGCGCCGGAGCGCAAAGCCACGACAGGGCGAAAGGTGGGTGACACAGGCCTGTCACCGCGGCGCGCTAGGTTACGCCGGTGCGCGCCGGACCTCCCCCCCTCGGCCTGATCGACCTGCCTGTCCTGCTTCTCGTGGCCCAACCCTGGGATTTTGTCTCAGCCGACGGGCGCGGGCGGCTGCGCGGGCGGGTGAGCGCCGTGCCTTCACAGGGCGATGAGTTGGCGCTGGATTTTCCGGCCCTGACGCTGATCGCGCCGACCTGGCGGCCCCTTCGGGCCCTTCCGCTGCATCCTGGCGACGAATCGGTCGCCGTTCAGTTGTGGCGCGGGGCGAGCGTCGGCCTGCGGCTCTATGCGCCGGGTCAGGGACCGCCGGCCCTGGTCGGCGCCCTTCGTCGAACGCGCTGAGGCGCGACGGGCTCAGCGGGCGGCGGCCGTCGCGGCGCGGGCGAAATCGGCGAACAGGGCTTCGGCCTGCGCCTCCGGCAAGGTGACGCCGGCGAAGAAGACCGCCACCGCATAGCGTCGCCCGTCGGCCAGGGTGATGATCCCCATGTCCCCCATGGCCGGCGTCAGGCCAAGGTCGGTCCTTGCGGTCCCGGTCTTGTGCGCCAGGCGCGCGCCGTCCGGCAGGCCCGCCGCCAGCCGGTTCGCGCCGGTGGGGGTCTCGGTCATGATGGTCAGCAGGCGCTCGGTGGAGGCGGGCGACAGCAGCTCGCCGGCCGCCAGCTTCGAGAGGAAGAGCAGGGCGTCCCGAGGGGTGGTGGTGTCGCGCGGGTCGCGCAGATAGGCCGCCGTGGCCGCCTGCCGTTGCAGGGGCGGCACGCCCATCAGGGCTTCGCGATAGGCGGCCGAGGTCTTCCAGGCCGGCCGGAACGAGCCCATGCCCGCCAGCTCGGGTTGAAGCTGGCGCTCGTAGCGGTCCACCCGCATCTCCTTGAGGCCGTGGCTGCGCAGCCAGGCCGTCACTGCGCCGGGGCCGCCCACCAGCCGCATCAGCACGTCGGCGGCGGTGTTGTCGCTGCGGCCGGTCGCCAGGACGATCAGGTCCTCGACCGTGTAGTCGCGCCGCTCCGGATAGGCCTCCCCCACAAGGCTGAAGGGGGGCGACAGGTCCTCATCCGACAGGGTCACCACCTGGTCCAGGGCGATCCGGCCGGCGTCCACCTCGGCCAGGACCACGGCGGCCAGGGGCGCCTTGAAGACGCTCTGCATGGGAAACCGATCCGAGCCGGCCACGGCCCAGAGCTCGCCGCTCTCCAGATTGAGGAAGCCCGCCCCGAAGCGGGCGGGCGCAGCAGTCGCGGCGATGCGCTCGGCCGCGGCGTCGAGAATCTGGGCGTCCATGGCCGGGGTCTCGGCCGCCGTCTGGGGCATGCCGGGCTCGCAGGCCGAGACCGTCAGGGCCAGCGCCAGGACGGCGAAGAAACGACGCATGGGCGATACTCCCGGCCCAGGCGCCCTTGCGCAACCGGACGCTTCCGACTGAAAACGCCACATGACTGCAAATCCGGCCCCCGCGCCAAGCATTATCCTGTCTTCCCCCCAGCTGGCCGAGAACATCGGCTCGGTGGCCCGCGTCATGGCCAATTTCGGCCTGGCCGACCTGCGCCTGTCCAATCCCCGGGACGGCTGGCCGCAGGATCGCGCCTGGGCCTCGGCCTCCGGCGCCAACTGGCCCCTGGACGAGGCCAAGGTGTTTCCCGACGTGGCCCAGGCCATCGGCGACCTTCAGCTGGTGCTGGCCACCACGGCGCGGCCTCGCGAACTGCAGCTGCCGGTGATCACCCCGCGGGAGGCCGCCGCCCGGCTGGCGCAGGCCGCCGCCGAAGGGATGAAGGTGGGGCTTCTGTTCGGCGGCGAGCGGGCGGGCCTGGAAACCGCCGACGTGGCGCTCTGCCAGGCGGTGGTCACCGTTCCGGTGGATCCGCGCTTCCATTCCCTGAACTTGGCCCAGGCGGTGGCCATCACCGCCTATGAGTGGCGTCTGACCCAGGCGGCCGGACCGCCCCCCCGCTTCCGGGAGGGGCCGCCGCCTGCCGACCAGGCGGCCATGATGGGCCTCTATGGCCACCTGGAGAGCGAGCTGGAGGCGGCGGGCTTCTTCCATCCGCCGGAGAAGAAGCCCTCGATGATCCAGAATCTGAGGTCGGCCCTGGGCCGCGCCCAGTTCAGCGACCAGGAGGTCCGCACCTTCCGCGGCGTGGTGACGGCGCTCTCCCGCGGCCGGGGCCGGGTGCTGGAAAAGCTGGCCCGCCAGAAGGCCGAGCGCGAAGACGTCGCCCCGCCGACGGAGACTTGACGCAGCGGCCGCCGCGCGTCTGATAAGAGAACGCTGATAACCTATAAGCCTTTGGGGGAGGGCCGGACATGGCCGGGACGGATCTGAGAGCGGCGGCCCGCGAGGCCTGGACCTATGGGCTGCCCTTGGTGGAGATCGCCACGACGCGCGCCCGGGGCCAGACCTTCGGCCAGAGCATGAACGCCTTCGCCCACATGCGGAACCTGGCCAATCACAAGGCCCGCACCGTCACCACGCCCAATAACGACACCCTCTACTCCTCGGCCCAGCTCGACCTGTCGGCGGGGCCGGTGACCCTGACCCTGCCAGCGGCGGGCGACCGCTATCTCTCCCTGCAGCTGATGGACGCCTACACCAACAGCTTCGCGGTCCTCGGCACGCGCACCACCGGTCCCAATGGGGGAACCTTCACCCTGGTGGGTCCGAACGAGGCGGCGGAGGGACCGCGGGTGGTGCGCTCGCCGACGTCTCACGTATGGGCGCTCGCCCGCATCCTGGTGGCCGGGCCAGAGGACCTGGAAGCTGCGCGCGCGGTGCAGGCCGGCGTCTCCCTTCAGGGACCGGCGGTCAGCGCCCCGCCGGCGGTGGCCCAGCGTCATGCGCCCTGGCCGGAATATTTCGCCGCCGTCTCCACCCTGATGCAGCTCAATCCGCCGCCGGCCACCGATCAGGCCATACTTGAGCGGATGGCCCCCCTGGGCCTCGGCGCGGACTTTGATCCGGCGCGCTTCTCCCCGGCCGAGATGGCCGAGATCGAGGCCGGCGTGGCCGAGGCCCGTCAGGGGGTTCGGCGCGGCGGCATCACCGGGGCGAACTTCATCGAGGGCTGGTCCTATCCCTCGTCCAAGCTCGGCGATTTCGGCCAGGACTACGCCTATCGCGCCGCCGTGGCCCTGGGCGGCCTGGCCGCCCTGCCGGTGGTGGAGGCCACCTACATGCGCGCAGAAGGCGACATGCCCCGCGCTCTTTATGACGGGACCAAGGCCTACCGCCTGCATTTCGCCGCCGACCGGCTGCCTCCGGTGCATTCCTTCTGGAGCCTCTCTCTCTATGAGGCCACCGAGGAAGGGCAGTTCTTCTTCGCCGACAACCCGCTGGACCGCTACGCCATCGGCGACCGGACCCAGGGCCTGACCTATAATGACGACGGTTCTCTCGACATCTGGATCGG
>NZ_DAIMHV010000200.1:0-3950 GCF_036723115.1 Phenylobacterium sp. | reverse complement strand
CCCGAAGTCCCAGGGGGGCTGGGGGGGCTGTTCAGGATCCGGAACCGCGAGTTCCCGATCAACCGACGCTCACACTATCGGAGCCCAAACGGGCAGGTCCGGGACCGAAATAAGGTCTTTTCGCGGCGTCGTTCTGCAGGGCAAACCACGAAATTCGCCCTCGATTTCAGCGGCGGAAGGCGTAGGCTCATCACTCGATGGCTACTGATCCGTCCGCCAACGATTCACAGGCCCAGGCCCTGGCGCAGTCGCGCAAGGGGCCGGTGTTTTTCCAGCGCGCGGAATTCACCCGTCTGCTCTCCCTCTATGGGCGCATGGTGGCCGCCGGGGAATGGCGGGACTATTCCATCGAGCCCGGAGCTGAGGCCTGCGCTTTTTCGGTGTTCCGCCGGGCCTCCGAAGCGCCCCTCTATCGCATTGAAAAGCGCCCGGCCCTGGCCCGGCGGCAGGGCGCCTGGGCGGTGATCGGCCAGGGGGGCATGATCCTGCGCCGGGGCCACGAGCTCGAGCAGGTGCTGCGCGTTTTCGAAAAGGGCCGGCTGAAAGTGATCGACTGAGGCGCGTCTCGGAGGCGGCGGCCTCGCGCCTGTCAGGCGATGATGTCGGGGGTCAGCTGGTCTTCCAGGTGGGCGATCTCGTCCTTCAGGACGAGCTTTCGGCGCTTGAACCGCCCCAGCACGGCCAGATTGGGCGTGGGCAGGGCGGAGATGGCCTTCACCGCCACGTCCAGATCGGCATGCTCCTGCCGCGCCTCGGCCAGCCGGGCGCGCAGCATGGCTTCGGGATCAGGACCCCCGTCCGGGCCGATATCGTTCATCCTTGCCCCCCGACCTTCGCCGCCATTCTCCTCATTTGTCAGGTCGGGGTAAAGGCGGCCTTAGGGCGCGCGCCGATATGTGGAATTCGGTTATCGGATCAGGCCCTGGGGCCTGGGCGGGTCTTGCGGCAGGACCGCCGCCAGATCGGCGATCAGGGCGGACAGGTCCGGCCCGGCCGGCGCCCCCCAGGCCTGGGCGGCGCGGGTCAGGCGGCGGACGGCGTCGTCCGGCCGGGCGGGGGGCGCCGGCGACGGCGTCAGCGTCTCCAGAGCCTCCAACAGATGCTGCTCGGCCCGCAGTTCGAGCGCCTGGACCTCGCCGCGCAGGGCCTGGACCGCGGGGGCCGACAGGGCGGCGGGCGGCGCCTTCAGTCCACGGCGCAGGCGGCGCAAGGGGGCGATGGCGGCCTCGTCCCAGGCCCGGGCCAGGATGGCGGCCTCGCGCAGCCGGTCTGGGTCAGGGTCCGCCCACAAGGCCCAGAGCAGCAGGGGCACGTTCTGGCCGGCCTCGTCCTGCAGGCGCAGCAGGCCTTGGGAGACGCCCGGCGCGCCATAGATGGCGACCGCAAAGGTCCAGAGCGCGCCCGTGCTCACTGCGGGGCGTCGGGGGCAGGGTCGGGGGCGGCGTCGGGCATGGCCATGTCGGTCCCCCAGCGCTTCACCCGGTCCCAGGACAGGCCGAAGAGATCGAGGCAGCGGCCCACCGACTGATCCACCATCTCGTCCAGGCTCTGGGGCCGCGCATAGAAGGCCGGCAGGGGCGGGGCGATCACCGCGCCCATCTCGGCCAGCTTCACCAGGGTGCGCAGATGGCCCAGATGCAGCGGGGTTTCGCGCACCATCAGCACCAGGGGCCGGCGCTCTTTCAGGGTCACGTCGGCGGCGCGGGTGAGCAGGGAGGAGGTCACCCCGGTGGCGATCTCGCTCATGGTGCGCACCGAACACGGCGCGATCAGCATGCCGAGCGTGGGATAGGAGCCCGAGGCGATGGCCGCCCCCACATCCCCGCTGCGATAGTTCACATCGGCCAGCGCCTGGACGTCGGCCGGGGTGTGGCCGCCCTCCTGCGACAGGGTCAGCGCGGCGGCCTTGCTGAGCACCAGGTGGCTTTCCACCCCGAGGTCGCGGCAGGCGGCGAGCGCGCGCAGGCCATAGGCCGCGCCGCTGGCGCCGGTGATCCCCACCACCAGCCGGGGCCGGGGGGCCTGACCGTGTCCTGCGTCAATTGGCGTCATGCGAACTTTCCGGGCGCTAATCTGAACCGAATGGCCGCGCAATCATATTTGATCTGACACCTGATTGCCTCGGGTGTTCACTTCGAACTGTCACAACCACCCTTACAGGAGGCGTACCCATGGCCATTGAAGCCCGCATCCGAGAGCTTGGAACCCGCCACGATAGTCTGGACCGGGCCATTCAGGAGGAGGCGCGAAGCCCGGCCGGAAGCGATCTCCGTCTACAGGAGCTCAAGCGACAGAAGCTCCGATTGAAAGAGGAAATGGAGGCCCTGCGCCGCAAGGTGCATTAAAGCCCCCAAATGGAAAGGCCCGCGCCAAGGCGCGGGCCTTTTGCGTTCGGCGAGCCGTAGAGCCTGATGCGATCAGCCGGAACCGTCTGACCGTTGAATCAGGCTCTAAACTCAAAGACTCGAGCGCGTTTCGACCCGATAACCGGTTCCCACTTATCGGAACGCGCTCTAAGGCCCCGACCTCAATCCCGGTCGATGTCGAACTCCGGCGCTTCGGCCACCTCGGGCTGGTCGTCCAGCACGCCGGTTTCCGAGGCCGGGCGCAGGGAGGGACCGTCGGGATCCTCGCCCCGGGCGCGGGCCTCCTTGGCGCGCTTGTCGGCGGCCTTACGCACCACGGCGTCCAGCTCGAGCTGGCTGGCCAGACCCAGGGTCACGGGGTCCACCGGCTTGATGTTGGCCGAGTTCCAGTGGGTCCGGTTGCGGATCTGGTCGATGGTGGCCTTGGTGGTGCCCAGCAGGCGGGCCACCTGGGCGTCGGGCACTTCGGGGTGGTTGCGCAGGAACCAGGCCACCGCGTCGGGCCGGTCCTGGCGACGGGACACCGGGGTGTAGCGCGGCGCCTTCTTGGTGGGCTTCAGCAGTTCGGCATGGCGGCTCTTCTGGGCGCGCATGCGATAGGCCGGGTCCTTCTGGGCGGCGTCCAGCTCCTCGCGGGACAGCTGGCCATTGCCGATGGGATCGGCGCCGCGGATGTCGCGCGCCACCTCGCCGTCGGCGATGCCGCGCACCTCCAGAGGGTGCAGACCGCAGAAGTCGGCGATCTGGTCGAAGGTCAGGGACGTATTGTCGACCAGCCAGACGGCGGTCGCCTTGGGCATCAGAATGTCGGTCATGGCCGTACTCCAGAAACGACGGCGCCCGGCCTTTCGGCCGGGCGGTTGTCAAATTTCCGTATAGGCCTGTTCCGCCCGAAAGGAAATGGGGCCAGCGGCCGCAGGCGCGCACGTCCTGGTGAGCGCGCCCTGCGGGGCCGGCGCGCTTCAGCCTGTCGCGGCCTGGGTCTCAGGGGGGCTGGTCTCAGGCGGTCTGGGCCTGAGTCAGGGGCGGCGGCGCCGGCGCGCCCGGGGGGCGGCCGATCCAGATCTGGCCGCTGCGGGCGACCACCTGGCCCTGGGCGTCATAGAGGGCGACGCCGGAGAAGAACTTCCGGCCCTCGTTCTCGCGGGTCCAGGCCACCACCACATAGGTCTCGCCCGCCTTCGGGGGGGTCAGCACCTCGCCGGCCATGGTGCCCAGCAGGCCCACGGGCGCGCCGGTCTTGATCCACCAGGCCATGGAGCCTGAACAGTCCAGCGCGGCCCAGGTGATCTCGTCGGGCAGGGTCCCGTCGGGATGGGCGAAATTGGCGTGCGGGGTCCACAGTCCGGCGCAGAGGCCAGGCTCTGCGCCCTCCACCTGGCCTACATGGACGCCCAGGCCCTCGCCGTCGGCGCGCTCGATGCAGCAGGAGAAGCAGCCCCGGTGCAGGGAGCGGGTGGCGAATGGCGAGGCCGCCGCCGCGGCCCGGGCCTGTTCAACCCCTGGCGAGGGGGGCGGGGCGGGAATCTGGTCGTCCGCGCCGGGTCGGGCGAGGCCCAGGACCTGGCCCTCGGCGCCGAGGGC
>NZ_DAIMHV010000199.1:0-3977 GCF_036723115.1 Phenylobacterium sp. | reverse complement strand
GCTCCTGGAAGAGCCGCGAACGCCGCCGCTGGAACAAGCTCTTCGAAAAGAAGGCCTAAAGCCCAAAGGCCCCGCTCCGGCGGGGCCTTTTTCTTTGGGGCGCCGTCATCGGACCCAAGGCTCCTCCGCAAAGAGGGGACACGAAAAGCCCGAAGGGTCACAAAGCTCACCAAGGCGCGCCGCCGAACCCTTCGGGCCCTTGGCGGTCTTCGTGTCCGTTGTGTGCCCCTTCCTGAGCGCGCCGCCGGCGGGGTTCACAGCACCCTGAACGGTTGCCACAGGCCCCTCACTCCGCATACTCCGCGCCAAAGCCGAATAAGGGAGTGGCGTCGTGAGCGATGGCGAGGTTTTTCCGGTTCCTGCGGAGTGGGCCAGGCGGACCCGAATGGACGCCGACGCCTATGAGGCCGCCTGTGCGCGGGCGAAGAGCGATCCGGAAGGCTACTGGCGCGACGTGGCCGCCCGGCTGACCTGGTCCAAGCCCTTCACCCAGGTCAAGGACGTCTCCTTCGACGCCCAGAACTTCCACATCCGCTGGTACGCCGACGGCGAGCTGAACGTCAGCGTCAACTGCATCGACCGCCACCTGCCCGAGCGCGCCGACCAGACGGCCATCATCTGGGAGAGCGATGATCCGGAGGTCTATGACACGCTCACCTACGCCCAGCTGCACGCCGAGGTGTGCCGCATGGCCAATGTGCTCAAGGCCAAGGGCGTCAAGAAGGGCGACCGGGTCACCCTCTATCTGCCCATGATCCCGGCCGCGGCGGTGGCCATGCTGGCCTGCGCGCGGATCGGCGCCGTCCACTCGGTGGTGTTCGGCGGCTTCTCCCCCGACAGCCTGGCCGGCCGCATCCAGGACTGCGACTCCCGCATCGTCATCACCGCCGACGAAGGGGTGCGCGGCGGCCGCATCGTGCCGCTGAAGGCCAATGTGGATGAGGCGCTGAAGGCCTGTCCGGACGTGAAGGACGTCATCGTCGTGCGCCGCACCAAGGCCGACGTCCCCATGGTGGAGGGCCGCGACGCCTTCTATTCGGACCTGAAGAAGACCGTCTCCGACAGCTGCGAGCCGGAGGTGATGAACGCCGAGGACCCGCTGTTCATCCTCTACACTTCGGGCTCCACCGGAAAACCCAAGGGGGTGCTGCACACCACCGGCGGCTATCTGACCTGGGCGGCCCACACCCATGAGCTGGTGTTCGACTACCGGCCGGGCGAGGTCTTCTGGTGCACCGCCGATGTGGGCTGGGTGACCGGCCACTCCTATGTGGTCTATGGGCCGCTGGCCAATGCGGCCACCACGGTGATGTTCGAGGGCGTGCCCACCTGGCCGGACAATTCCCGCTTCTGGCAGGTGGTGGACAAGCACAAGGTGGAGATCTTCTACACCGCGCCCACGGCCATCCGCGCCCTGATGCGCGACGGGGACGCGCCGGTGAAATCCACCAGCCGGGAGTCCCTGCGCCTGCTGGGCACGGTGGGCGAGCCGATCAATCCCGAGGCCTGGCTCTGGTACCACCGGGTGGTGGGCGAGGGCCGCTGCCCGGTGGTGGACACCTATTGGCAGACCGAGACCGGCGCCTGCCTGGCCACCCCCCTGCCCGGCGCCACCCCGGCCAAGCCGGGCTCCTGCGCCAAGCCCCTGCCGGGCGTGTCCTTCCAGCTGGTGGATGCGGACGGCAAGGTGCTGGAGGGGGCGGCCAGCGGCAATCTCTGCCTCACCGACTCCTGGCCCGGACAGATGCGCACGGTCTATGGGGACCATGACCGGTTCATCCAGACCTATTTCACCACCTATCCCGGCAAGTACTTCACCGGCGACGGCTGCCGCCGGGATGCCGACGGCTATTACTGGATCACCGGCCGGGTGGACGACGTGATCAATGTGTCGGGCCACCGCCTGGGCACCGCCGAGCTGGAGAGCGCCCTGGTGGGCCACGAGGCCGTGGCCGAGGCCGCCGTGGTGGGCTATCCCCACGACATCAAGGGCCAGGGGGTCTATGCCTTCGTCACCCTCAAGGCCGAGGTGGAGATGACCGACATCCTGGCCGCCGACATCAAGGGCTGGGTGCGTCGCGAGATCGGCGCCTTCGCCGCCCTGGACGCCCTGCAGTTCGCGCCCGCCCTGCCCAAGACCCGCTCGGGCAAGATCATGCGGCGGATCCTGCGCAAGATCGCCGAGAACCAGACCGACCAGCTGGGCGACACCTCCACCCTGGCCGAGCCAGGCGTGGTGGACGACCTCGTCGCCAACCGCGTCCCGGTTTGAACCCCGAACTGCCCGGCCCCCTGCGCGGGGCCATCGAGGCCCGGCTGGAGGGCGTCTCCCGCCGGGATCTCGCCGAGCGGGCGGCCAAGGTCTCGGCCGCCTATCGCGGCGGGGCGGGGTCGTCGGGCGTGGTGCTGGGGCCAGACGATGCGCTCGCCTACGCCCTGGCCCGCCTGCCGGCCACCTATGCCGCCGATCTGGCGGTCTTTACCGCGCTCGCCGAAGTCTGTCCGGACTTCGCCCCGGCCACCCTGCTGGACGCCGGCGCCGGCCCTGGCACGGCCTCGTGGGCGGCGCTGGAGGTCTGGCCGAAGATCGAGGCGGCCCTGTTGCTGGACGAGAGCGGCCCCTTCCTCGACCTGGCCCGCATCCTGGGCGAGGCCGGACCGCCCGTCCTGGCCGGCGCCGAACGCCGCAGGGTCAGCCTGACAGCCGCCGGGGGCGAAGCCTGGCCCCGGGCCGATCTGGTGGTCGCCTCCTACGTCCTGGCCGAGATCGCCGGCGCGGCCCAGCCGACCCTGGTGGACCGGCTCTGGGCGGCCTGCGTGGGGGTTCTCGTGCTGGTGGAGCCGGGCACGCCGGCGGGCTATCAGCGCATCCTGGCCGCCCGGACCCGGTTGATCGCGGCCGGCGCCCGGCTGGCCGGTCCCTGCCCCCACGCGGAGGCCTGCCCGCTGTCTTCCCCCGACTGGTGCCACTTCGTTCAGCGGCTGCCCCGGTCGCGGGATCACCGCCAGGCCAAGGGCGCCGAGGCGCCCTTCGAGGACGAGAAGTTCATCTGGCTGGCCGCCGCCCGGGACGGCGTGGCGGTGAGCCCGCCCTCGGCACGGGTGCTCAGCCCCCCGCGCCAGGCCAAGCCGGGCGTCGAACTGAAGCTCTGCCTGGAGACAGGCGCCCTGGACCACCGCTTCATCCCCCGCCGCGACAAGCCCGCCTTCGCCGCCGCCCGCCGCCTCGACTGGGGCGATACGCTCTGAGCGCGCTTACGCGGCGCGCTGGCGCACTCACATGACTCCAAGCCGCTTCAGCACCCGGAGGTGCAGGTCGAGTTCGCGGGTGTGGACGCTTGGGGCGCCGGCCACGACGATCAGCGCCTTCCAGAGCGCCCAGGCCTGGCCGCGAAACCCGGTCTCCGGATCCAACCCCATCTCCTGGAAGAAGAGCGGACGGGCGGCGTCGTCCAGAAAGGTCCAGGCGAAGGCCAGGTCGCAGGCCGGATCCCCCACCCCGCAGGTCCCGAAGTCGATGACCGCGCACAGCCGCCCCTCGCGGGTCAGGAGATTGCCCGGCGCCACGTCCCCATGCACCCAGACCGGGCCGCGGTCCCAGCGGGTCGCCAGGGCGGCCTCCCAGAGGCTGAGCGCCGCCGGCCCGTCGATGCGCGACCCCAGCGCCGTCACCGCCGCCCGGGTCTGGCCGTCATAGACGGCGAGGTCGCCACCGCGATGAAAATTGTGATCCCCCGCCGCCGGGCCGCCCGCGGCGTCCAGGGTCTGCAGGGCGCGCAGGAATCCGGCCAGGTCCCGGGCCAGCCGGCCGTGATCGAGGTCTGTCGCGGGCGTCAGGGCCTCGCCGTCCAGCCAGGCGATCACCGACCAGGGAAAGGGATAGCCCGCCCCCGGGGCGCCGGCCGCCACCGGGGCGGGGATGGGCAGGGGCAGGCCCGGCGCCAGACGCTGCAGCCAGGTCTGTTCCTTCTCCACGG
>NZ_DAIMHV010000198.1:0-4029 GCF_036723115.1 Phenylobacterium sp. | reverse complement strand
GAGTTTAGAGCCTGATTCAACGATCAGACGGTTCCGTCTGATCGCATCAGGCTCTTGCGTTCGACGCTCCCCGGTGGTTCCCCACCTTGATTTCGCCAGTCACGCCGAACAGGCGGGCTCTAGACCCCGGCGGCGGCGGGAGTCAATGCGACGCCCGCGCCGAACCTTCCGGGCCTTAACGCGGGGGCGGCCAGGGCTCGGCGGCGGCCAGTTTCCAGCGCAGGCGCGCCCCGGCCTCCTGGCGGACCTGGCCGCGCAGGACGATCTGGCTGGTCCGGCGGCCCTGGCCATCCTGGAAGACCACCGAGGACTCGATGGCCACCTCCATGGCGTCATTGCGCAGCCACCAGCCGGTCTCCTCGCCGTCCGGCTTGATCAGCACGCTCTTTCCATCCCGGGCCAGGGAGGCTTTGGCGTCCGGATGGACGTGGAAGCGCACAACGAAGGGGATGAACCGGCGGGGGTCCTCGCCCTTGGGCGCCGGCGTGGCCGGAAGGAACCGATCCTCGCCCCGCAGCTCGTCGGCGTTGAGGTCGAGATAGAGCCGCCGCTCGTGCCGCAGCCCAAACCGCCGGGCCCAGCCGTCATGGGCCATTTCCAGCCACAGGGCGCCGTCGGCCTGGTGGCGGCGGGCGGCGACCGGGGCGAAGGCGTCCACCAGCCGTGGCCCGAGCGCGCCGGCGCGCATGCCCCGCACGGGCTCGCCGCAGGGCAGGTCGCCCAGGGAGGCGGTGGAGGCCGCATCCACCAGGCGCAGGGCTTCGGGCCCCACGGCGTCCGGCGACCAGCCCCCATTGGTGATGGCCCGGCGCCCGCCGATCAGAATCTCCACAGCCAGGGGCTGGGCGCAGGCCGTCACGCTCCAGGGCCCGGCGGCCGGCGCCTCCACATCGGCGACGATCTGCAGGCTGCGGCTTTCCAGGCGCTGATAGCCGTTTCTTTGGGCGGGCAGGGCGCGGGCGGCGTCGTCCTCGCTGGCCCGGGCCGCGGCCACCAGGGCCGGCCGCAGGGCCTCGCCCCCCTGGAAGACTGGCAGGGCGCCGTCGGCCAGGGTGAAGAAGCGCACCGCACCGCTCAGGCGGTCGATGGCCCGCATCATCTCATCGGGGGCGACCATGCCCCTCTGGGCCAGGGCGCCGTCCAGGGTCTTCAGGTCCAACAGCAGGTTGAGGGCCGCCTGGGGGCTGCGCGAGGCGTGGCCGCCGTCGGCCAGGACGGTGTGGGGCAGGGCGCGGGCGAGGCGATCCAGGGCCTTGGCGGCCAGGCGCTCGCCGGCCTCTCCCGCCAGCGCCGCCCCGGCCATGGCCGCCGCGGCGCTGCGTTCGGCGGCCCGAACCGGGCCTTCGATGGTGAACAGCAGCTGCCGCCCCTGCCGGGCGAGATCGAGCGCGATCAGGGCCTGCTCGGCGTCGGAGGCCTTGGCGCAGATGGCCCGCGCGCCGCAGGCCAGGTTGAACACCCGACGCTCCAGCACGTCAGGGTCCCAGGAAAAGCCGTTCCAGCGGCCGAAAATCCGTCGCCAGGCCAGGGTCAGGCGCAGGCCCTCGGCCGCCCCGCTATCGCCGACGGCCAGCAGGTCCCGCAGCCAGTCGAAGCGATGCAGGGCCACGGCGAAGCGGCGGCTGGGATTGGGGCGGTCCCAGGGGTCGCCCTTGGGGCCGGCGTGCAGGGTGGCCCCGGCGAAGGTGAAGTCCCCCACCAGGATGCGCCGGCCGTTCTCCGGCCGGCCGGGACGCAGGTCCGCCGGAGCGGCGGCCAGACCCTCGGGCTTGGGATGGGCCAGCAGCCAGCGATGCAGGGGCGTGCCGCGCCATTCCCGCTGGATCTGGCGCTGCAGGCCGACGCCCAGGGCGAGCGCGGTGATCTGTCCAGGCCAGCGCCGGGGGGTCGGGGAAGGGGTGGGCTGTCCCGTCACGCCCGAGCCTCACGCGCCCCGGAGGGCGGCGATGTTGGCGGCGTAGGCGTCAGGCCCGCCCTTGAACACGGCTGTTCCGGCCACCAGGGCCGTGGCGCCGGCCTCCAGGCACAGGGGCGCGGTCTGCGGCGTCACCCCGCCGTCCACCTCCAGATGGATGTCGCGACCGGAAGCGTCGATCATCTCCCGCAGCTTGCGGATCTTGGCCAGCTGCGAGGTCATGAAGCTCTGGCCCCCGAAGCCCGGATTGATCGACATGACCAGGATCAGGTCGATCTCGTCCATCATCCATTCGATCACCGAAGGCGAGGTGGACGGGTTGAACACCACGCCGGCCTTGCAGCCCAGGCTGCGGATCAGCTTCAGGGTCCGGTTCAGATGCGGACCGCTCTCGGGATGGACGCTGATCAGGTCGGCGCCGGCCTTGGCGAAGGCCTCCACATAGGGGTCCGCCGGCGCGATCATCAGGTGAACGTCAAAGGGTATCGAGACGTGGGGCTTCAAGGCCTTCACGACGTCCGGCCCGATGGTGATGTTGGGCACGAAGTGGCCGTCCATCACATCGATATGGACCCAGTCGGCGCCGGCCGCCTCGATGGCGCGGCACTCCTCGCCCAGGCGGGCGAAGTCGGAGGCCAGGATGGAGGGAGCGATGATGGGGCGCTTTGTCATCGCACCGACTTAGCCCAAGCCTGCGCGTCGCCACAAGGACCGCAGGCCCGTTCAGCCCTGGCGCACCATGCGGGCGATATAGAAACCGTCGGTTCCCCCCGGCCGGTGGTGGGGCAGGATGCGCAGGGTTCCATCCGGACGCAGGCTGGCGTCGGGGGCGCCGCCCTCGCCGGGGACGGCGGGCTCCAGGGCGAAGTCGGGCCGGGCGCGCAGGAACGCCTCGATCTGAGCCTCACCCTCCTCGGGCTCCAGGCTGCAGACGCAATAGACCAGCCGCCCGTGCGGAGCCACCTGTTCGGCGGCCGCGGCCAGCAGCCGGGCCTGGGTGGCGGCCAGGGCGGCGATATCCCCGGGCCGCGCCGCCCACAACACGTCAGGGTGGCGGCGGAAGGTGCCGGTGGAGGCGCAAGGGGCGTCCAGCAGCACCCCGTCGAAGGGACCGCCCCGCCAGGCGGTCCCGTCGGCGGCCAGGGTGCGGGCCGCAAGGCCGGTGCGCTTCAGGTTCTCGGTCAGGCGCTTCAGCCGCTGGGCCGAGCGGTCCAGGGCGGTCACCTCGGCGCCGGCGGCGGCCAGTTGCAGGGTCTTGCCCCCAGGGGCGGCGCAGAGGTCCAGGATGTGCTGGCCCGGCGCGGGCTCCAGCAGACGGGCGGCGACGGCGGCCGAGGCGTCCTGCACCCACCAGGCGCCGGTCTCGAAGCCCGGCCAGGCGGCCACGTCCCCCCGGCGGGTGGTGCGCACGCCGCCGCCCGGCAGGATTTCGCCCTCAAGCGCCTCGGCCCAGTGGGCGGCCGTGGAGGGGTCGCGCAGGGACAGGTCGGTGGCCGGCTCCTGTGCGATGGTCGCGGCGATGGCCTGGGCCTCGTCCTCGCCATAGGCGGCGCGCCAGCGGGCCATCAGCCAGTCCGGCGCCAGGCTGTCGGCGGCCGCCAGGTCCGGCGGCTCGCGCAGCAGGTTGCGCAGCACAGCATTGACCAGCCCCTTGAAGGGCCGCGAGTCCCGGCGGCCTGCGGCCAGGTCGACGCTGGTGGCCACGGCGGCGAAGGCCGGGGTCTCCATCAGGAAGGCCTGGGCGACGCCCAGGCGCAGGATATGGCGCACGGCCTCCGGCGGCTCCTTGGCCAGCCGTCCGTCCAGGGCGCGGTCGATGGGGCCCAGGCGACGCAGCGTCGCCATGGCCAGGGCCCGGGCGAAGGCGCGGTCGCGCAGGGGCAGGGCGTTGAATCCCGGGGCCGACAGAGCCTCGTCCAGGCCCGAGCGGCGGGCGAGGGCTGCGGCCAGAATGTCGAGGGCGGCGGCGCGGGCGGGCAGGCCGATATCGTTGCGGTCGTTCACCGGGCGTTGCCTGCCTGCTCCGCCGTCCCAGGGCAACCCCCAACCTCATCGCGCCGCGCCTGCGCGGGCTGGCGGTCGGGGCGCAGGCGTCCTAAATCCTTGGGCATGAC
>NZ_DAIMHV010000197.1:0-4063 GCF_036723115.1 Phenylobacterium sp. | reverse complement strand
CGTATTCGATCAGGGTCACGTGGGCCACGATGCCCGCCAGGTCGATGGCCGCCTCCACGCCGGAATTGCCGCCGCCGATCACCGCCACGCGCTTGCCCTTGAAGAGCGGGCCGTCGCAGTGGGGGCAATAGGCCACGCCCTTGTTGCGATAGGTGTCCTCGCCCGGCACGTTCATCTGCCGCCAGCGGGCGCCGGTGGCCAGGATGATGGTGCGCGAGGACAGGGTCGCCCCGTTCTCCAGCTGCAACTGGATCAGACCGCCGGTCTTGTCGGCGGGGATCAGCTTGGCCGCCCGCTGCAGGTTCATGATGTCCACCTCATAGTCGCGCACGTGGCGCTCCATGTCGGCGGCCAGCTTGGGGCCTTCGGTGTGCGGGGTGCCGGTCAGGTTCTCGATGCCCAGGGTGTCCAGCACCTGGCCGCCGAAGCGCTCGGCCACCACGCCGGTGCGGATGCCCTTGCGCGCCGCATAGATGGCCGCGGCCGCGCCCGCAGGCCCGCCGCCCACCACCAGCACGTCGAAGGGCGCCTTGGCCGCGATCTTGGCCGCATCGCGGGCGGCCGCCCCGGTGTCCAGCTTGGCCAGGATCTCTTCCAGGCCCATGCGGCCCTGACCCCAGACCTCGCCGTTCAGGAAGATGGTGGGCACGGCCATGATCTGGCGGGCGGCGACTTCGTCCTGGAACAGCGCGCCGTCGATGGCGGTGTGGCGGATGCGCGGGTTCAGCACGCTCATGGCGTTCAGCGCCTGAACGATGTCGGGGCAGTTCTGGCAGGAGAGCGAGAAATAGGTCTCGAACACGAAGTCGCCCTCCAGCGCCTTCACCTGCTCGGCGATCTCGGCCTCCACCCGGGGCGGATGGCCGCCCACCTGCAGCAGGGCCAGGACCAGCGAGGTGAACTCATGGCCCATGGGCAGGCCGGCGAAGGTGACGGCGATGTCCGTGCCCGCGCGGCGGATCTCGAAGGACGGCTTGCGGGCGTCCGCGCCGTCCAGGCGCACGGCGACCTTGCCGCCGGAGACCGAGGCGATGTCCTCCAGCAGGTCCTGCATCTCGGCGCTCTTGGCGCCGCCGTCCAGCGAGGCGATCAGCTCCACCGGCTGGGAGACGTTCTGCAGATAGCCCTGCAGCTGGCTCTTCAGATTGGCGTCCAACATGGCTCGGTTTCCGGTGTTCACGCGCGCGGCGGCTAGGGGGCCCCAGCGACGACGGCGGGGAGGAGAGTTCAGGTCTTTAAAAAGAGCCGGCCGCCCGGGGTCTTGGGAGGCGACGGCCGTCAGGGGAAGGATACGTCCGACCCACGCCGGCTGTTCCGCCGGAAGCGGCGGCCGGGGGTCGGGGGCGCCCCGTCGCCCAGGGCCTGAGCCCTGGACGGGCGGCGGCGCCCCGTCTTCCGTCAGTCTTCGAGGACTGAGATCCGGCTTAGATCTTGCCGACGAGGTCCAGCGAAGGCGCCAGGGTCTTTTCGCCTTCTTCCCACTTGGCCGGGCAGACTTCGCCCGGGTGGGCGGCCACGTACTGGGCGGCGCGGATCTTGCGCAGCAGCTCCATGGCGTTACGGCCGATGCCCTCGGCAGTGACTTCCATGAACTGGATCACGCCTTCGGGGTCCACCAGGAAGGTGCCGCGGTCGGCCAGGCCCTGGCCGGCGCGCATCACGCCGAAGTTGTTGGTGATCTCGCCCGAGGGGTCGCCGATCATGGTGTATTCGATCTTGCCGATGGCCGGCGAGGAGTCGTGCCAGGCCTTGTGCGAGAAGTGGGTGTCGGTCGAGACGGAATAGATCTCCACGCCCAGCTTCTGGAACTGGGCGTAGTTGTCGGCCAGGTCCTCCAGCTCGGTCGGGCAGACGAAGGTGAAGTCGGCCGGATAGAAGAAGAACACCGACCACTTGCCCTTCACGTCGGCGTCGCTGACGGTCACGAACTTGCCGGCCTTATAGGCCTGGGCGGTGAAGGGAAGGATCGTCGAGTTCACATTGGCGGGCATCCGCGCTCTCCTGGCGTTTGGTTATGGGTAGGGGGAGGAAACGCCCCCTACCTACCACCTGATGCTGCATCGCCGAAATCGATTTTATTTGGGGTGAGGATAGAGGCGGCCGATGGGTCGCGCTCGTTCAGGACCAGCCGCCGAGCCCTGGCTGCACGACCTTAACAGGCTCCCACCAAGATATCGGCTGCCCGAGCCAATAGTTGGCCGCGTGGTGTCATTCGATGCGATCCAACCAAGCGTTGCTGCTGGCCGAAATTCACGGTCATGATGCGGCGATGCAGGTCACCATCAATAGACTCCGGAAAGGCGGTGGCTCTGTTGCGGCCGTAGTGCTGGCGCTCGTCGGTATGGGCGGTCCTGAAGCGGCCATTGGGGCGCTGCGTGACACAATCAACTTTCTTCTCGCCGGCACGGGTTACGAGGCCCCGGCTTGGATTTCTGTGGGAGCCTTAGCGAAGCCGTTCCGATACGCCTGCTTTGCGGCGGCCATGGCGGTTCTAATTTGGGCATTCTGGCCAATCATCACAGCGTTGAGGCTCTATCGGCCAAGAAATGCGCAGACGAGCCCGTCGCATACTTCCTACGGGCGCTTCGATCGCCCGCAGGCTTACAGGAGCTACGTCGTTGGTGGACGTGCGCAGGAAGGCACAACCACGGGGCCTATGCCTTTGCACGATGCAATCAATATTTGGCGTGAAGAAAATCCAGATTTCCTTCCACTGGAAGATGCTGCTCGTTGGCTATATGATAACGCGAGTCCGTCTCTGAGGGATATACTGAAAGATTACCGGCCCTTTGGCAGCATCGTCGAACACGCTAAAGCTCTGGTGGGTGCTGCTGCAGACGAAGGCATATGCGAATTGTGGGCGAGTCGCGAAGCGGGCTTGAGTCCAGAGACAGTCAAATATGAAGAGCTAACAGACACAGCTATTGAGGCCGCGTTCGGCCGCGAACGGCCAAAGCCAGTGAATCCGATGGTCCGGCGCGGTGACCTCCTGAAGGTGCTTGAGCACTACGAAACCCCACCCCCGCCAGCCCCAGCGAAGATCAAGCGCGACACACCTTAGGAGAGGCGTTGATGTCTGGGGCGACGGGGCAATGGGGGCTTGACCCAATGTCAGACGGCGGGAGCCACCTAGAGGCCCTTGGCGCAGCGCTTAGAGACTTCCGGCAACATGCACACGACGGCGGCCAGCTTGGCCTGCTGCTCGGCGAAATTGACCAGGGTGGGCAGGGGCTGGGCCCGCGCCCACGACGAACAGATTGTCGATCCCCGGCTTCATCATCCGCTTGAAGAGGGGGACGCGGTTCTCCGCACCGGCGACCCGCCTACTCATTCCGAGCAACACGCTTCGGTGACAAAGCTTCACCTTAGCGCCGCGTTCACCCCTCGGGGCCCATCCGTTCGCCGTCAAGACAACCGAAGAACACGGGGATTGGTGATGGATTTTGATAAGGCGACGGCCGCCCATGCGGACTGGAAGGTGAAGCTGCGGGTGGCCCTGTCCAACCACGACACTCTGGACGCCCAGGCCATCTGTTCAGACCGCCACTGCGATCTGGGGCGCTGGCTCCATGGCGAGGCGCGCCAGACCCTCGGGAGCAAAGCCAGCTTCCTGCAATGTGTGGAGGCCCATCGGGAGTTCCACAGCTGCGCCGGCCAGGTGGCCGAGGCCATCAACCGCAAGGATGATGCTTTGGCCGAGCGGCTGCTGGGCATGGGCGCCCCGTTCAGCGAGGCCTCCATGAAGGTGGCCGTTGCCCTGCGCCGCCTGCGCCGCGAGGTTGAGCCGGCCTGACTCGCCGGCTGCCCGGTCAGGCGGCGGCCTTGCGGGCGCGGGCCTGACCGCGGGCGATCTCCTTCATCAGGTCGTGCACATAGATCCCGAAGTCCACCTGGATGGTGTGGCGCTGGCTCTTGTAGAAGTGGCCCATGTGCAGGGCCTCGTCCTTGGCGATGACGGCTTCCATCTCGGCCGGCGAGGGCGGGGCATAGGCGCCGGTCAGCAGGGCCGCGGCCAGCTTGGCCTGCTGCTCGGCGAAATTGACCAGGGTGGGCAGGGGCTGGG
>NZ_DAIMHV010000196.1:0-4077 GCF_036723115.1 Phenylobacterium sp. | reverse complement strand
GACTAAATCTCTGTTTTACCGAGAAGAAATGGCTGTTATGCGAGTCCTGCCGGGCTCACCAGCGGGAATATTAATGCGGATTTCGAAGGACATTGATCTTTATTTTGCAGTATGAAATTGCAGATATCATATATCGAAAATTCGATAATTCGGCATATAATTGAACTAATCATTTCTTATCAATATTGAGTATTTAGATCGCTGACCGTTCTGCTGAGGATTGGTGTTGTTGGTCGTGGAGAGGGCGTGTTGTTCAATTCACCGCCGGCCCTTATGCGAGAAGCGCCAACAGTAAAGCGCGGCGCTCTATCCGGCCAGCTGGGTCCATGTCAGAGTTCGCAGGGGCCGGGTGAGTCGAGGTGTTCGCCCGCCTGGCGCAGATCTTCACGTGTATTCAGATTGAGAAAGAAGTCCGTGTTCGGTTCATCCCAGACGACGTGCCGAGCCTTCAGATCAATCAGCAGTCCCTTCAGCGAACGCCGGCCAGACCCGGCGTAGTGCCTTACCGGCTCGATCGCCTCCGCGCGCCACAGCGTGCAGGGGGGGTGACTGTGCCGCCCGTCGCTGGCCGAAGCTGCGAGAGCATCGGGAAACTCGACTAACGCGGCTTCGAGCCGTGAGAAAAGATCGTGGGGAAGGCGCGGCGCATCACAAGGGATTGTCAGAACTTGCGCGGCCCCGATCCGGGCAGCTTGCTCGAGGCTGCTGACGACGCCCGCCAGGGGGCCTTCAATGTCATGACGATCAAACACCAGCGGCACGGGGGGAAGACCATCGGCCTGGCCGGGCTCTCGGACTGACAGCGCCACATGATCGGCGAACCTGGCCGCCAGTGAAAGCGCGTGTTCCCCGAGGGTTCGGCCCTTGTAGAGGCGCTGAAGCTTGTTCCCGCCCATGCGGCGCCCGGCTCCTCCAGCCAAAACCACGCATAGCTTCATCGGCATCTCCCACTGGACGCAACGCTCTTGGCCTTCAGTCTGTATGGCTCGTCCAACTGACCGATCTCCAACCATCCACATGGCAAGGGATGGCGGACTGGCGCGAGCTTTCTGGTGTGGCGCCAATCCATTGTTCCTTTAGCGGCTGCCAATAATTTGGGCGAGGGCTGCCCATTTCGTCAGCGCTTCCCGAGCGCGCTGGCGCGGTGGTTCGTTTTGTGGCTTGGCGCAGCGGGCGGCTCCCCTAGGCAGGGCCCATGCGGGTGCTCATCATCGATCCTGACCCGGCGCGCGCGGCGCTTGTGGCTGAAGGGCTTGACGGGATCGACCCTCTGAAGGTGCGCGTTGCGGCGGTCTTCGATGAAATGGATGTCACGGCCTTTCAACCTGACGTCGTGGTGGTCGCCTCTGAAAGTCCGGATCGCGACACCCTGGAGAGCTTGCGCGAAGCCAGCGCGGTCAATCCCCGTCCCGTGGTGATGTTCGTCGACCGATCCGAGCCGGGGCTGGCGGAGGAGGCCGTGCGGGCCGGGGTGGCCGCCTATGTGGTCGATGGCCTGTCTTCGGCCCGGGTGCGCCCGGTCCTGGAGGTGGCCATGAGCCGCTTTCACCTGATGCATCAACTGCGGGCGGACCTGGCCAAGGCCAAGGCCGACCTCGCTTCCCGCAAGACGGTCGAGCGGGCCAAGGCTCTGCTTATGAAGGAGCGCGACCTGGACGAGGAGGCAGCCTATCGGCTGTTGCGCAAGCTCTCCATGGACACCGGCCGACCCCTAGGCGCTGTGGCCGCCGACCTGTTGGCCTTCGCCGGCGTGTTGAAGGGCGGAGATTCCACATGAGCAGGTCTGGTCCGTTGCAGTTGGGGTTCATTCCCCTGGTGGACGCAGCGCCCCTGATCGTGGCGCAGGAAAAGGGCTTCTTCGCCGCCGAGGGCCTCGCGGTCAGCCTCAGCCGCGAAGCTTCCTGGGCCACCATCCGCGACAAGGTGGCGGCCGGCGCTCTGGACGGCGCCCACATGCTGGCGCCCATGGTCCTGGCCTCCAGCCTTGGGATCGGCAGCGAGCCCAAGGCGATGATCGCCCCTATGGCTCTGAATCGCGGCGGCGCGGCGGTGACCCTGTCCAGCCGTCTGACCGGGGATGGGGAGGCGGGCGCGCGCCTGACACACCTTGTCCGTCGCCGCCAGGAGGAGGGGGCCAGTCCCCTCACCCTGGCTGCGGTCTATCCGTTTTCGATCCACAACTACCTGCTGCGGCACTGGCTGATCGAGCTTGGCTTGAACCCCGATGTCGATGTTCGCCTGACGGTCATTCCCCCGTCCCGTACGGCGACGTTGCTGGGGGAGGGGGTGATCGAGGGGTTCTGCGCCGGCGCCCCCTGGAACGCCGTCGCCGAGGCGGCCGGTGTCGGTCAGACAGTTATGCGTGTGACCGAGGTCTGGCCGGAGGCGCCGGACAAGGTGCTGGGCGTCACGGAATTCTGGGCGGCGGCCAATGCATCTGTCCTTCAGTCTCTGATCCGCGCCCTGACGGCGGCGGGGGCCTGGGCGGCTGATCGGCAAAACCAAGGCGAGTTGGTGGAGATGCTGGCTCGGCCACACGTCCTGGATGCGGCGCCGGAAGCCATCGCCGCGGGGCTGGCCGAGATCACGCTCGTCGAGGGCGGCGTCAATCCGCCCCGCCGTGAGCAGGCGGTCTGGCTGCTGGAGCAGATGATCCGCTGGGGTCAGATCGGCGAGGCGGCTCTCGATACGGTCGCCGAGCGTTGCTGGAGACCGGACCTCTTTCTGGCCGCCCAAGGGCGCTGACCGCCCAAGACTTCGACAGGCCCTGTTCGCCGGCGCCGCATTTTCGTGCGATGCGATCCGTGTGAGCGGCCAGGGGCAAGCCGGGCGTGACGCGGCCGGCAGGCTGGTCCCTGATGGGCTCAGGCCCAGGACAACGGCGTTCGCGGCTTCTTCGGAACAGGCTCGATGACGAGCCGCCTCCGCTCGGCGACGCCGCCGCTCATGTCCTTTTGAACGGGTCTTCCCATGATCAGCCGATCCTTCCTTAAGGCGGGGCACGCCCCGACTCTGTTCTCGGCCTTCCTGTACTTCGACCTCAGTTTCATGGTCTGGGTCCTGCTTGGCCCCCTGGGCGTCGCCATCGCCGAGAGTTTCGACCTCGATCCCGCCCAGAAGGGTTTCATGGTCGCCGTTCCGGTGCTCGCCGGGGCGCTGCTGCGGGTGGTGGCCGGGGTCCTGGTGGACCACATCGGCCCGAAGAAGACCGGCATGATCGGTCAGATCATCGTCATGGCGGGACTGGGCCTCGCCTGGTTCGTGGGTCTGCACAACTACAGCCAGGTGCTGATGGTCGGCGTCCTGCTCGGGGTCGCGGGCGCGTCCTTCGCCGTGGCCTTGCCTCTGGCGTCGCGCTGGTACCCTCCGGAACACCAGGGCCTGGCCCTGGGGATCGCCGGCGCAGGCAACTCGGGGACCGCCTTGGCGGCCCTTTTCGCGCCCTTCCTGGCGCAACAGTTCGGCTGGATGAACGTGCTGGGCTTGGCCACCATCCCCCTGGCCATCGCCTTCATCGTCTATGTGGTCTTCGCCAAGGACGCCCCTGAACAACCGCCGCCGAAGTCGCTCACCGAATATATGGCGGTGCTGAAGACGCCGGACGCCTGGTGGCTGATGCTGCTCTACAGCGTCACCTTCGGCGGCTTTGTCGGCCTCTCGTCGTCCCTGACCATCTACTTCAACAGCGAGTACGGCTTGAGCCCGGTGATCGCCGGATTCTTCACCGCTGCTTGCGTTTTCGCCGGCTCCTTCGCGCGGCCCGTGGGCGGCGGGCTCGCCGATCGCTTTGGCGGGGTGAGGACCCTCAGCGTGGTCTATCTGCTGGCCGCCCTCGGCCTCGCCGTGGCCAGCTTTCACATGGCCACGCCCTATCTCGCCCTCGCGGTCCTGATGTTCGCCATGGTGGCCCTCGGCGCCGGCAATGGCGCGGTTTTCCAGCTCGCCCCCCAACGGTTCCGCAATGAGATCGGGGTGGTCACCGGCCTGGTCGGCATGACCGGCGGCGTTGGCGGCTTCTATCTCGCCGCCAGCCTCGGTTGGGCCAAGCAGATGACGGGCTCTTACCAGGCCGGCCTG
>NZ_DAIMHV010000195.1:0-4145 GCF_036723115.1 Phenylobacterium sp. | reverse complement strand
AATGTTGGAACGGCGGCGCGAGCCTCGCAGCCCCTTTCGCAAGACGCGGCGCGCCCTTGAGCGGATTGAAGTGCTGGGTGCAGAGGTCGATCTCGTTCGACCGGAAGAGGTGATGTACCACGTGGAGGCCGCCGTCGGTGATGGTCGGCCTTATCTGGTCGCCAATCATAATCTCCACAGCCTCTACCTGCTGCGGAGGGACCCGACCCTCGCAGCCTTCTTCGAGGACGCCGACCTGATTGAGGTCGATTCCGCCCCCGTCATAGCCTTCAGCCGAGCCTTGGGGCTTCACAGTCGCCCATTCCACCGTTGTACCTATCTCGACTGGCGGGAGCACTTCTGGAGTGTGGCCAACCGAAAGGCCTGGCGCATCTTTTACCTCGGTGGCGCGCCAGGCGTTGCTGAGAGCGCGGCAATGCAGCTCTCGGAGGCCTATCCGGCGACCCAAATCGGCGTCGCCCACGGCTATTTTGACGCAAGTCTTGGATCGGCCGAGAACGCCCAGATCCTTGAGGCCATCCGGCATTTCTCACCCGATGTGCTCTTTGTCGGCATGGGCATGCCGCGGCAGGAGCAGTGGATCATCGATCATAGGGCGCAATTGCCCCCCTGCGCAGTCTTCTCAGTGGGCGCGGCCTTTGACTATGAAGCAGGCGTGCAAAAGCCTGCGCCACGCTGGATGGGGCGAGCGGGCCTTGAGTGGCTTTTCAGGTTGGCGCACGACCCGGTGCGACTTTGGAAGCGCTACTGTTGGGAGCCCTGGTTCATGATCAGACCCGCGCTCTGCGACATTGCGGCCGCCTGGCGAGCGAAGCGTCTCTTGAGGTCTCCGCCGCGCTCAAGCCGCGCGTCTGGCCTGGACGTGGTCGGCCAATCGCCCCCAGTTGAGGGTCGACTGAACCTGGGCGTAGATCGGCGCGAGCCAACCTCGACGCCTAAGATCGAGAAAGACCTCGTCGCTCAATCGCCGGAACCGGCTTTCGTCGATCGTCAGAAATCCTGAGAGGGAGACGCGCTCGCCGCTATTGAGCTCAGCTGTGGCGGTTCGGCGATCCAGCAGGTCCAAAGCTCGGAGCCTTCCAACAAACGTCTCCGTTTGGCGCTCGTCAGCTGCAATCGCCTGACATAGCCGAAGGGCGTTTTGCGTCGTCTGGCTGAGCGCGACGCCCTCAAAGAGCGGCGAACCTAGGGAGCCCTCACTCAACACCTCGCTCGTCGTCTCGATGCAAAGGACGTCCCGTCCCTCCAACTCGGCCAGACCAAAGGGAAATCGGCGAATGAGAGCTGGCACGTAGGCGCCATGTTTCCAGCGCCCCTCGTCGTCAACAAAAAGGTTCTCGTGCCGCCCAAGCCCCAGCACGGCGATCGGCCGACAAGGTTCCTCGGAAGTGAAGGCGATGGGGTACCACTGCGCCGCCAAGGGAATTTCTGAGAGTCCCACAGGGACGGCTTGTAGACCCTTTGCGAAATGAAAGCTCAAGGGCGTCCGCAGCCTCAGCAGACCGTGGCGCGCGACGTCGAGCGGCTGAGCGTTTCGATAGATCACCCCGAACCTCCCCCGTCTCAGCGCCTCATCCTCCGGCGCCGGACCAGTCCCCACCCGAGTTAAAGCGGGCTGTCCCTGAAAAACGCAAGCCCGCACAACCAAGACCTGTGATTGACGCCATCGCCACAACGCAAAAGGCCGTTTATGCCCACTTAAGCGAGCCAAGTTTCGGGAGAGTTCAGCGCGTGTTTGAGTTGCCGATTGATGTGGACGAGATCAAAGGCTTCCTTGATGCCGCAGAAGGGAGCGCCTTGCAGCGCGCCTTCAGGGCTGGGGCGGCCTTGGGGCCAGGCCTGGAGATCGGCGCCTATTGTGGCAAGTCCGCAGTCTGGCTAGGCGCTGTGGCGAAGGGCCTCGGCACGACGCTCTTCTCGGTGGACCACCATCGCGGATCGGAAGAAAATCAACCGGGCTGGGAGTACCACGACCCTGATCTCTGGGATCACAGCGTCGGGGCTATGGACACCCTTCCCCATCTGCGGCGCACCTTGCGGCAAGCGGGCCTCGAAGATCATGTCATTCCGGTCGTGGCCAAATCGGCAGCACTAGCTTCCCTTTGGCGCACCCCGCTCGGCTTTCTCTTCATAGATGGGGGTCACACCATGGAGGCGGCGCTGGGCGACTACCGAGGGTGGACGCCTCACCTTGCTCCGGGCGGCGTTCTCGCCATCCATGACGTCTTCCCTGACCCTGCCGACGGGGGACGCCCACCTTTTGAAATCTATCAACGCGCCCTCGCCTCTGACCTTTTTTGCGAAGTTGAGGCGGTGAAGAGCCTTCGAGTTTTGCGCAAACAGTAGGCATCCGAGCCGCTCTTGAGGTTGGACGCTCGCGGTAAGGGCGAGCCCGCTCAGCTCTAGCGCCACCTTGGGGACATGTCGGCTAGACCCGACGATTTGCCGTGGTATGGCAGCGTCATGATCCAGTTGGCGTCCCGCTTGGCCCTCTTGATGCTCGTCCTTTGGGCTCTCAGCGGCCTGCTAGAACCTAATCACGATGCGAGCCGCCTAAGTGTGGCCGCTGACGCGCTGGAGCACGGCTTGATTGCCTTTGGCCTTGTGATTTTGGGGGCGGGGGCTGCGCCACGTCTGCCGATCTGGGCCGTTGGCTCCGGCGTTGTCGCGATCGGTTGGGCGGTGGAGGGCTTGCAGCATCTCCAGTGGATCGGCGGACAGTTTCAAGCATCAGATCTACTCGCAGACCTGGTCGGCGCTTTGATCGGTGCGGCCGCAGTAAGTTTTGGCGAAGCCCGCGCTGCCGAAGCGCTTGCCCGCGCGAATGCGAGCCCGGAATTCTAGACGAGTTTGAAGCGCCCCGTGGCGCTCCGCCCGGTGTGGTCTCCGCGGCCTCGGCGCCCGAAGCCGCAGGCTGTCTGCTCTGCGACTGGCTGATCCCCGTCCGACGCCGGGCGGCGCTGCTCTCCAACGGCAGGGGGCTCTAACGGTGAGCCACCAGAACATCAGCCGCTGAGCTCAGATCATAAAGGGCGTCATGGGCCAGGATGGCGGCGGCCTGGGTCCAGGTGGGGCGCTCCTCGGGCCAGATGATGCCCTCGGCGAACTGCCACCCCATCCAATAGGCGCCGCTGGCGTCCCGATGGGCGTCCTGCCAGGCCAGCAGATCGGCGGCCTCGCTCCGCCGGCCAAGGGAAATCAGGGTCAGGGCCAGCTCGCAGGTCTCGGCCACCGTCGCCCACGGCTGGTCCTTCACGCAGCGGCAGCCGACGCCGGGCTCGACGAATGCGGCCCAGCCGGCCTCGATCCTGGCCCGGGCGGCCGGGCCGCTGATCGCCCCGCCCAGCACGGGATAGTACCAGTCCATGGCGAAGGCTGAGCGGTCGGTGGTGCGGTCGAACCGTTCGGGCCGCTCACGCAGCGCGTGGGCCAGGGCCTGCCGGGCGCGGGCCCAGGCCGGACGCGGCTCCTCCATCAGTCGCGCCAGCCGCAGGGCGCAGTCCAGGCTCTTATGGATCGACCCGCAGCCTGCGCGCACCGCATCGTCGGCCTCGCCGCCGTGGGCTTCCCCGCACCAGGAGATGTCGCCCGGCCCATGCTGCTGGGCGACCACGAAGTCGATAGCTCGGGCCACCATGGGCCAGTGACGGCGGACGAGCTGAAGGTCTCCCGACAGGCGCCAAGCGTGCCACAGGACCACGGCGCAATAGGCGGCGAAATTGGTGTCGCGGAAGACGGGCGCCGGCTCGCGCGCCATGTGCAGCCTGTCGGCCATGGGCAGCATGTTGCCGTATTCGCCGAGCCACGCGCCGTCAGGTCCCTGCCGCTCGGCCAGACAGTCGAGCCCGGCGCGCACGGCCGACCACTCGCCGGCCACGCCCAGGGCCATGACGCACTCGCCGTGGTTCCAGGGATCCCAGGGGCCGCCCTCGAACCAGGGGATGGCGCCATCGTCCAGCTGGGCCTCGAGCATGCAGAGGACCGCGCCGGCCAGCGGGTTGCGCCCTCGGCCAGAGGACGGGCGGACAGGGGCCTGGGCGGTAGGGGCCGGACCGAGTGGGGCGCCCGGCCTCAAGCCGCCGGCTCCGCAGCTGCGGCGACTTTCCGGAAATACAAGGCCACGCTCTTGCCCATCACCGGGGAGG
>NZ_DAIMHV010000194.1:0-4187 GCF_036723115.1 Phenylobacterium sp. | reverse complement strand
GCCAGGACCCCCGGCGCGCTGGAGACCCGTCGGTAGATCAGCGCCTCGGCCAGGTCAGTGCGGCCGGAGGAGGCGCTGGAGTCCCGCAGGCCACCAAACGCCTCGTCAGAGCTTAGCAACCGTAAACACTAGCGCAGGGCGCAGGGGCGGAAGAGCCCCAAGTCGGGGTGTACGGCCTATATGTCGGCGATTGCGAGCCACTTCCCGAGCCATATGTCGGCCGATTATTGGATTGCGGTGCCGGATATCCATACGACGGACGCGAGTCCGGCTTTGTCCCTGCTTGGCCGGTATAGGGATTGTAGTTCCCTCTAGTTGAGTAATTGTCGCTCGTTGTGGAGTTTGGGGCTGTCCGGTAATGCGGCGCCACGTAGGTTCCATCTTTCCGATAATGGCCTCGCACATAAACATCCGCCGCAAACGCATTCGTAGCGGCAAACATCAGTGCGATTACAGAGAGTATGAACTTCTTCATTGCCATCCTCTTTTTCAGAGTTCTAAACACCGTTCCGACGACGATATGATTGAACCTCGGATTCACTCACATCGCTTGGATAACATTTCGGCGAATATCCGCCGGGACGGCTGTATGCACTTCGCTTCCCGCAGCTCGTTCCATTGCTAGCTGTATTGTAAGGGCAAGGACAGTTACCGGAATAAGACGCTATCGATTCCCGAACGATTGCATCTCGGATCTGCGCATCCGTCATCTGGCGCGCTTCAGCGGGCGCCGCCGTAGCCCCCACGACCAGCACCGCTAGCAAACCGACCACGGTTCGAATTGCGTGACGCTCTATCATTTTAGCCTCCCCACCAAGCTTAACCATTTACTCCATTAAGTTGGGCGAAGGCAATTACTTATGGTTGCGAAAAAGGCACTCCCCTCTCACCCGCTCCGCGGAGGAGGTGATGTCCGCACAATCACGCCCGGGGCGAAATTATCCACAGATCGGGCCAAGGGCCGGATCAGAGTGCGAACAAAGGTAGAATATTCAGGGAATAGAAGACAAGGGCGAAACGGAAATACCCGTCTGCGGGGGCAGGCTATGCCGTGAGCAGCGATTTCCGCTGGGCGGAACCGGCCCCTCAGCCGCGCCGGGCTTCCACCACTGTCCACATCCGATCGGTGGCGTCCACCCCCGTGAACCGCTGCAACTGGCGCGCGCCCGTGGGCGAGGTCACATTGATCTCGGTGAGGTAGTCGCCGATGACGTCGATGCCCACGAAGATCAGGCCCCGGCGCTTCAGCTCCGGCCCGATGATGGCGCAAAGCTCCTGATCGCGCGCGGTCAGCTCCACGGCCTCGGCCCGGCCGCCCACCCGCAGGTTGGAGCGGATCTGGCCGGCGCCGGGCACGCGGTTGACCGCGCCCACCGGCTCGCCGTCCACCAGCAGAATGCGCTTGTCGCCCTTGGACACCGCCGGAATGAACTTCTGGGCGATGACCGGCTCGCGGCCGATCATGGCGTGCAGTTCCAGGAGAGCGTCGAGATTGGGGTCTTCGGCCAGGAGCCGCGCCACCCCCGAGCCGCCGCCCCCATAGAGCGGCTTGAGCACGATATCCCCGTGCTCGGCGCGGAAGTCATAGATGGCCTGGGGGTCGGAGGTGATCAGGGTGGGCGGCTGCACGCCGGGGAAGCCGGTGACGAACAGCTTTTCCGGGGCGTTGCGCACCTCGGCGGGATTGTTCACCACCAGGGTCTTGGGGTGGATCGCCTCCAGGATGTGGGTGGTGGTGATATAGGCCATGTCGAAGGGGGGGTCCTGACGCAGCAGCACCACGTCCATCTCCGACAGGTCCACCCGCTCCCAAGGGCCAAAGGCGGCATGGTCGCCCTTCACGTCCTGGACCGTCACCGCCCGGCCGCGGGCGAGCGCGCGGCCGTTTTCCAGGGCCAGCTGGTCAGGGGTGTAGACGAACAGGCTGTGCCCCCGTGCCTGGCCGCTCAACATCATCAGGAAGGTGGTGTCCCCGTCGATATTGATGCGCTCGAGCGGGTCCATCTGGACGGCGACCTTCAGGGCCATGCGGCTCTCCTCCTCCTGTGCAGGCTCCGACATAGGCGGCCGACTGGACCTGCGCCAGCCAAAGCCTTCCAGGAAGCGTCAGTTGAGCTGCAGCCGGACCCGTTCGCGCTGGGCCCGGGCGGCCAGGGCCGCCCCCTGGTCGAGCGCGCTGGCGCAGGAGAGGGCCTCCAGGGCGCCGGCCAGGGCGCCCTGCCCCTCCCGGGCGGCGGCCACGTCCAGCCAGGGGCGGTGGTCGTCCGGGTCCAGAAGGGCCCGGCGCAGGGCCGAGCGCTCGGCCCGGGGGAAGTCCCCCTCCCCCAGGGCGTGGGCGAAGATGGTGTTCTGCAGGCGGATGAGCACGGCCCGCTCGCTCACCGGCGCCATCAGCAGGTCCAGCCGGTCGGCGACATTGGGGGTCAGGCCGGTATGCAGGGCCCGCCGCGTCAGCTCCGAGGGCAGCACCACCCGGCCATGGCTGAAGGGATCCAGCGCCAGCGGTCCCTCGGGCGTCTGGATGCGCAGCAGAAAGTGGCCAGGGAAGTCCACGCCCTTGAGATCCAGGCCGCAGGCCCGCCCCACATGCAGATAGAAGATCCCCAGGGTCACCGACAGGCCCCGCCGACGCTCGGCCACGGCGATGATGTCGGCGTTGTCGGGATGGTTCGGGGTGAAGAGATCGCCGGTGAGCCCCAGATCCCCGGCCAGGGTCTCGGCCAGGGCCTCTTCGGCGGATTCCACCTTCAGCCGCTGGGCGAGGCGCTCGATCCCGGCCCGGGCCAGGGCGCGGGCGGCCTGGGGATCGTGCTCGGGCGACTCATGGAGGGCGCAGGCGATGGCCGCTTCCAGCAGGGGGAACTCGGCTTCCGGCGGGGTTTCGCCGGCGGCGCGGATGACGGCCTCTGCCTCAGTGCGGGTCATGGGATCGGCCTATCAAGAACCGGGCCATGCGTCGGCGAGGTGGGCGGGCCAGCGGCCGGGCGACAGGGCCACCAGGTCCAGCCGCACCGCCAGGGCCTTGAGCCGGGGCCGGGCGCCGGCCACCGCCTCGCCGGCGCGGCGCAGTCGCTGGCGCTGCTCCAGGCTGACCGCCTCAAGCGCGGCGTTCAGGGTCGCCCGCTGCTTGACCTCCACCACCGCTAGGACCGTCCCCTTCTGGGCCAGCAGGTCGATCTCCCCCAGGCGGGTGCGCAGGCGAAAGCCCAGGATGCGGTAACCCTTGGCCATCAGCCACAGGGCGGCCAGGGCCTCGGCCCGGCGCCCCGTCTTGCGCGCGGCTCCGCCCCGCAGGCGGCGCTGTTCGGCGCGCTCAGGCCTCTTCACCGGCCGGCTCCGATTTCAGTTCCAGCGCCCGGCGATAGAGGTCGCGGCGGGGAAGCCCGAGGGCCTTGGCCACTTCGCCGGCCGCCTCGGCGGGCTTGAGGCGGCGCAGGGCCTCGCGCAGGGCCATGTCGGCGTCGGCGGCGGTGGCCTCCATCTCCCGCCCCGGCGCCACGAGGATGACGATCTCCCCCTTGGGGGCCTCGAGGCTGGGATCGGCGGCCAGGACGTCCAGGGGGCCGCGCACCACCGTCTCATAGAGCTTGGTAAGCTCCCGGCAGACCACCGCTTCGCGCGGGCCGAGCACGGCGGCCATGTCGGCCAGGCTGTCACCCAGGCGCGAGGCGCCTTCGAAGAAGACCAGGGTGGCGCGGATGCCCGCCAGTTCGGTCAGGAAGGCCCGACGGCCGGCGCTCTTGGGCGGCGGGAAGCCCGCGAACAGGAACCGGTCCGACGGCAGGCCCGCCACTGAAAGCCCCGCCAGCAGGGCTGAGGCCCCGGGCACGGGATGGACGGGGTGGCCCGCGGCTGCGGCCTCGCGCACCAGACGATAGCCCGGATCGGAGATCAGCGGCGTGCCCGCATCCGAGACCAGCGCCACCCGGCCGCCCTGTTCGAGCACGGCTAGGGCCTTGGGCCGAGCCCGCTCGGCGGCGTGTTCGTCATGGCGCTCCATGCGGCCGGAAATCCCGTAGGCGGACAGGAGCTTTCCCGTGACCCGGGTGTCCTCAGCCAGGATGAGGTCCGCGGCCGACAGGACGTCCAGGGCCCGCAGGGTGATGTCGCGCAGATTGCCGATGGGCGTGGCCACCACATAAAGCCCCGGCGACAGGGGGGCTTGCGACAGGCTGGGGGACGGGAGG
>NZ_DAIMHV010000193.1:0-4209 GCF_036723115.1 Phenylobacterium sp. | reverse complement strand
GGCCGAAACCACGCCGTCCTCGCCGGTCTCCAGGCGGACGGGGGTGTCCAGGGGCACGCCCGACCGCAGCATGGCGCTGCCCTTGCCGCCCACGGCCTTGGCCAGGACGCCGGAGATATAGCCGCCGTTTGCGGTGACGGGGGGACCCCGGAACTGACGAGGAATGGTGATCTCGGCCATGGGAGACTCTTGGAAAATGGACGTCTGAAATGGGTCCGGGACAGGCCCGGCGGAAAGCAAGACCGCTAGATTGGGGGAAAAGCGCCCGGCTTGGCAATCGCCGCTTCGCGGAGGGGTCAGAGTCGGCCAGCCGACCAAGCATCCAATCCCGCCTCGACGGCGTTGGTGCGGCAAGCGCCAGACAACGGGAGACAGCCCATGGCCACCAACGGCAAGACCGACAAGATCGACGCCATCAAGCTTCTGAAACAGGACCACCGGGAGGTGGAGGACCTGTTCGAACAGTTCGAAAAGGCCCGCAGCGACGAGCGCAAGGCGCAGATCGTCAAGAAGATCTGCACCGAGCTGATCGTCCACACCCTGATCGAGGAGGAGATTTTCTACCCCACCTTCCGGGGCAAGATCGAAGACGACATCCTGGACGAAGGCTATGTGGAGCACGACGGGGCCAAGACCCTGATCGCCGAGCTGATGGCCGGCGCCCCGGACGACCCCTTCTATGACGCCAAGGTCTCGGTCCTCTCCGAGGAGATCGAGCACCATGTCAAGGAGGAGGAGCGTCCCGCCAAGGGCATGTTCGCCCAGTGCCGGGCCACCGATGTGGACCTGGACGCCCTGGGCGCCCAGATGCAGGCGCGCAAGCAGGAGCTGCTGGCCCAGTTCGAGGCCGAGGGCCTGCCCACGCCGGAAACCCGCTCGTTCAAGGGGGTGGAGCTGCGGCACGGCGCCCCCCCGCCGGCCCCGGCGGCGTAGAGATGTCGTCCGCCCGGACAGGAACGCCCCCCGCGCCCGCGCGGGGCGTTGGGGCTTTCTCTTGCGGGGCTTTCTCTTGACCGGGGCGCGCGGCGCGCGACATTTCTGAGCGCCACGTCCCGCGCCCGGAGAGACCGCCCTGACCGCCCCCATCCCCATCGCCGTGGCCGGCGCCCTTGGCCGCATGGGCCGCGCCGTCGCCGCCGCGGTGGAGAGCCGCGAAGACGCGCGCCTCTCCGCCCGGTTCGACCGCCCTGGCGCGCAAGGCGAGGGCCTGGCGGATCTCGCCACCGCCCTGGCCTCGGCCCAGGTCGTGATCGACTTCAGCACCCCGGCCGCCTCGGCCGAGCTGGCGGAGGCCTGCGCCGCGCGGGGGAACATCGCGCTCGTCATCGGCTCCACCGGCTTCGATGAGACCCACCTGGCGCGGATCGAGGCCTGCGCCGGCGCCATTCCCATCGTGCGGGCGGGGAACTTCTCCCTGGGCGTCAACATGCTCATGGGCCTGGTGGCCCGCGCCGCCCGGGCCCTGCCGGCCGAGGCCTATGACGTGGAGGTCTTCGAGGCCCACCACCGGCGCAAGGTGGACGCCCCGTCCGGCACCGCCCTGATGCTGGGCGAGGCCGCCGCCCAGGGGCGCGGGGTCGCCCTGGCCGACGTGGCCCGGCCGGCCCGCGACGGCCTCACCGGCGAGCGGCCCACGGGCGAGATCGGCTTTTCGGTGCTGCGCGGGGGCGGGATCATCGGGGAGCATTCGGTGGTGCTGGCCGCCGAGGACGAGATCCTCACCCTTTCCCACTCGGCCCGCGACCGGGGGCTGTTCGCCCGCGGCGCGGTGACCGCGGCGCTGTGGGCGGCGGGCCAGCCGCCGGGCGCCTATGACATGCAGGACGTGCTGGGGCTGAAGGACTGATGGACCATCCCCTGCTCGCCCTGGACGCCAGCGGTCAGGTCTCCGTCCTGGCGTCGGGCCGGGTGGGGGCGGTGGACCTGCTGAAAGCCGTGCTGGCCCGGCACGAACAGACCCACCACGCCCTGAACGCCGTGGTGGCCGCCGATCTGGAGCGGGCCCTGGAGCGCGCCCGGGCCATCGATGATCTCCGCGCCCGGGGAGACAGCCTGGGTCCCCTGGCCGGCCTGCCCATGACCATCAAGGACACCCTGGATGTCAGCGGCATGCCCGCCTCGGCCGGGCTGGAGGTTCACCGGCGGCGCAAGGCCGATGACGCCGCCGCCGTCGCCCTGGCGCGCAAGGCCGGCGCGGTCATCTGGGGCAAGACCAATGTGCCGGTGATGGCCGGGGACTGGCAGAGCTATAACAGCCTCTATGGCGCCACCAACAATCCCTGGGACGCCGAACGCACGCCGGGGGGCTCCTCCGGCGGGGCGGCCGCGGTGGTGGCCGCGGGCGTCAGCGCGCTGGAGATCGGCTCGGACATCGGCGGCTCCCTGCGGGTTCCGGCCCATTTCTGCGGCGTCTTCTCGCACAAGCCCACCTGGGGGCTGGTCCCCCAGCGGGGCCATGTGCCGCCGAGCCCGGGTTCCTGGCAGGAGCCGGACCTGAACGTCATCGGCCCCCTGGCCCGTTCGGCCCGGGATCTGCGCCTGCTCCTGTCGATCATGGCCGATGGCGGGGTCTCGGCCCGGGCCCCGGCGGCGGACCTGCCCAAGGTCAAGCTCGGCCTGTGGCTCGAGGCGCCGGGCCTGCCCCTGGACCCCCCCGTGCGCCGGGCCATCGAGGCCTTCGCCGCCGAACTGGAGGCCGCGGGCGTGGTGGTGGAGCCGGTGGCGGCGCCGGTGGACATGGCCACCCTGCTGGAGGCCTACATGACCCTGCTGGGCGCCATCATCGGCTCTGACCTGCCCGAGGCGGACTATCGCCGCATGGAGATGCTGCGCGGCCCCGCCCGCCTGGCCCGGGGGGAGGACCCGTTCTCCTGGGCCCGGTCGGTGCGGGCCTATACCGCCCGGCACCGGGAGTGGCTGGCCGCCGACGCCGTGCGCGCCCGCCTGCGCCGGGAGGTGGAGACCGCCTTCGAGCGCTATGACGCCATTCTGGCCCCGGTGGCGCCGGTGGCCGCCTTCCCCCACGACCATCGCAGTTTCGCCGGCCGCCGGTTGAGCCTCTCTGACGGATCGACCATCCCCTATGTCGCCATGCTGGGCTGGATCGCGCTGGCCACCGCCCTCTATCTGCCGGCGGTCACCCTGCCGGCGGGCCAGGCCGGCGGTCTGCCGGTCGGCGTGCAGATGATCGGACCGCACGGGGGCGACGGGCGGCTGCTCTCCATCGCCCAGGCCATCGACGAGAATGTGCGCGGCTTCACCCCGCCCGAGCTGAAGCTCTAGCGCACCGAGGTCCAGGGCCGCGACAGAAGGCCGGCGCAGTTGATCAGGCCCACCAGGGAGTAGGTCTGGGGGTAGTTGCCCCAGAGCTCGTTCCCGTCGAAGGAGATGTCCTCCGACAAGAGGCCCGCGGCGGTGCGCCGCGTCAGCATCTCCTCGAAGAGCTCGCGGGCCTCTTCGGCCCGGCCCGACAGATAGAGGGCCTCGATCAGCCAGAAGGTGCAGATGTTGAAGGCCGTCTTGGGCTCGCCGAAGTCGTCGGGGATGGCGTAGCGCAGCATGTAGGGGCCGCGGCGCAGGCCCTTTTCCACCGCCTCTATGGTGGCCTTCATGCGCGGGTCGCTGGCCGGGGTGAAGCGGACGTCCACCAGCTGCAGCAGGCTGGCGTCCAACTCCTCGCCGTCGAAGGTGGCGGCGAAGCGGCCGAGCTTTTCATTATAGGCGCGGGCCTCGATCACCTGGCGCATCTCCGCGGCGCGGGCGTTCCAGTACTGGGCCCGCTCCAGCAGGCCGAGCTGCACCGCGGCGTTGCCCAGCCGGTCGCAGGCCGCCCAGCACATCACCGCCGAATAGGTGTGGATCGCTTCGCGGCCGCGGAACTCCCACAGGCTGGCGTCGGGGGTGGCGTAGAGCTCATAGGCCCGCTCCCCCACCGGCTCCAGGGCGCGGAAGTCGTCCACCGTGGCCGGCCGCAGCAGGCGCTCGTCGAAGAAAGCCTGGACCGTTGACAGGATGATCTGGCCATAGACGTCGTGCTGCAGGTGCTCGTGGGCCTGGTTGCCGATGCGTACCGGCCCCATGCCGCGATAGCCGGGCAGGGCCCGGGCGATGCGTTCGGTCAGGCCAGGCTCCAGCCCCACCCCATAGACCGGCTGCACATGGCCCCCGCCCTCCTCGTCCACGAGGTTGCGCAGGTAGGAGAGGTAGTTC
>NZ_DAIMHV010000192.1:0-4266 GCF_036723115.1 Phenylobacterium sp. | reverse complement strand
GTCCTGGGGCGTCAGCCAGGGGGCGAAGGCCTGGGTCAGTTCGGCGCGCAGGGCGTCGAGCTCCGGCGAGGCGATCCGATAGGCCACCCCGCGGCCGATGAACCAGGGGCCGCGCACCGAGAGCGTCATGGGGGCGCGCGTCGCGCACGCGGCCTTCAGCGTCTCGGCGATGAGGGGTTCCTGATCGCCCGGCAGGGCGTGGAACAGGGTGAGATGGGCCGGCACGAGATTGCGCTCTGGCGGAAAGTGCGCGCGGCGCAGGTCGTCGAACCAGTCGAAGCCGCCAGGATCGAGGGCGGCAGTGAGGATCAGGGGGGCGGCGGCCACGGGCGGGTCTTCTCCGGCGAGCGCCGTTTCGCGCCCCGGCGCCGCCCCTGATCCTTCGGCCTAGAAGGCGAGATCGAGGCCGACCACCGCCGCGCGCGGCTCATTGACCAGAATACCGCGCGATCGGTCGACGATGAACGTCTCATTGGCCAGGTTGCGCACGGCGAAGGTCAGCTTGGCCTGGGTGTTGGGCACCCGGTAGGCGGCGGCCAGATTGTACTGCCAGGCGGCCTCGATCAGACCCCGCTGGCCGTTGGCCGTGGGGGCGACCGTGTTCAGGTCGTCGGCGAACATCTCGCCGGTATAGACGGCCTCCACCTCGGCCTGGATGCGACCCGTGTCGAAGCCCACCGCCGCGCGGCCGGTCCATTCCGGGGCGTAGGGCAGACGGTTGCCGCTCACCGACACATTGCCGAAGCCGGAGATGGACGAGAACCGGCGCCCGCGATAGGCGGCCGTCTCCACCCAGGTGAAGGCGCCTTGGGCGTACCAGTCCACCGAGGTGCCGAAGGCCGCCTGGCTGGAGAAGTTGACCGCCCCTTCCAGGCCCGAATGGCGCGTCTCCCCGGCGCTGGTGGCCGTGGCGCCCACCCCGCCGGCCACCGAGGCCGGGACGATCTGGTTGTCGAAGTCCATGCGGAACAGCGCCAGTTCCCCGTCCAGGCCAGGGGTGGGCGCGGCGCGCAGGCCCAGCTCCCAGTTCACGCTGCGCTCGGCGTCCAGTTCCACGGCCCCGCCGGCGCCGGTGATGATGTCCTCCACCCGCGGCGGCGAGAAGCCCCGGTGCACGCCGGCAAAGACAGTGAGGCGCGGATCGGCGCTCCAGGAAAGGCCCAGGCCCGGGATCCATTCGCTGAGATCGCTGGACCCGCGGGTGCGGGCCAGTTTGTCCGAACGCTCGAACGCGATCGCCTCGAACCGGACCCCCGGCGTCAGGGCGAAGTCGCCCAGGCGGAAGGTGTTCTTCACAAAGGCCGAGGCCGCGCGGGCCTGGCGGACGTTCTGTTCACGAACGCCTGCGCCGGGGCCGACGCCCGGCGTGCGCGAGGTGGGCGTGTCGCCGTTGAACTGGAACCGCTCCTGGTTCTCCGCATGCAGCCGCGCCCCGGCCAGCAGTTCGCCGCCCGCCCAGTTCAGCGTCACCCGCTGTTCCAGGCCGAACATGTAGTACTGCCGCAGCCGGCCCTCATTGCCGCAGGTGGTGTTCAGATTGGCCATGCCGCCGCAGGCCGGATCGGCGGAATCCGCCGGCCGCTGGCCGGAATTGGACGATTGCCGCCACCAGTTGCGGTCCAGGCTCGAGCCGTAGAGCACCGTGTTCAGGCGCAGATCGTCGGAGACCTGCCAACCGTGGGCCAGGCTCGCCCCGTAGCGCCAGATCACGAACTCGTCGTTGCGGAACGGATTGCCCCGTGGATTGGCCCGGTATTCCGCCTCGGTTAGGCCCGAATAGCTGACATTGCTGTCCTCGTGATAGGCCGAGGCCTTGAAGGTCAGCTCCCGGTCGTCGGCCAGGGGAACCACCGCCTTCAGGAACAGGTCGGTGTAGAAGAGCTTCTGGTTGTCGCGCACCCCTGCGTTGGTCCCGGCCGCAAATCCGCCCACCACGCCGATGTCGCCAAAGGTGTTCCCGCCGTGCAGGACAACCTCGCCGGTCTCATTGCCGCCGGCGCGCAGGATCAGGCGGCCTTCCGCCTGCCGGGGTGGGGTCGGCGTGGTGTAGTTGATCACCCCGCCCACCGTGTGCGGGCCATAGACGATCTGGCCGGCGCCCTTCAGCACCTCCACCGCCGTAAAACGTTCCAGGGGCGGGTGGTAGTAGGTGGCGTTGTCCCCATAGGGGGCATAGGTCAGGGGGACGCCGTCCTCCAGGATCAGCACCTCGGTGGAGCGCGTGGGGTTCAGGCCGCGCACCCCCACATTGGGACGCAGACCCATCCCCTCCTCGGAGCGGACGAACAGGCCCGGAACCCGGCGCAGGACGTCGTTGATGTCGTTGGGCAAGGATCGCTCGAAGACCTCCGCCTCCAGGCGGGTGGCCGCGCCGGGGAAGTCGGCCGGGCCTTCCGCCCCGATCACCACCAGTTCGGAAACCGGCGTGGCGGCGTCATCGGCCAGGGCGCAGACAGGCGCCAGGAACGGCAGAAGCGCAGCGGTGGTCAGCAGCGAAAGTCGCACAGATTATCCCCTTATTATGCGAGCGATTTGCGTTATCGAACGCGGTTAGCCGGGCCGCAATTGCAAGTCAATCTTGATCGCGAAACTTGCCCCTCTCGCGGCCCCGCCCCGCCGTCGGCGCCGCCGGATGCAGCCTCCTCGGCCAGGCTCTAGGGGGTGGTATGCGCGGGCGGTTGACGGCGCGGCCCGGCTCAGGCTTGTTCGGCCTTAGAGGCGCGCGCCCATATTTCAAGATCGCGCCCGGGAGGATTATTGAAATGGCCCAGGATTCTTCGGGCGCCAGCCAAAAGCTGCCCTTCAGGACCAAGCTCGCCTTCGGGGTCGGCAGCGGCGCAGAGTCGATCGCGCTCTTCTCCGTCGGCTCCTACGCCATGCTCTACTACAATCAGGTATTGGGGCTGGAGGCTCATCTGGCGGGCCTCGCCATCTCCGCCAGCCTGTTCCTGGACGGGATTTCCGATCCCCTGGTGGGCTCGATCTCCGACCGCACGAGGTCGCGCTGGGGCCGGCGGCACATCTACATGTTCTTCGCCCCCATCCCCATCGTTCTGTCCCTGTGGGCGGTGTTCAACCCGCCGGAAGGCCTGGGCACCTGGGCGCTGTTCACTTGGTTCGCCGTGACCGTGGTCATGCTGCGCCAGTCAATGACCTTCTATCACACCCCCCACCTGGCCTTGGGCAGCGAGCTCAGTCGCGACTACACCGAACGCTCCAAGGTGATGGCTTACAACAGCTTCTTCACCTGGGCCGGGGCCGCGGCCACCACCTGGATCGCGCTCAGCTACTTCTTCAAGGCCACGCCGGAATATCCCCGCGGCCTGCTGAATCCGGAGCCCTACGGCCCCTTCTCCATCATCATGGGGGGGATCGCGCTCCTGCTGCTGGCGGCCTCGGCCTGGTTCACCCGCGACCGCATCCCCCACCTGCCCAAGCCGCCGGAAAACCTGCCCAAATTCAGCCCCTTCGAGTTCTTCCGCGACATCGGCAAGGCCTTCGCCAACATCAACTATGTCTGGCTGCTGGTGGCTTATTTCTTCCTCAGCATGATGATCGGCCTGCGGGGCGGCCTGCACCTCTATACCAACACCTACTACTGGGGCCTGGGGTCGGAGCAGATCCGCTTCTTCGTCATCGGCTCCTTCGCCGGCTATCTGACCGCCTTCCTGTTCGCCGCCATGCTGCACGGCCGGTTCGACAAGAAGCGCACCATCATCGTCTCGGCCATCGTCTATGCCCTGGCGCCGAGCATCCCGATCCTGATGGGCTTCGCCGGCATGCTCACGGCCTCGACCCAAGGCCTGCTGCCGATCCTCATCGCGTTTTCGGTGCTGAGCTACGGCGCCGCCAGCGTGCTTTCCATCAGCATCATGTCGGCCCTGGCCGACATCGCCGACGAGAACGAGCTCCGGTTCGGGGTTCGGCAGGAAGGGGTGCTCTATTCCACCCGCGCCCTCTTCGCCAAGGTCGACCAGGCCATCGGCGCGGCCCTGGCGGGCTTCGTCCTGACCCTCATCGCCTTCCCCACCCGGGCCAAGGTGGGCGAGGTCCCCGCCGAGGTGGTTTGGAACCTGGCCCTTTGGGACGGGATCATCGCCGGCGTTCCGGGCTTCATCGCGGTCTTCTTCTATGCCCGCTATAAGATCACCCGGCAGACCTATGAGGAAACCAAGGCCGCCCTGGCCGCCCGCCGGGCCGAAACCCTGGCGCCCCAGGCCGTCGCCGTCCCGGCCGCCGACGACCCCGGCGCGGTCGAGCTCGGGC
>NZ_DAIMHV010000191.1:0-4295 GCF_036723115.1 Phenylobacterium sp. | reverse complement strand
CACCATCACCCCGCCCACCAGGCCCGGCCCCGCGGTGGCGGCCACCCCGGACAGGTCCCCATAGCCGAGACCCGCGGCCTGCATGGCCGCCGCGGCGATGGCGTCGATGCTCTCCACATGGGCGCGGGCGGCGATCTCGGGCACCACGCCGCCATAGGGGGCGTGCTGGGCGATCTGGCTGGCGATGACCGAGGACAGCACCTGGACCTCGCCTGCGGCCGTGCGGCGGACCACGGCGGCGGCGGTCTCGTCGCAGCTGGTCTCCAGGCCCAGAATGGTGAGGTCGGTCATTCGGTTGCGGCTTCCTGGCCTGTCCTGTAGCAGGCAGGCAGTCCCATCGAGCTTTCGCAGGTAGACCGCCCACCGTGTCTTCGCAACCGCCCGTCGTGCGCATCGGCGCCCGAGGTTCTCAACTCTCCCTGGCCCAGGCCGGGCAGATGCAGCGCCGTATCGCCGCCGCCCTGGGCGCGCCGCCGGAAGAGGCCGAGCGCGTCGCCCCCCTGATCGTCATCAAGACCTCCGGCGACCGCATCCAGGATCGCCGCCTGCTGGAGGTGGGAGGCAAGGGCCTGTTCACCAAGGAGATCGAGGAGGCCATGCTGGCCGGCGAGATCGACTGCGCGGTCCATTCCATGAAGGACATGCCCGCCCTGCTGCCTGACGGGCTGGTGATCGCCGCCGTGCCCGAGCGGGAGGATCCCCGCGACGCCTTCCTGTCCCGCGAGGCCCTGACGCTCGAGGACCTGCCCCAGGGCGCGCGCCTGGGCACGGCCAGCCTGCGTCGCCAGGCCCAGAGCCTGCACGCCCGCCCCGACCTGGACGTCCAGATGCTGCGCGGCAATGTGGGCACCCGCATGGCCAAGCTGGAGGCCGGGGAGTTCGACGCCATCCTGCTGGCGCTCTCCGGCCTGAGGCGCCTGGGTCTCGACGGGGCGGCCAAGAGCTTCATCGATCCGGTGGAAAGGCCGCCGGCGCCGGGCCAGGGGGCCCTGGCCATCGAGACCCGCGCCGAAGACGCCCACCAGCCCTGGGTCAAGGCCCTGCAACACGCCGACACCACCCTGGCCGTGGCCGCCGAGCGGGGCGCCATGGCGGCGCTGGAAAGCTCCTGCCGCACGCCCATCGGCGCCTTCTCGCAGCTGGCCGGGGGCGAGCTGTCCCTGATCGTCGAGGCCCTGTCCCCGGACGGCAAGCTCCGCTACCGCCGGCAGGGCGCCGTCAATCTGGGCCCCATGACCGCGGGCGAAGGCGGGGGCGAAGGCGCCCTGGCCGCGGCCCGGGACCTGGGCCTGCGCCTGGGGGCCGAACTGCGCGACGAGGCCGGCGACAGCATCGTTCTGCCGGAATAGGGCCTTGCCGCGCTGCGCCCGGCGCCCTTTCCTCTGGCCATGACCGCCAGCCCCCGGCCTCTCGTCTGGATCACCCGCGCCGAGCCGGGCGCCTCGGCCACCGCCGAGCGGGTGCGCACCCTTGGCGCCCTGCCCCTGGTGGCCCCCCTACTGGAGGTGCGCGCCCTGGAGACGCCCCTGCCGGATCTTTCGGAATTCGCCGCCCTGGCCTTCACCAGCGCCAATGGCGTGCGCGCCCTGGCGGGGCGGACGCCGGCCCGGGGCCTGCCGGTCTTCGCCGTGGGCGCGGCCACCGCCCGGACGGCGCGGGAGGCGGGCTTCCGCCAGGTGCTTTCGGCCGATGGCGACGTGGCGGCCCTGGCTCAGGGCATGGCCGCCCGCGCCCGGGACCTGCGCGGCCCCATCCTGCACCCCACCACGACCGAGCCTGCGGGCGACCTGGCCGCCGACCTGGCGGCCCACGGCCTCGTGATCCAGGCCGTGCCGCTCTATGAGACCGTGCCCGCACAGGTCCCCAAGGCGTTGCTGGCCCGCGCGCTGGAGGCCCAGGCGGTGCTGCTGCATTCGCCCAAGGCCGCCCGGCGGCTGGCGGTGCTGTTGCGGGGCAGGGGGGCGCCGGACATGGCCGCGCTCTGCCTGTCGCGGGCCGTGGGCCGGCCGCTGGCCCGCGCCCGGCTGGGACCGCGCCTCTATGCCCCCATGCCCATGGAATCGGCCCTGTTGAACCTCATCGCCCGCCTGCCGGCGGAAGCTGGGCCTGTCGCCGCCGCCTCGCCTGTCGCCCCATGAGCGATGCGCCCCGCCCCCGCCTGTTCGGCCTGGCCTATTGGGCGGCCATCGCCTTCGCCGTGGCCTGCCTGGCGGGCGGCGTGCTCATCGCCCGCTACGGCCCCGTCTGGTTCGCCGCCCCCACAGAGTCGCTTGGCGATCGGCCCAAGAGCCGCTAAACAGGCGCCCCCGGACAGGCCCTGCCCCGCAGGACCCTTCGCCACGGGCCGCCTTAGCTCAGCCGGTAGAGCGGCGCATTCGTAATGCGTAGGTCAGGTGTTCGAGTCACCTAGGCGGCACCACCCCCATCCGTACGACGGAAATCGTCGCAAAAACGAGAAGTTGGGACGGGCGCGGCTTCGTGTGGGTTACGTTTTTTCCGGGTTGATGAGTTACATTCTGATCTGTGGCGCTGACTGGAGACTGAAGTCTCTTGCGGCTATCACGGTGTGCGGCTCAAATGTTGAGCGATGAGCGACGCTATGGCCCATGACCCCAAGCTACTGTCAGTCCGCATTCTGGTTGTTGAAGATGAGCCGGTCATTGCCGCTGACATAAAGAACACGCTTGTAGAAGCGGGGCATCGTGTAGTTGGTATAGGTTACACATCTGACGAGGCGTTTGCTTTGTTTCTGGAGCATAAGCCTGATGTCGTGGTGATGGACATCCAACTTGCGGATGGGTCATCTGGTATAGACGCGGCCCGACGGATGACGTCTGTGCGCCGCATTCCAACTATATTTGTCACGGCCTTTCCGGAGCGGCTACTAACCGAGAAACGTCTGGATCCGACATATCTCATTACGAAGCCGTTCCAACCGGAGACACTCGTCGCTGCTCTAGATCGCGTGTTGTTCGGCGAAGGGCCGCGCAATCTGAGGCCGGCCGAAGCGCTAAGGATCGCGGCGGCTGGCGCTCTCGTGGGCGTAGAGCGGCTCACGCCTGACCAGACCTCTGAAAACGAAGTTGGTGCCCACGGGCACAATGGGCCACCCGCTGAATTCGCTCTGCCATACGGCGAGTTCATGGCGACGGTCGATATACTTACACGGCTTGAGAAAGCGCCTGCGCAGCCGCCGTCAGACGTTAGCCAATATCTAGCCGACAAAGAACGCTTAGCGGCTTCAGCAGCTAAGATCGCGAGTTGGGTCGCGGAGAAAGTTGCTGAAGGGGCATTAAATAAAGTCGGTGAAAACTTGGCTGATGTCAGGGCGCTAATTGCCTTGTGGCTAATGTTCAGTGGCAACCTTCAGAGGGTCGTGGACGCGCTCGTCCAGTATCTCGGCTGACGGAGCGGGGGAGCCAAGGGCTGCCTGCTAGCGTTTTCAATCGTTCTGGGGTCGCTCATGCGAACCCCCATATTGTGGAGGAGGCTTGCGGTGTCCCCCCAGAGGGGGTCCGGCGCGGCCTACCCCGGCAGCGGCCCTGGCGGGCAACCCCAGGGGAGCGCGCGCAAGCCTGCTAAGCCCAGCGATGCCGTCCGGGTGGCCAGACGCGGGGCTCTTTCCGAACGTACGAGAATTCGCCTCGAACCTGATTGCATCCGTTGCCGAATCGGAGGCCCGCCCACTCCCGTAGAAGTACACGTGTTTTTGGGCTTGGGTGCTCGCCACCTCACCTAGGCGGCACCACTTCCTTTCACCGTCCCCACCCCCCGCCTCGCCTGGAGGCGGCTTCTGTGGCAATCAGGGCGGCCGTGGTTATGTGAGGCGGGATGACGCATCGGTTTTTTTCCAGCCAGGCCCAGGGGTTCGTGCGCTGCGCTGTGGCCACGCCGCGGGCCTTTGTGGCCGATCCGGCCGCCAATGCGGCCGCCATTCTGGAGCTGGCCCGGCGGGGCGACGCCCAAGGGGCGGACCTGATCGTCTTTCCCGAGCTCTGCGTCTCGGCCTACGCCATCGACGACCTGCATCTGCAGGACGCCCTGCTGGATGCGGTGGAGGCCGCGCTCGCGGAGATCTGCGAGGCCAGCAAAGGCCTGGCCTGCGTCCTGGCCATCGGCGCGCCGGTACGGCGCAACGGGCGGCTCTATAATTGCGCCATCGCCATTTCGCGGGGGCGGATCCTGGGGGTGACGCCCAAGTCCTTCCTGCCCAACTACCGGGAATATTACGAGAAAAGGTGGTTCGCGCCCGGCGCCGGGCTTGCGGGCCTGGAGGTGCGTCTGGCCGGCCAGAC
>NZ_DAIMHV010000190.1:0-4333 GCF_036723115.1 Phenylobacterium sp. | reverse complement strand
CTACGAATCTGAGGGTCGGACGTTCGAATCGTTCCGGGCGCGCCACTTCTTCTTCCGACAACTGAGACAGCCCGGGCAGGGGCCTGAGCGCACTGCGGGGCGGGATGAACTCGTGCTATTGGGGCTTGATTGCGGGTGGGGGCGGCGCTGAGCGTTTCGGCGTGCGCGACGGTCACGCGCGGCTCCAATGACACGTGGACCGTGGAGACGACGCCGTCGGGGGCGGCGGTCGGACCAGCAACGGCTTCGCCTGTGATCAGACCCCGTGCTCCTTCAAGATGCCGCGCAAGTCCGAGTTCACCGTCAACATCACCAAGCCGGGCCACAAGCCTTGGACCGGCCAGGTGACGCATAAGGTGTCGGGCGCCGGCGGCGCGGGCATGGCGGGGAACGTCCTGGTGGGCGGGGTCATCGGCGCCGGCGTCGACGTGGCGACGGGCGCCATGCTCGACCTGGTTCCCAACCCGCTGACGGTGACGCTGGAGGCCGACGCCGGCGGCGCCAACTGAGGCATGGCGACGGGGCGGCGGCGCCTGGCCGGCCGCCCCGTCGGTGTGTTCGCTGATACCCCTACCCGCCGAGCGGTGGGCCGGGGGGCATGGGGAAGCGGGAGCGGGGCGTGGCGCCCCAGGCGGGCATCGCCGATTTGGGCGCATAGGCCGCCGGATCGGTCAGGTAGCGGTCGATGTCCCGGGCGCTCTGCCTCAGGAAGGCCTGGGTGAGGGGGTCGGCGTCCCGGCGGGACTTCAGCGTCCCGGAGAGCTCGGCCAGCTGGTCGAGCACATAGGCGCGGGCCTCGGGCGAGGCGTCGGCCTGGGCGCCCAGGATCATCATGGAGTCCAGCGCCACCTGCTGGGCCGTGCGCCGCAGGGACCGCGCTTCGAGGGTGGCGTCTGCCGGCGCCTTCCAGGTGGCGGCCATGACCGCCTGCACCATCTCCGGGAAGGTCAAGGCGTCGGGCTGGCGGGCGCCGAGCGCCACCATGCGCGCGGCCCTTTGCTTGTCGAACAGGGGCTCCAGGACCAGGGCGGCGAGGATCCGCGCGGCCTTGAGCTGGTCGAAGGCGCCGTCGCCGGACAGGTCCTCCAGATTGGGATTGGGGTCAGGCGTCAGCTGGGCCAGCAGGGTCTCGGGCAGGGCCAGGCGACGGGGCGACAGGGAGTCCAGCAACAGGCCCAGCACCTCGCGCTGCAGGGCGCCCGGCACGAACTCCGTAGGCGGAAGATCCTCGCCCGGCGCGACGATGTTCTGATAGAGGCCGCCGATATAGCCCTGGCCCGCCTCCAGGGCCCAGCGATGGTGCAGATAGGCCATCCAGAGGCGGGTGTCGCGCAAGGCGCCCACGGGCTCGCCGGGGGAGAGCATGCCCTGGCCGAAGGTCGCCAGCATGATGTCCCGCGCCGCCAGGGTCTCGGTCAGATATTCGGTGGGGGTGGCCCGGTCGTCGTACCAGGTCCAGCGGGGATCGGTGGGGGGCACATAGATGATGCCGTCCCGGCGCATCTCGGCGATCACGCCGTTCAACCCCGCCCTCTCGTCCTCCGGCGTGAAGGGCGTGTAGGCGTATCGCACCATGTAGTCGTCGTAGGCGCCGATGGCCTTCTGGAAGGACTCCGAGAGGTCCAGCCGCCCATTGCGGATCGCCACCCGCGGGGTGGGATACTCCATCACCGAGGCCCGCTCATTGAGGCTCGAGGCGAAGTTGTGGCCAAAGCCCAGGGCGTGGCCCAGCTCGTGGGCGGTGAGCAGGGCCTGGCGCAGCAGCACCATGTCCCGCTGGGCCGGCGGCATGCCGTCCAGTCCGCCTGGGCTCAGCAGGGACGGATCGGCCACGGTGACGCCCGTCCCGTCGGCCGGCAGGCCGCCGCTATAGGCGTCGAAATAGTTGGCCACGGTGCGGATGCGGTGGGAGTCCATCCGGGTCTTCGACCCCAGGATCTCGCCCGTCCGCGGGTCGCGATAGGTGCCGCCCGAGGAGAAGCCCCGCTCGTCCCGCTCGATCCACAGCACATAGGCGTAGCGGATATCCATGGGGTCCATGTCGGCGGGCGCGTCCACCGCCCGGACGGCGTTCAGGAAGCCGGCCTTCTCGAAGGCTGCGTTCCACCACAGGGTCCCGGCCTTCATGGCCTCGCGGAGGGGGGCGGGAATGGCGGGGTCGAAATAGAAGACGATCGGGGTCTTCGGCTCGCTCAGCGCGGCGGCGGGATCGGCCTTCTCCAGTCGCCAGCGGGTGATCCAGGCGGCCTTGGGTCGCTCGCTCACCGGCAGGGAGAAGTCCTGGAAGCGCAGGGTGGAGACCCCGATCCGCGGATCGGCCAGGCGCGGGGCGTAGTCCTCCGGCGGCTTGAGGAAGGAGTGGTGGATCCGCATCGTCAGGTGACGACCGTCCGGGGTCACGTTGCGCACCAGGGGGCCGGGATTGTCGGCGCTGAAGGTGACCAGGGTCTCGATTTCCGTGTTCAGGGGAAAGGCCTTCATCCGCGGCGGATGGAAGGCCGAGCGCGCCGCATCGAAGCGGAAGTTCCCTTGGCCCGCCCGTTGCAACTGCCCCTCCACGCCGGCGGCGTCGCGCATGAAGAGCGGGGTGGCGTCGACGATCACCTTGCCGCCGACCTCGGTTTCCACGGGCAGGACGGCGAGCAGGGAGGTGGGGAAGGACTGAGCCACATTGGCCGCCCGCTCGGGCCCTTCCGAGGCCCGATAGGCGGTGTTCTGCTCCATCACCAGAACCTTGGCGCCCACCCGCTGAAACTGGATCACGCTGGAACGCAGGATGCCGCGGTCCAGGGGCAGCTCCACCGAGCCGCCGCCGCTGGCGGCGGAGACGTAATAGAGGACGTCCGTGTCGAAAGCCGGCGCTTCCAGAAGGACGCGGCCACGGGCGGCGTCCCAGTAGAAGGGCAGGTAGCCTTCGGTTCGGGGCAGGCCGGCCACCCCGCGAGTGGCGACGGCTCCCGCCGCCGGGGCGGGCGATTGCGCGAGGCTGGACCCCGCAGCCGCCACGCCTGACCAGAGGGCCAGAACGCAGGCCCCGCTTCTCCAGACGGCCCGCCGCCGCGCCGCCCTCAGTCCCGTTGCGCCCGCCATTTCCGTTCTCCGCCCCTATGATGGACGGTATCCAGCGCGCGGCGGCGCTTGGCCTCAATATCCGTCAATATGGGCGTCGTACTTTTTGGAAATGTGCGCGATTTCCCGTCAACCTGATGAAATCCAAATTGAGATCGTGGGCGCCGCTGTCACGGTCAGGCCTTGGCCACGTCCCCTTCGCCAGGCACGTCCGCGCTCTCGCCGAGCGTGTTGCGGATATAGAGGATCTTGATCAGCACGAAGAGCACCACCATCAGCGGCGCGGCCAGGACGACGCCCAGCGGGCCGAAGAGAACGCCGAAGCCCAGCACGGCGAACAGGGTCAGGGCCGGGGGCAGGTCCACCGCCTTGCGCTGGATCAGGGGGTAGGTGAGGTTGCTCTCCACCTGCTGGACGATGAAGTAGACGAGGATGGTCCAGACCACCAGCATCGGGCCGTCCTGCAAGGCCAGCAGGATGGCCGGAATCACCGAGACGACCGGTCCCACCACCGGCACGAAGGCCGCCAGGGCGGCGAACAGGCCCAGCGCCACGGGCGAGGGCAGGCCGATCAAGGCCACGCCGATACCCGTCAGCACGCCCACCACCGCCATGGAGGCGAACTGGCCCAGGAGCCAGCGCCGCAGCACGTTCCCGCTGACATTCAGGGCGTGCCGCATGGGCTCGCGCGGGCCGCGGGGGACGAGGCTGAGCAGGCCGTCGCGGGCCGAACGGGGATTGATGGCCAGATAGATGCCGGCGAAGACCACCACCAGCAGGTTGGTGGCGATCCCCGCCAGGCTCATGGCGTAGCCCCCCACCCGGCTGAGGATGGACTGCAGCGGGCCTGCGGCGTCCCGGGCCGACTGGCCGAGGTCCATGCTCTCCAGCTCGCGCAGGATCTGCTCGGCGAGGGGCATGGAGGCGATCTGGGCGCGGAAGGCCTCCGGACTGTCGGGAAGAGCGGCGATCAGCTCCTCCACCTGCTCGGCCGCCGTGGCGCCGAACAGCCAGAAGGCGGCCGTGAGCAGGGCGACGATCACCAGGCCCCCCACCAGCAAGGAGAGGCCCTCGTTCAGGGGTGTGAAACGATGGATCGGATCCCCCACCGCCCTGAGCAGCACCGCGATGAGGATGGAGCCGAAGGCCAGCAGCAGGACGTCCAGCAACTGCCAGAGCACCAGCAGCACTACGCCCACCCCCACCAGGAACAGCACACGCCGCACGAAGCCCGGCGAGAGCGAGCCTCGGGCTGGGGCTGGGG
>NZ_DAIMHV010000189.1:0-4398 GCF_036723115.1 Phenylobacterium sp. | reverse complement strand
AGGTCTGCCGCCTGCGCGACATCCCCATCGTCACCTTCATCAACAAGATGGACCGGGAGGCCCAGGACCCCTTCGAGCTGTTGGACGAGATCTCCTCCAAGCTCGCCCTGGATCCTGCGCCGCTCTATTGGCCGGCGGGATCGGGGGGACGGTTCAAGGGCATGATCGATCTTCGCCAGGACCGCTTCCTGCCCTTCGCCAAGAAAAGCTCGGCCGACGAGGAGGGCCATCCCGATCCCATCGCCTTCCGCGGCAATGCGGTGGTCTCCTACCTTGATCCGGAGGAACAGGCCGAGGTGGAGGAGGGCGCCATGCTGGTGCAGGAGGCCTCCAAGCCGTTCGATCCCCAGTCCTTCCTGGAAGGGCATATGACGCCGGTCTTCTTCGGCTCGGCCCTGCGCAAGTTCGGCGTGGCCCAGCTGCTGGAGGGCCTGGGGGCCCACGCCCCGCCGCCCAAGGCGGTCCCGGCGCTGAAGGGCGGCGACGAAACCCATGTGGCGCCCGGCGACCGCGAGGTGTCCGGTTTCGTCTTCAAGATCCAGGCGAACATGGACCCCAACCACCGCGACCGGGTGGCCTTCCTGCGCCTGACCTCCGGCCGCTTCACCCGGGGGATGAAGCTGAAGGTCCAGAACACCGGGCGGCAGCTTTCGGTGAACTCGCCCATCATGTTCTTCGCCTCCGACCGGGAGCTGGCCGAGGAGGCTTTCGCGGGCGACGTGATCGGCATTCCCAACCACGGGGTCCTGAGGGTAGGCGACAGCCTGTCGGAAAGCGGGACCCTCCGCTTCGCCGGCCTGCCTAACTTCGCCCCGGAAATCCTCCAGCGCGTGCGGGTCAAGGACCCGCTGAAGGCCAAGCATCTGAAAAAGGCCCTGGAAGGCCTGGCCGAGGAAGGCGTCACCCAGCTCTTCCGCCCGCAGATCGGCGCCGACTTCATCGTCGGCGCGGTGGGCCAGCTGCAGTTCGAGGTCATGGCCGACCGCCTGGCCAACGAGTACCAGCTGGAGGTTCTGTTCGAGCCCTCGCCCTATGCCGAGGCCCGCTGGCTCGGCGGCGAGAAGGTCGATGTGGACGACTTCGCCGGCAAGCATAAGAGCGCCATGGCCAGCGACATCGACGAGCAGCCGGTCTTCCTGGCCAAGTCGGCCTGGGAGATGGGGTATGTGGCCGAGCGCTATCCCAAGGTGCGCTTCGAGCGGTCCAAGGAGCGGGCCTGACCCGTGGGGGCCAAGCACGCCGTTTATGGGCGACCGCCCCGCGAACTGGCCGAGGCCGGCGAGGGCGCCCTGCAGGTCTCGCCCCTGATCCCGGGCGCGGCCGCCCTGGAGGATCTCGCCGAAGCCAGTCTGGAGAGCCTGATCATCGCCGCCCCGCCCGGCTCCCTCGAGCGGCGCTACGTGCTGGCGCTGGGCCTGCGCGCCGTGGCGCCGGGGGGAAGCCTGATCGCCCTGGCGCCCAAGGACAAGGGCGGCTCGCGCCTGGGCAAGGAGCTGGCCGCCCTGGGCGCGCCGCCGGAAGAGACCGCCCGGCGCCACCATCGCATCTGCCAGGTTCGCGTGGCGGGCGGGCTGAGCCTGGAGACGGCCCTGGCCGAGGGCGCGCCGCGCTATCTTGAGACCCTGGGCCTCTGGACCCAGCCTGGCGTCTTCAGCTGGGACCGCATCGATGCGGGCACGGCGCTGCTGTTGCAGCATCTGCCGCCGCTCGCCGGACGCGGCGCGGACTTCGGGGCGGGGCTGGGCGTGCTGGCGCAGGCGGTGCTGGCCGCCGGCGAGGTGACGGGCCTGACCCTGGCCGACATCGACCGCCGCGCCCTGGCCTGCGCCCAGCGCAATGTGGCCGATGCGCGGGCGAGCTTCCTCTGGACCGACCTGCGAGCCGGCCATCCCGACCTGGCGGATCTGGACTTCGTGGTCATGAACCCGCCCTTCCACGACGGCGGAGCCGAGGACCGGGCCCTGGGCCAGGCCTTCATCGAGGCCGCGGCCCGCGCGCTGAAGCCCGCCGGGCGGCTGGTCATGGTGGCCAACCGGCACCTGCCCTACGAAAAGACGCTGGCGACCCGGTTCTCCGCCGTCCATCTCAGCGCCCAGACCGGCGCCTACAAGGTCTATGAGGCCCGGGCGTGAGCGGCCAGGGCAAGGCGCCCATGGCCAGGCTGGACCGGCTGCTGGCCAATCTCGGCTATGGTTCGCGCAAGGAGGTGCAGGCTCTGGTCCGCGCCGGCGCCGTGGTTCTGGATGGCCAGGCGGTCAAGGACGCCGGCCAGAAGGTGGCCCTGGGCGCCGACCTGCCCCAGCGCCTGATTATCGGCGGGGCGCCCGTCGATCCGCCGGCCCCATTGACGCTCGTGATGCACAAGCCCGTGGGCGTGGTCTGCTCCCACCGGGAGCCCGGCCGCAGCGTCTATGAACTGCTGCCCCGGCGCTGGCGGGCGCGGATGCCGGGACTGTCGACCATCGGGCGGCTGGATCTGGACACCAGCGGCCTCCTGCTGATCACCGACGACGGGCCGCTGCTGCACCGGGTGATCTCCCCCCGGAGCCATGTGGCCAAGGTCTATCTCGCCGATCTCGCCCGGCCCCTTCGCGGCGACGAGGGCGAGGTCTTCGCCGCCGGGACCCTGATGCTGGAGGGGGAGACCAGCCCCCTGGCGCCCGCCACCCTGGAGATTCTGGCCCCGCAGAAGGCGCGCCTGATCATCACCGAGGGCCGCTATCATCAGGTGCGGCGCATGTTCGCCGCCCTGGGCAATCATGTCGTGGCCCTGCACCGGGAGGCGGTGGGGGGGCTGGCCCTGCCGCCGGACCTGGCGCCCGGCGCCTGGCGCATCGCGACCGAGACGGAAACCTCCGCCATCTTCGGCTGAGTGCAGCCCAAGCAAAGCCGCCGCTTTTCAGCGCCTTGCACGACGTGGCGGGCGCAAACGACGAACAATGGGCAAGGTTACGTTAACCATCTTCAACGGTTAATGACTTGTTAAAGCGCGCGGCTCCGGCTTTGCTCTGTCTCACCCGAACCTCGGCGGATCGTCCCGCTGCGGGACGCTTGTGTGATGGAGTGGGTGATGTTCGAGTTCGGCCGAGAGCTGAAGCGCATCCTGGGTGGACAAGGCGCCTGGCGTCCGAGCCGCGACGGCCTGGCCGGCGGCGACGCCGCCCTGCTCGAACTGCTCGATCTTCAGCTGCTGCGAGGCGAGGGCAAGGCCGCCGACATCGCCGCCGGCCGCATCAGCGCCAAGGACAAGCCCCAACGCCGGCTGGAGGCCGCCATCGTCTGGCGCGAGGTGGCCAGGCGGTCCGGCGACGCCGCGACCCTGCGAAAGGCCGCCAGTCAGGCCGAGGCCGCGGCGCTCGCCTTCGACCGGGACCGACGGCCGGACGGCTGGGCCCGCGCCCGGTGCGAACAGGCCTATTGCGCGCTGCTGGGCGCCGAGCTGTTCGGCGACGAGGGCCTGAACGCCGCCGCCGAGATCGCCTTTGGCGAGGCGCGGGAGGCCGCCCGCGGCGGCCTGGCCCGGCCGCTGGCGGAGGTCGGGCTGATCCTGATCGAAGGGCGACGACGCATGGCCCTGGGCGACGCCCAGGCCGCGCGGGTCGCCGCCGCCCGGTTCGAGGTCCCCCTGGCGGAGCTTTCGGCGCTCAAGCGGCGCTGCTCGGCCGCTCACCTGCTGATCGCCGAGACCCGCACCCTGCGCGCCGATCTGATGGCCGGATGGGGCGCCCGGCTGAAGGATATCGACCTGCTGCGCCTGGCCCATGACGAGGCCCGTGACGTGGCCGCCGGACTGGACGGCGCCTATGAACCCCTGGCCCACGCCCGGGCTGTGTCCCTGCGGGGCCAGATCCTGGCCCTCATGGCCGAGACCACCGGCGAGGTGGAGCAGATTCTGGAGGCGGTGACCTGCCTCACCGACGTGGCCGAGGATCTGTCCCGCGACCATAGTCCGCTGGACTGGGCCCGTGTCCACGCCGCCCTTGGCTTCGCCCTCCAGACCCTGGGGGACGCCACGGCGGGCGAGCGGGCCTATGAGCAGGCGGTGACCTGCTATGAGCGGGCCGGCCTGGTCCTGGCCCAGGCGCCGGCCCTGGCCCTGCGGGCGGCGACCTCCAACAGCCGCGCGCTCTGCCTGGCGCGGGCGGCGGAGCTTTCCGGCGACCTGGCCGTGCTGGACGCCGCCGAGGCCGCCTTCAAGATCGAGCTGGCCGAACGGCGGGCCGGCCGCGACCCGGTCAGCTGGGCGCTGACCCAGGTCAATCTGGCCCGCATCTATGAGGCGCGCCTGGACATCACCGGCAAGGATCGCGGCGAACGCGCCTCGGCCGCCCTGGCCCTGCAGGCGGCCCTGGACGTCTTCGCCGAGGAAGGCCTGCGCGCCTTCACCCTGATCGCCAT
>NZ_DAIMHV010000188.1:0-4536 GCF_036723115.1 Phenylobacterium sp. | reverse complement strand
CGCCGCCAGACCTGCCGGTCGCAGGTCAGCATGTCCAGGGCTCCGGCCTCCTGGCGGTCATGGAGGTCTTCCAGGGCCCGACGGCTGGGCTCGGCGAAGCGCACCGTGACCTCGTCGGGATCGACGCCGGCCGCAGGCGCCACAAAGAGAGCCGCGGTGATGCTGGGGGCCTTGGCCTGGATCAGAGCCGCCAGCCGCATGGCCCGCGCCGGCCGCTCCAGATGCAGCAGGGGCGTCTCGGCATAGAGCTCCTGGCCCATGCGGATGATGGAAGGGAAGGCCAGGGCGCGAAACCGGTGGGCGGTCAGGCGGGGGGTCAGCTTCATCTGGGAAAGATCGAGAACCACGTCGTTCATCAGAAACAGCATAACCGGACGCCTGCACTATTCGGGGGGTGGCCAACCTGCCCCGCGGCAGCTTTCGGTTGCGTGCACGAAGTCGGTTAACAGCCCGAAAGGTCCTCGCCCGGCCGCGCCTAACCTTCCTCCACCGGCTCGGTGAGGAAGTGGCGGCCCTGCTTGTCCTCCACCTCGACGACCCAGATGTCGGGGTCGATGCGGGCGGCGCGGGCGATATAGGCGTCGATCTCGGCTTCCTCGGTGGCGGCCGTGGGACGCATCCAGACCCGTTCCCCATCCCCGCGGGTGGCCTCCGTATAGAGACGCACCGTACGGTCGGAGAGGTTCACCGCCTTGACCAGCACCGCGCCGGCCCGCGCATCGCCCTTGCGCGCCACCACGCCGAAACCGCCGGAGAGTTCGGCCCGGCGGATGAGGGCGGCGGCCCAGACGTCGGTGGAGAGGATCATGGGAGCTCCCGGCAATTCGCCCCCTAATGGCCACGTCGATAACCGAACGACAACACCCCCGCGTCCATCCTGCGCGCCGCCGGGCCTCGCCGCCCGGGCCGCAGAACGCCAGGGGCCCCAAGGGCCTCGTCTGAAAGACCGAAGTCCCATGACTGAGCCCCGCCGACGCAGGCGATCGCCATCGCGCCCGTGGGCGCCGGTTGCAGGCGCGCTCGCGCTGATGGCCCTGCCGGTCGCCGCCCAGGCCTCGCCGCTGGAGCTGTTTGTCGAGCGCACGGCCATGGCCACGGCGGACCTTCGCTGCGGATTCTTTGATTCCGCCCTCCGACCGGCCCTGGAGGCCGGCCGCGCCCAGAGCCGCAACGCCGCCCTGCGCGCCGGGGCGTCCGCCCAGGCGCTGGCCGAGGCCGAGGCCCGGGGTCGGCGCGCCGGAAGCGCGGCCGACTGCTCAGCCCCGGACGTGCTGGCCGCCGCCGATCATGTGCGCCAGGCCTTCCAGGGCTTCACCCGGCTGCGCCAGGCCGTCTATCCCGGAGAGGCCGCCGACTGGCGGGCCGATCGCAGCCCAAGCGCCGACGTCCACCTGTGGCGCCTGGTGCAGACCGGCCAGTTCGATCAGGGGCGAATGGTCTTCGGCCTGGCCGGCCGCAATGGGCCGCCGGTCCTGCTGGCCCTGGCCAGTTTCGATGACGGGGCGGTCCCCTATGCCGCCCGCCTGGTGTTCCGCGACGAGGCCCGCGCCGCCGCGCCCTATCTGGGGGTCGGCGGGGAACTGTCGCGCCGGCTGCCGCCTCGCGACGCCCAGGTGAGCTTTCCCGCCGAGGCCCGGAGCCGCGCAGGCCTGGACCTGAGGCCAAAGGAGATGGGGGCGGGCTGGGCCTTCCGTTTTCCCGCGGCGGCCACGGCGCGGCTGGCGCGGCTCGATCCCCGCGAGGCGGTGGCGGTGGAATTCCTGTTCTCCTCCGGCGCCGCGGTGCGGCGGGCCTATGTGGAGGTGGGCGACTTCGCGCCCGGCCAGGCCTTTATTCAGCTGGCGACGCGCTGACCTCGCGGCCCCGAGGCTGCCCAGCGCCCGGGGCGGGCTCCAACAGAACCGGCAGACGCACGGTGACGGTGGTCCCCTCGCCCTGCACGCTTTCGATGAACATCTCGCCCTGGTGCAGTTCGGCGAAGCTGCGCACCAGCGACAGGCCAAGGCCCGTGCCGGCGGCCCTCCGCTCGGCGTCGCCGGCCTGCTCATAGGGACGGCCCACCCGCGCCAGGTCTTCGGGGCTCATGCCCACCCCGGTGTCGGCCACCACCAGCTCCATCCGCTCGGCGACCCCCTGCAGTCCCACGGTCACCGCCCCGCCGCGGGGCGTAAACTTCAGAGCGTTGGACACCAGGTTCAGCGCGATCTGCTTGAGGGCGCGGCGGTCGGCGTTCACCTCCAGGGGCTCCCGCGGGAGAACCCCGCGCAGCTGGACCCCGGCCCGATCGGCCTGACCGCGCATCAGGCGCAGGACGGCGTTGATCGCCTCCCGCGCGTCGAACTCCTCCCGCGACAGCTCGAAGCGGTCGGCCTCGATCTTGGACATGTCCAGCACGTCATTGATCAGCTCCAGCAGGTGCTCGCCGGACTCGTGGATCAGCTGGGCATATTCGCCGTAGCGATCGGGAAGAGGCCCGAACAGGGCCGAACGCATGATGTCGGAAAAGCCCATGATGGCGTTGAGCGGCGTGCGCAGCTCATGGCTCATATTGGCCAGGAAGCGGGACTTGCCGGTGTTCTGGGCTTCGGCCTCCTGGCGGGCGGCCTCCAGTTCGGCCTCCCGGTCGCGGCGCGCCGCCCCGTCCAGGACCAGGGCGCCCATGCGGCCGTCTGCGCCGCGACGCAGGACAAGGTCGAGGCAGCCTTGCGCATCATCGGCCGGCGTCAGGCTGAGGGTCGTCTGGCCCTCCGCCAGGGTCCGGGCGATGGCCTCAGCCAGGGCGGGACGCCCCTGCGGCGCCACCAGATCCCTGAGCCTGTGTCCGACCAGGCGAAGCCCCGCCGCCGGAGCGCCGTAGGCGGCCAGGATCCGACCATCGCCGCCCAGGTCCAGCAGCAGGCCGGGCTGGCGGGACAGGGCGTCGGCCACCTTCCGGAGGTCCGTGTCGAGCAGACGTTCACGCCGCTCGTCCCGGGTCTGGCGCCAGACCAGCGCCCCCGCCGCCGCGGCCACGACGGTGACCAGGGCCACGATCTGCAACAGGCTCGACAGGGCGGGATCGAAGCCCGGCTCCCTGGCCAGCAGGCTGCGCAGGACCCCAAGGCCGGCGAGCGCCACCATGCCGGCGGCGCTGAAGACCGAGGCGGACGCGCCTCCGGCGATCAGGGCTGAAAGGGGCGGGACCAGCAGCCAGAGGCCCAACGGACCCAGGGCGCCGCCGGAGAGCAGAACCGCAGCGCCGAACCCGGCCAGCCAGGCGATGGGACTGACCAGCGGCCGCGCCGACCCCGAGCGCAGGACGAGATCGAGAACCGCCGGCGCAGCGGCCAGGGCCAGACAGGCCAGGGCCGTCCCCTGCCCCGCCCCGCCTCGCGCGGCCACGCCTGCGGCGGCGGCGAGCAGGGCCGCAAGCCAGCCCGCACGCCACCACAACACAGCGGCGGCCGCAGGGGGCGCCTCTCGGGTCGGCGTTGAAGCTCTCACGGTCCCAGAATCGTTGAAGGTCAATCTTTTAAGCCTAGCCCGCCCAAGGATCGCCTGCGAGCGCGCTCACCCGTAACGCGACGCCGGGACAGTTTTCGGCGCCCAAACCGGGCGCAGCAAGCCTTGGGCCAACCCCCCGATACCCCGGCGGCGCAGCCTTGGTCGCGCAACCTTTTGTAAGGTCGGGGGCCTCCATGGTGTCTGAGAAGTCGCCGACCCGTCACGAAAGTTCCCCTGGATGGCCAGATCTCCTTCGCGGCCCGACCGCGCCGGCGCAGGCCCTATGGTTCGATCGGTCGCCGCTGCACGCCCTGATCGCCGGCGGGAGGCGCAGGCCCGACTGGAAGCCCGCGCGGAGGAACAGCGCCGCTCCTTCCTGCGCATGGCCAGCCACGAGCTGCGCACGCCGCTCAATTCGATCCTGGGGTTTTCCGAGCTCATCGCCGGCGAGATCTACGGCCCGGTCGGCGCGCCGGAATACAAGACCTATGCCGAGCTGATCCGCGACAGCGGCCGCAAGCTGCTGGTGCTGGCCAATCAGGTCATTGAGATCGCCCGGCTGGAAAGCGGGTCGGCCGACCTGGTGGCCCGCCGGGAGCCGCTGGATCACATTCTGGACGATGTCATCGACGGCCTCGCAGAGGAGGTCCGTCGTCGCGAGACGCTCATCCACGTGGCCGGCCAGGGCGCCCTGCCGGAGGTGCGGGTCGATCCTAAGGGCGCGCGCACGGCGCTGTCGGCCCTGATCGGCAACGGCGTCACCCACGGCCCGCAAGGCGGTCGGATGGACATCACCGTCGCCGACGACGGCGCGATGGTGCTGGTGGAGATCTGCGACCAGGGCCCCGGCCTGCCGGTCGCCGACATTCCCCGCCTGTTGCGTCCCTTCGAGCAGGGGGAAAACGCCCTGGTCCGGCGGGGCGAAGGGGCGGGCCTGGGGCTTCCCCTGGCGGCCATGCTGTGCCGGGAGATGGGCGGCGCGCTCACCCTGTCGCCGGGCGCGCCTTCCGGCCTGCGGGTTCAGGTCCGCCTGCCCCTGGCCTGACGCGGGCG
>NZ_DAIMHV010000187.1:0-4621 GCF_036723115.1 Phenylobacterium sp. | reverse complement strand
GGTCCATCGTGCCCGCCGGCGCCCTGCATGGGGGCAATCCCATGCTCGACCGGGCCTTCCAGGTCCTGGGGGACCGCTGGACGTCCCATGTGATCGCCTCGGCCTTCATGGGCCGACGTCGGTTCGCGGATTTTCAGGCCGCCCTGGGGATCGCCCCCAACATCCTGTCCGACCGCCTGGCGCGGTTGGTGGATCTGGGCGTGTTGCGGCGACAGCTTTACCAGGCCAGGCCCGAGCGGTGGGATTATCGGCTCACCGACCTGGGGCGCGATCTCTATCCCCTGATCGCCGAGCTGGTCCGCTGGGGGGACCGCTGGCTGGACGGCGGGCGAGGCCCGCCGAAGATCGCCTATCACAGGACCTGCGGCTGTCGCCTCGTGGCCAAGATCACCTGCGACCAATGCGGCGGTGAGGCCGGCATCGACAGCATCGACCTCATTCCGCTCCCCCCGACTGACGCTTCAAGCCGCTGACGGGGCGGCGATCCCGTCGCGCAGGAACTGGCGGTCGGCCCAGACGCTGTGGGTGCCGCTGCACACCTTATGCGGAAGGGCGATGCGCACCACCGGCCCCGCCTGCACCTTCTGGGCATCGATCAGGACGCATTCAGAGGTCCCGGCGGCCTCATCGATGATGAAGCTCACCAGATAGCCGTCGTCCTCGGCTTTTGCGCCGATCCGGGGCACGAACGGCGCCTCGCTGGCGTACTTGCCCTCGGGCAGAGTGAAGGACCAGGACTGGCCGCTCTCCAGGTCGTGCTTGACGAAGCCGTTGAACAGGAACCAGCCGGGTTTGGTGGTGGTGGAATAGGCGTAGCGATAGGGCCGGCCGGCATAGCGCTGATTGAACATCCCGAACTCCAGGATGCGCTCGTCCAGGTGATGCTCGCGGGTCTCGCCGGTCTTCAGGTTGAAACGCCAGCGGTGCAGCTTGGGCTTGAAGCTGTGCTCGTCCAGATAGGCCATCATATGGGCCAGGCCCCGCGGGGCGTCGGGCAGGGGCGCGGGGCAGGGGTCTTCCTGGAAATAGCCGTCCAGGACGATCTCATCGCCCTCTTCATAGGCGTTCAGCCAGTGCAGCACATAGGTGGGCGCAGCTTCGAACCAGCGGATATCCTCCTCGCGGCCATAGCGCGGGATGATGGCGAAGCGGGAGGGCAGCTCCTCGTGCAGGCGCACCACGTGGATGTTCTGTTCCAGCAGGGCCTGGTCCCAGAACACCGGAAAGTCGTTCAGGATGGAATAGTTGGCCGTGAAGGCCATGTCGTGCGGCAGGCGGGGACCGGGCAGGGGCACAGGCGTGTAGTGCGTGCGCCGTCCGGTGCGGTCCACCACGCCATAGTGCATGTAGGGCGCCTGCTTGGAGTAGTTGAAGAACAGCAGCTCGCCGGTGGCCTCATCGACCTTGGTGTGGGCCGACACCCCGTCGAGGGGCGCCCAGCTGGCCACGCCGCCCTGCTCCAGAGTCTCCGGATCGAGCCAATAGGCCTCGCCGCATTGGTAGAAGGTGGAGACGATCTTGCCCCCATGGATCACCACGTCGGTGCTGGAGGCGTCCTTGAGGCTCCCATGCGCCCCGAAGCCCGGGCGCAGGGAGACGCCCGGTCCGTCCGCCAGCCCGCCCCACAGGGCCTGACCGGCCTCCTGCTCGGCCTCGAAACAGCGGGTCCGCACGAACCGGTTGCGATAGTCGGCGCGGCCGTTCCGAAAGCTGATCATGTGCAGCATGCCGTCCCCGTCGAAGGGGTGATGGCGGCCCAGTGGCTGATGCACCGGATTTTCGGTGTTGCGCACATAGACCCCGTCGATGTCGGTGGGGATCTTGCCTTCGATGACGGTCAGGTTTTCGGCGTCCACCTCTTCGTGCAGCGGCGTCCAGGCGCCGTTCAGATAGGGGTGGTTGCTGGGCTGCAGCGAGGTGCGGACCGGGGGCAGGCGTTCCAGTTTCATGGCTGGGCTTCCTCAAACGGGGCGCCTCTCTTCGGAGGCTCAGGCTCAGCCTATCACCTAAGTCTTTTTAGGCAAGTGACGTGCGTCGGCGGGGTTCACGCCGCCAAAAAAGAAAGCGCCGCGAGTTCGGCTCGCGGCGCTCAGGTGTTGCGGCGGACACTGCCCGCCGGGGTGGGCTCAGTAGGCGAAGCGGCCGAGACGGGCGGTCTCGGAGGCTTCGCGCCTCAGGCCAAGCTCGGCGCTGATGACCACCAGGGCCATCAGGCCGTTGACCAGGGTCATCACCACATGGACGTCGTCCAGCCGGCCGGCGGCCCGGATCTGCTCGGGGGTGAGGCCCGCGGCGAGGCCCGCGCTCAGGGTCTCATAGGTCGGTATGGCCATGCCCAGCCAGGGGGTGGCGTGCAAGACCAGATAGAAGACCGAGATGGTCGCGGCGATGACCGCCCCGGCCAGGCGGGTGCGGTTGAAGACCAGCATGACGATGCTGGCCAGGACCACGGCCCCGACGGCCCATCGGGCATAGGGATCGATGAAGGCCATGCCTGACAGGAGCTCGCTCCAGCCAAACACCGGGTGAACCTCCAGCCCGGCCCAGAATTTGGGATAGGCCCACATCCACACCATGAGGCCGCCAAGGATCACGGCGCTCGTCATGCTCCACATCCTGTTCATAGTCGTCATCCTCCTTTCCCGCCTCTGGTGGCGGCTATGGAGGAGACATGGGGCGGGCTGAGCGGCCCGCACCGGTCGGCGCCGAAATGGATGCCATGAACCCTGCAAATGATCGGCGGGCGAATCCCCGCCTTCGCTCATGATCACCATTGCGTCGGCTCATGCCGGTTTCGGTTGAAGCCCGCGGCCATTGTGCTCTGATGGGCCTGCGGGCCGGGCCCCTCTGGCGATCATGGTGATCGCGATGTCGGACCGCAGCGGGTGCGCCCGGCTGCACGTGGGGTCCGACAGCTCTCCCCCACCCAAGCCCCCCAAGGCCTTCACGCGTGGCCGGGCGCATCCTCAATCTGAGGAGCCCTGAACATGCACCACATCCGGCTTTATCGGCTGCGCAACGAGCACCGCTGGCTGGATCACGAGATCCGCCGCGAAGAGCGTCGCGGCCATCCCGATATCGAGCGTCTGCGTGAGCTCAAACGCCGCAAACTGGCCGTGAAGGACCAGATCTTCTTCGCTGAAGCGGGACTCTCCCCCGTCCGCTTCTGAGCCCGGCCAGGCCAGGCCGTGTCACCCTTGCCTGGCCAAAGAGCAGGACCTGGCCGGAAGTCGCCGGGTCCTGCTCCAGGCGCCCGTCCAGGCGTCCACAATGCCCATGGCCCAAGCGCTCGGTGAGGGCGCTCAGAAATAGCCGCGCCGCTTCTTGGCCTCCAGCGAGCTGCCCTCATCGCGGTCGATCAAGCGGCCCTGACGCTCCGACCGGCGGTCGGCCAGGGTTTCGCGCAGGATCTCGGGCAGGGTGACGGCCTCGGACTCCACGGCCCCTGTCACGGGCCAGCAGCCCACCGTCCGGAACCGCACCATCCGGGTCACCGCCTCCTCGCCCGGCTGGAAGGGTAAGCGATCATCGGCCACCACCAGCAGCAGGCCGTCCTGCTCGATGGTGGGGCGCGGGGCCGAAAAATAGAGCGGCGCCAGCGGCAGGCCCCGGGCCATGATGTAGGTCCAGATGTCGCTCTCGGTCCAGTTGGAGAGGGGGAAGACCCGGGCGCTCTGCTGGGGCCCCAGACGGGTGTTGTAGAGGTTCCAGAGTTCTGGCCGCTGCGCCCTGGGCTCCCAGCCGTGGCCCGGCTGGCGGATCGAGACGACCCGTTCCTTGGCCCGGGACTTCTCCTCGTCCCGGCGCGCCCCGCCGAAGATCACGTCGGCCTTCAGCTCGTCCAGCGCCGCCTTGAGCGGCTCGGTGCGCATGACATCGGTGTAGACGGCCGAGCCGTGGGTGAAGGGACTGATCCCGGCGGCGGCGCCCTCCTCGTTGCGACGCACCAGGAGTTCGAACCCGTACCGGCTGGCGAAAGCGTCGCGGAACGCCAGCGTCTCCTGGAACTCGAAGGTCGAGTCGATGTGCATCAGCGGCGCCGGCGGCGGGCCGGGAAAGAAGGCCGCCGCGGCGATGTGGGCCAGGACGGTGGAGTCCTTGCCGCCGGAGAACAGTATCACCGGCCGCTCGGCTTCAGCCATGGCCTCGCGGAAGATATGGATCGCCTCGGCCTCCAGCCTCGCCAGGTGGGGCGGCAGTTCGATCTCGATGGCGCCCAGCGTGTCCTGCATGGCGACCTCCTATTGACCTTGCCCGAGGCTGAAGCCCGGCTCGCCATCGAAGGCGCAGAGGTTTTCGGTCTTGATGAAGTTCACGCCCGCCTCGGCGGCGCGCACCGTCAGGGCGGCGATCTCGCTGAGCGGGATGGCCGATCCGCCGTTCATGAACCGGCACCGCCAATGGTCGACGCAGGCGGTTTCCGGAAGACCGTCCGGCCACACCTTCACGCCCCGATTGGTGATCATCTTCAGCTCCAGCGCGCCGGCTTCCAGGCCCTTCAGCCGCTGGGCCAGGACCTGGGGTTCGCCCCGCCATTCGACAAAGAGGTCGACCCCCACCGTGGTCTTGGCCACGGGGGCGGGGGGCGGCGCGTTGGTGGCCGGCACGGGCGGAGCGGCGC
>NZ_DAIMHV010000186.1:0-4633 GCF_036723115.1 Phenylobacterium sp. | reverse complement strand
GCCTCCGGGGCGCCGAAGATCAGCCGCGCCGGCGACCGGCGCCTCGCCGACTTCCGCGACAAGCTGGAGCACGTCCTCATGGACCTCGCCCACCAGCTGGTCCGCGACGGGGAGGGGGCGACCAAGTTCATCAAGGTGACGGTGACCGGCGCGGAGACCGCCGCCTCGGCCCGCAAGATCGCCCGCACCATCTGCGAGAGCCCGCTGGTGAAGACCGCCTTCGCCGGCGAGGACGCCAACTGGGGCCGCATCGTCATGGCCGTGGGCCGCGCCGACGAGCCGGTGAACCGCGAGAAGGTCTGCGTGCGCTTCGGCGAGCACTGGGCCGCCCAGGATGGGCTGATTTCTCCCACCTATGACGAAGAGAAGATGAGCGCCTACATGAAGCGCCCGGAGCTTGAGGTCTTCGTCGATGTGGGGGTGGGCAAGGGGTCGTCCACCGTCTGGACCTGCGACCTGACCAAGCAGTACGTGGCCATCAACGGCGACTACCGGTCCTAGAGCGCGTCCTCAGCCCGGCTGGCCGACCTTGGCCAGGGCGTCGCGCAGGGCGCGTTCCGAATAGGGCTTGCTGATGATCGGCGTGCCGGCGAGCTCCGCCGGCAGGTCGGCCTGATCGCCGAACCCGGTGCCGAAGACGAAGGGGATCTTCTGCGCCTTCAGCGTCTGCGCCACCGGCAGGCTGGTCTCGGCGCCCAGGTTCAGATCCAGGATGGCGAAGTCCGGCCGCGCCTCGGCGATGGCCTCCAGGCCCGCGGCCACGGTGGAGGCCAGGGTCACCTTGCCGGCCCCCAGCTTGATCAGCACCCCCTCCAGATCAAGGGCGATGATCATGTTGTCTTCCACCAGTAGAACGTTGCGCGGTCCGAACGTGGAGTAGGACCGCGCGCTGCTGGCGCCTTCCACCCGCGGTTCGGCCGCACCTTCCACCACGAAGCGGCCGGGCACAGAGAGATCGACCTCCAGGCCCGAGGCTTCGAACCGCACCTTCGCCTCGCCGCCCAGTTCGTGGGGGATGGAGCGCTCGATGATGGTCGAGCCGAAGCCCCGCCGGGTGGGCGCGCGCACGGGCGGACCGCCCACCTCGCGCCAGGACAGGTCCAGCCCGCCGGCCGGATCCAGCCGCCAGGCCACCCGGACCTGGCCGCGTCCGTCACAGAGCGCGCCGTACTTGGCCGAATTGGTCACCAGCTCGTGGATCACCAGCGACAGGGTGGAAAAGGCCTCGGGCTCCAGAAGGACGTTGGGTCCCTCCAGGACCAGACGGTCCATCTTGGCCGCCAGATAGGCCTCCGCCTCGCTGCGGATCAGGTCGCGCAGGGCGCCGGGGCCCCACTGGTGCTGTGTGATCTGGTCGTGGGCCCGGGCCAGCGCCTGCACCCGGCCTGACACCACCTCGAAGAACTGGTGGACGCTGGTCGCCCCGTCCCGGCTTTGCGAGATCAGGCCGCGGATCAGCCCCAGAATGTTACGCACCCGGTGGTTCAGCTCGGCGATCAGCACCTCCTGGCGGTGCTGGGTGCGGCCCTGCTCGGCCTGGGCCAGATCGCTGAGCTGCATGACCACCTCAAGGAGGGTGAGCCGCAGGCTTTCCACCGCCGCCAGCTCCGAAGGGCTCCAGGGACGCGACTGGCCGCGCACGGTCTCCTTCCAAGCCTCGAAACTCTCCCGGGGCGTCAGTCGGGCGCCCAGGGGGCCGACCGTGACCGCCTTGTTGGGATCGCCGCCCCAGGTGACCTCGCGCTGCACCTCGCCGCGCATGAAGATCAGATAGTCTCCCGGCGCCCGTGAGAGTGGCACGGCGATGATCCCCGCCGCCCGCGCGCTCCAGTCCGCGGCGACGGGGAGGTGGGCCGACAGATGGTGGGTGTGGAAGATTCGCCCGGGCGAGGTCTCATCCAGGAAGGCGGTCAGGCGGTCCAGTTCGGCCGGCGCCAGGATCTGACCGTGGGCGGCGTCGCGCCCGGCGATGCGCAGGGCCACGCCGTCGCAGCCGGTGAGACCGCAAAGCTCGCCCAGGAAGGGCGACAGACTGTCGGGTCCCGGCGCCCCGGCGGCCACGGCGCTCAGCAGACGGTCGTGCAGATTGCGCGCCCGCTGCACATGCTGGGCCTCTGCGGCCTGCTCGCGGCTCTCCAGCATGTAGGAGAAGATCTGGCCGAACAGCTCGGCGGCCGTGCGCCGTTCATAGGAGACGTGGTGGGCGCTGTAGTGGTGACAGGCGAACAGACCCCACAGCCGCCCCTGGCGCAGGATGGAGATCGAAAGCGAGGCCGCCACCCCCATGTTGCGCAGATACTCGATGTGGACCGGCGAGACCGCCCGCAACATCGACATGGACAGGTCCAGTGGGCCGCCGCTGGGGCCAAGCGCCGGGCGCACGGCGGGAGTCTCTGCGTCCACATCGGCGATGATGCGCAGCCAGTTGCGCTCATAGAGGGCGCGGGCCTGCTGCGGGATGTCGGAGGCCGGATAGCGCTGGCCCAGGAAGGAGCCGATGCCGGGCCGCACCGACTCGGCCACCACCTCGCCGGCGCCGTCCTGGTCGAACCGGTAGACCATGACCCGGTCGAACTCTGTGAGCGCGCGGACCTGGCGCGCCGCCTCGTGGAACAGGTCGTCCAGGGATTTCCGCTCGGCCACGCGGTTGGCCATGGAGCGCACGGCCGAGGCCGCCTCCAGCGAGGAGTCCGTGCGGCTGGGCTCGGCTTCGATCACCAGCAGGTCGCCGGAATAGTGCACGGCCACGTCGAACGGCTCGCCGCCCGCCTGCAGGGGCAGGTTGAAGACCCGCTCCACCGCGTCGGCGCCGCGCATGATCTGCAGGCGGCCGCGGATCTCATGGATGGCGTGACCATCCAGCACCTGGGTCAGGGCCTCGCCGATCAGGTCCTCCGCCGGCCGGCCCAGGAAGGCCAGGGCGTTGTCCGAGGCGTGCGCGATCGTCCACTGGCGGGTGACCCCCAGCAGGACGCCGAACGGTTGGATGGCGCCCAGCACGTGAATGGGCTCGCGATCGCAGTTCGTCAGGTCGACTTCGGACAGGACGTCAGGCTTTCGGACGGTGGGGAGGGAGGGGCGCGTCCGCCGCGCGCCGTGAAAATTCAGCCGTATTCGACCATATTTGGTCGGGCAAGGTCTGTCGGCTATCGGACTCTCTACGGTCGCCCGGCGGCGGCGCGCTCGAAGGCGGCGGCATAGAAGGCGAAGGCGCGCCTGGCCCCCTCCACTGCGTGATCGGCGTGCCCGACCGGGTCGGGTTCATCCTCCAGCCAAGCCAGGAAGTCGCGCCAGTAGCCGGGACCGGCGTCGTGATCGAGATAGGCCCGGGGCGCGTCCGGCTGAACCGCGGCCAGGCGGCGTGACAGCAGCATGCCGCCCAGGCGCGACCCCTCAATCACATAGAGCGCGCCCAGACGCATGGAGCGGGAAGGCAGGTCCGGCGCCGCCAGGGCGCGAGGAGGCTCCTGGCCCAGTGCGGCCAGGTCCTGCCGCAGGGCCTCGGTCCGCCGCTTAAGCGGCCAATGGTCGGGATGCGGCCCGTGGGCCAGCACCTGCGCTTCAAGGGCGGGCAGGGCGAGCGCGTGGCCGTGGAGGAAGGCGCCGTACCCGGCCTGGGAGGCGAGGTCGAAGCTCTCCCCCAGGGCGTCGACCCGGTCGTGTTCGGCCCGGGTGGCTGTGCGCAGCAGATTTCGAAGAGACATGCAGAAGGACTGAGGTGGGCGGAGCCTTAAGAACGGCTCCGCCTCGTCAGGGTTCAGTCTAGCGGGCTCCAGCTCTTGGCCGTGGCCTCGCGGCGCGGGCCCCGAAACCGGTCGCCCCCGGCCTTGGCCGCCTGGCCGCCGCCGGCCGCCTTCTGGCCTTGGGCCTTGGCGCCGTCGCGACGCTGGCCGCCGCCGCCGGACCCGTTGCGCCGACCCCGGGTCTTGCGCAGGGCCGAGGGGACGTTGTCGCGCGGGTCGCGGCTCTTCTGGCCGTTGCGCTCCTCCCGCGCCGCCGGCTCAGGCGAAACCTCGGCGATGGCCTTGGTCATCAGGGCCAGGCCCTTGTCGTTGCGCCGGTCGAAAGACGGAATGGTCTGGCGCGTCACCTTCTGGATGTCGCGCAGCAGATTGCGCTCGTCATCGGCGCAGAAGGCGATGGCCGAGCCGTCGGCGCCAGCCCGGGCCGTGCGGCCGATCCGGTGCACATAGGCTTCCGGCACATTGGGCAGCTCGTACTGGACCACGTGGCTGACGGCGTCGATATCGATGCCGCGGGCGGCGATGTCGGTGGCCACCAGGGCGCGGATCTCACCGGCCTTGAAGGCTGCCAGCGCCCGCTCGCGCTGACCCTGGCTCTTGTCGCCGTGGATGGCGGCGGCTTCGACGCCGCCTTGTTCCAGGCTCTTGGCCACCCGGTCGGCGCCGCGCTTGGTGCGGGTGAAGACGATGACGCGCTTGAAGTCCTTTTCGGCGAACAGCTCGGCCAGCAGGGCGCGCTTGCGCTGCTGCTCGACGAACAGCACCTGCTGACGGATGCGCTCCACCGTGGTCGCCTGCGGGGTCACCGAGACTTCCAGGGGGTTCTTCAGCAGTTCGCCCGCCAGCTTGCCGATCTCGCCCGGCATGGTGGCCGAGAAGAACAGGTTCTG
>NZ_DAIMHV010000185.1:0-4852 GCF_036723115.1 Phenylobacterium sp. | reverse complement strand
CAGGTGCCCCGGTCAGTCCAGTCCATCAGCCGGGTCATGGTCTCGGCCCCGATCACCAGGGCGCAGCGGCTGCGGCCATGGGCCACGAAGCCGTCGGCCACCGAAAGGGCGAAGACGAATCCCGAACACACCGCCTGGACGTCGAAGGCGATCCCCACCGGGCAGCCCAGCTTGCGCTGAACAATGGCCGCCGTAGCCGGAAAGGTCAGGTCCGGCGTCGTTGTGGCCACGATGATCAGGTCCACCTCGGCCGGTGTGCGGCCGGCGGCGTCCAGCGCACGGCGGGCGGCTTCCACCGCCAGGTCCGAGGCCGCCTGGTCCGGCGCCGCGCGATGACGCTGGCGGATTCCCGTGCGCTCGCGGATCCACGCGTCGCTGGTGTCCACCACATTGGCCAGATCGTCATTGGTGACCACCTCGTCGGGGAGGTAGCCGCCCACGCCGGTCACGGCGCTGCGAAAAACGGAACTCAAGCTACTCGCCTCCCTGGCCGGCCGCCGCCGGGACGGCCCCGAAGTCGAGCCGGCTCATGCTGCGGGCGATCTCCGCGGCAAAATCGTTACGCCCCAGATCGGCGGCCATGGTGACGGCGTCGGCGAACTCCTTGACCTCCGCACCCCCGTGGCTTTTGACCACCACTCCGTTCAAGCCCAGCAGGGGCGCCGCCGCAGGCGGGCTCATGCGGTCGCGGAAGGCGCGCAGGGCTTTTCGGGCCAGCAGGGCGCCCAGCTTGGACTGCAGCGAACCGGTCAGGGCCGCCCGCAGTTCGCCGGTGATGAACTTGGCCACCCCCTCGGCGGTCTTTAGGGCGACATTGCCGGTGAACCCATCGGTGACCACCACGTCCACCACGCCCTGGGTCAGGTCATCACCTTCGACAAAGCCCTGGTAGTTGAGGTCGAAGCCCCCTTCCCGCAACAGCCGGTGGGCCTCGCGCACCTCTTCGTGACCCTTGATGTCTTCGGACCCGACATTGAGCAGGCCCACGCTAGGACGGGCGACCCCGTGGGCGGCGCGATGGAAGGCCGCCCCCATGACCGCGAACTCCACCAGCCGCTCGGCGTCGCAATCGACGTTGGCGCCGACGTCCAGCACCGTGGTGACGCCGCGCACGGTGGGCCAGCTGGCGGTGAGACAGGGCCGGTCCAGATCAGAGGCCATGCGCAGGATCAGCTTGGAGATCGCCATCAGCGCCCCGGTGTTGCCGGCGGAAATGGCGGCCTGCGCCTCCCCCAGCTTCACCGCCTCGACGGCGTTCCACATGCTTGAGCCCTTGCCCCGCCGCAGGGCGGTGGCGGGCTTCTCATCGGAGGCCACCACCTTGTCGGTGTGGCGGATTTCCGAGCGGGCGCGCAGGGGGCCGAAGCGCGACAGCTCGGCCTCGATGGCGGCCTCGTCGCCGTGGATCAGGAAGCGGACCGCCGCGGGCAGGCGCACGGCGGCGCGGGCGAGCGCAGGTACGGTCACCTGCGGACCGTGATCGCCCCCCATGGCGTCGACGGATAGGGTCAGGGCCTCTGTCACGCGCAGGTCTTGCTCCGCGATGCGCTCAACGCTCGTTCTCCTTTAGCCGCTTAAGCACGGCGAAGGGCGAGTCGTCACCCTCGGGCGACTGGTAGTCAAAGGTCTCCCCGGGCATTCTCGGGAAGGGGTCGATGGACAGGGCCAGTTGCTCCACCACCAGCACCGCAAGGTCCAGAACCTCCCCCTCCAGCACGTACGGCGGGTCCGGCGCCTCGGGGTCCAGGTCGAGTTCGGCGGCGGGATCGGGGGCGTTGGGACTGCCGGCCGGCAGAAACTGGCCCTCCACGGGCGCTTCCACGACCGTGTCGAAAAGCTCCAGGCTGACGCCCGATTCCTGGACGATCTCGGCGCGCAGCGAACCCGTCAGTTCGGCCCCGTCGAGCCACGGCCTGAGCCTCAGCCTGGCCTCGAGGCGCTTGATCTCAGGCAGGTTGAGCAGCCGCGCGATTTCCGCCCGTTGGGCCTCGCCGGCCACAAGGTCCAACGCCACAGGCCCTCGGGAAAGCTCGGCGAGACGGACAGGGTGATTCCAGACCGATTGCAGGGTCACGGCGCCACCCACGACACATCGCCCGTCAGGATGGGGTCGAGGGGCTGGTCGGCCAGATGCGCCCGCTGGCGCAGGATATAGGCCACAAGACCCGGACTATCGCCTTGAGCAGCCTCGGCATAGACGGTGCGTCCGATCAGCGCGGTCAGTTCACCCTCGTCCGGCAGGGCCTCGACGGCGGCCTGATAGGATTTGACCCGACCATAGAAGGCCTCGCCCAAGCGGCGCATCTTCTTGCCGACGGACAGGTCGCCTACCCCCATCTCGCGCAGGGCGTCGTCGAGCGCCTTCACATAGGTGTCGAATAGGGCCTGGGCCACATCGGCCGCCGAGGGGCCCTGGCGCTTCAACCGGTCGAGCAGCAGAACCACATGCAGGGAATAGAGTTCGAAGCGCCCCTCCACCGTGTCGGGCGCGCCCAGGACCGCGTAGAAGGCCGGGCTGCGCGCCTGTTCCACCACGGCGCCATAGAGCTTTTCGCCGGCGACGCGCGCAGGGCGGGGACGAAACAGACGCTCCAGCATGATCAAGGCCTCGATTTCGCCGCCACTTGGGGCTAGGGCGGGGCATTGAACTAAGGCCCCGCGGGCGATAGGTCAAAGTCTTGAAATCTTGAACAGGCGCCTTGTCCCATGTTTCGCAGCCTCGCCACCGCCGCCGCAGCGGCCGCTCTCCTGGCCACGGGCGCCTGCGCGCCGATCACCACCTATTCCGGTTTCCAGGCCATCGACGCCAGCCCCAAGGAAGTGGTCGTCGGCCAGGACACCAAGTCGACGGTGCGCGGGCGGTTGGGATCGCCCTCGGCCACCTCAACCTTTGAGGACAATGTCTGGTTCTATGTAGCCCAGGTGAAGGAGCGCGTCGCCTTCCGCAAGCCCGTGGTGGTGAACCGCGAGGTCGTAGCCATCCGCTTCAACGAAGACAGCGAAGTGGTGGAGAGCGTCGACCTCTACACCCTGGAGGATGGGCGGCAGGTGGCGTTCAGCGACCGCGAAACCCCCACCCGCGGTCGCGAGCTGACCGTGCTGGAGCAGCTGCTGGGCAATGTGGGCCGCGGCGGCATGCTGCCCCGCGACGATGAGAGCGTTCCGGGCAACCGGCCGGGCGATCGGCGCTGATCGCAGCCCCCGGCTCAGTCCGCAAAGACGAACGCCCCGGAGAAGCCTCTCCGGGGCGTCTTTGAGTCCAGCCGCCAGGCGGCTTCAGATCATCCGACCCCGTGGGCCAGCACCGCCAGGAGCAGCAGGGCCACGATGTTGGTGATCTTGATCATCGGGTTCACCGCCGGGCCGGCGGTGTCCTTATAGGGGTCGCCGACGGTGTCGCCGGTCACCGCGGCCTTGTGGGCCTCAGATCCCTTGCCGCCGTGATGGCCCTCTTCGATGAGCTTCTTGGCGTTGTCCCACGCGCCGCCGCCCGAGGTCATGGAGATGGCCACAAACAGGCCGGTGACGATCACCCCCATCAGCATGGCGCCCAGGGCCGAGAAGGCGTCAGCCTTGCCGGCGATGGCCATGATGACGAAGAACAGCACCACGGGAGAGACGACCGGGAGCAGGCTGGGCACGATCATCTCGCGGATGGCCGCCCGGGTGAGGATGTCCACCGCCCGGCCATATTCGGGCTTCACCTCCCCGGTCATGATGCCCGGGTTCTCCTTGAACTGGCGTCGCACCTCGACCACCACGGCCTCGGCCGCCCGGCCCACGGCGGTCATGGACATGCCCCCGAACAGGAAGGGCAGCAGCCCGCCGAACAGCAGGCCCACGACCACGTAGGGATTGGAGAGATCGAAGGCCACCGCGCCCACGCCCTCAAAGAAGGAGCCCGGCTCGGCGGTGGCGATGAAGTAGCGCAGATCCTCGGTATAGGCGGCGAAGAGCACCAGGGCGCCCAGGCCGGCCGAACCGATGGCGTAGCCCTTGGTCACCGCCTTGGTGGTGTTGCCCACCGCGTCCAGGGCGTCGGTGGAGACGCGCACCTCGGGCGGCAGGCCGGCCATCTCGGCGATGCCGCCGGCGTTGTCGGTGACAGGTCCGAAGGCGTCCAGGGCGACGATGAAGCCCGCCAGGGACAGCATGGCCGTGGTGGCGATGGCGATGCCGAAGAGACCCGCCAGGCCGTAGGTGACGATGATGCCCGCCACGATGACCAGGGCCGGTAAGGCGGTGGACTCCAGGCTGACCGCCAGACCCTGGATCACATTGGTGCCATGGCCGGAGACGCTGGACTTGGCCACCGATTTCACCGGCCGGAACCCCGTGCCGGTATAGTATTCGGTGATGACCACGATGGCCGCGGTGACCACCAGGCCGGTGACCCCGCAATAGAACAGCGACATGCCGTCGAAGCTGGTCTCGCCCACGGTGACCACGCCCGGGACGAGCTGGTTGGTCACCCACCAGATGGCGCCCACCGACAGAAGCCCGGTGACGATGAGCCCCTGATAGAGGGCCCCCATGATGTTCTGCGACTTGCCCAGGCGCACGAAGAAGGTGCCGAGGATGGAGGTGATGATGCAGACACCGCAGATGGCCAGGGGCAGCATCATCATCGCGTCCACGGCCGGTGAGCCGCGGAAGAAGATGGCCGCCAGCACCATGGTGGCCACGGTGGTCACGGCATAGGTCTCGAAGAGGTCGGCGGCCATGCCGGCGCAGTCGCCGACATTGTCGCCCACATTGTCGGCGATGGTGGCGGCGTTGCGGGGATCATCCTCGGGGATGCCGGCCTCGACCTTGCCCACCATGTCGCCGCCCACGTCGGCGCCCTTGGTGA
>NZ_DAIMHV010000184.1:0-4893 GCF_036723115.1 Phenylobacterium sp. | reverse complement strand
GGCGCGGGGCGGGCGCGGGGGACCGCGCTCTTCGTCCCGGCGTCCGGGTCCAGGCCTGGGTCCGGCCCGCCGCGGCGGGGCCGCACCGGGCGCCTCGGACGGCTCCACCCGCATCTCGGCCTTGTCGCCCAGGGCCGCCACCGACTCGGTGAACCGGTCCAGAGCCTCAGGCGAGATCTCGAACTTGGTCTCCCGGTCGAAGATGCGGATCTGGCCGATGTCCTTCTTGGTCACATGCCCCATGCGGCAGATCAGCGGCAGCAGCCACTTGGGGTCGGCGTTCTTGCTGCGGCCCACGGGCAGGCGGAACCAGGTCCCGCCTTCCATGGCCTCGGCGCGCGGGGCGCGCTCGCCCCGGTCGGGACGCTCGCCGCGTTCAGGCCGTTCGCCGCGTTCGGCGCGGGGGCCGCGCTCGGGTGAGCGATCGCGGACATCGTCGAACAGCTCTTCCGGCGCCGGCAGGCGGGCCCGGTAGAGGCGCGTCAGGGCCTGGGCCACCGCCTCGGCGCCGCGCTCTTCCAGCAGGGTCTGGGCCAGGCTCGTATCCTCTGAGGTGGGCGCCTCGCTCCACATGGGATCGCCCAGCAGCCGGGCCTGATCCTGGCTGCGGATTTCGTCGGCCGAAGGCGGCCCCATCCACTGGGCCTCCACCCCGGCCGCGGCGATCAGCTGCTCGGCCCGGCGGCGGCGGGTGTAGGGGACCACCAGGACCGACACACCCTTTCGCCCGGCCCGGCCGGTGCGGCCGCTGCGGTGGAGCAGGGCGGCCTTGTTCACCGGCAGCTCCGCATGGATCACCAGGCCAAGGTCGGGCAGATCCAGGCCCCGAGCGGCCACGTCGGTGGCCACGCACGCCCGGGCATGGCCGTCGCGCAGAGCCTGCAGGGCGTCGGCCCGTTCCTTCTGGCTGAGCTCGCCGGAGAGCTGGACGGCGGAAAAGCCGCGCTCGCGCAGGGCGCCATAGAGGTGACGCACCGACTCCCGGGTGGCGCAGAAGATCATCGCCCCGGGAGACTCGAAGTAGCGCAGCAGGTTGACCACCGCCTTCTCGATCTCGCCCGGCGCCACGCGCACGGCCCGGTATTCGATATCCCCATGGGCCTCGTTGCGCCGGGTGGTGTCGATCCGCTGGGCCTCGCGCTGATAGCGACGGGCCAGCGCCACGATGTCCTTGGCGATGGTGGCCGAGAACAGGAGCGTCTGGCGCTCCACCGGCGTGGAATCGAGAATCTCTTCCAGGTCTTCGCGGAAGCCGAGGTCGAGCATCTCGTCGGCCTCGTCCAGCACGGCCACCTTCAGGGCCGACAGGTCGAGATTGCCCCGCTCCAGGTGATCACGCAGACGTCCGGGGGTGCCGACGACGATGTGGCAGCCGGCGGCCAGGGCGCGCTGCTCGCGCCGGGCGTCCATGCCGCCGACGCAGGTGACGATGCGGGCGCCCGTTTCGGCATAGAGCCAGGTCAGCTCGCGGGCCACCTGCAGAGCCAGTTCACGGGTCGGCGCGATGGCCAGGGCCAGGGGGGCGGCTCCGGCCTCGAACCGCTCGGCCTCGCCCAGCAGGGCGGAGGCTGCGGCCAGGCCGAAGGCGACGGTCTTGCCCGAGCCGGTCTGGGCCGAGACCAGCAGGTCCTGGCCCGATGGGGCCTCCAGAACGGCGGCCTGGACGGGGGTCGGGGCTTCATAGCCTTGCGCCTGGAGCGCGCGGGCGAGCGCCGGGTGCGTGGCGGGGAACGACATGGAGAATCTTCTTTCAGTGGTCGCCGTGGCGTGGGCGATCTTATCGGGGCCTTGAGCCTGAGGTCAGGGGCCGTGGTGACGGGTGGTGCCGGTTGCAGGACTCGAACCCGCGACCTTCGGTTTACAAAACCGCTGCTCTACCAGCTGAGCTAAACCGGCGAACCCTGCAAAAACAAAGAGATCGTCGAGCGGTTTCATCTCCTGTCGCGACCTTTGCGGGGCGCGCAGCGGAACAGGGGATCATGCCGCAAGGCGTGTGGGCGCGACCGATGCCACGTTGCGGCCCCGGCGCCAAGCCCCGCACCCGGCGCAGGCCGGGCGCCAGGCGCCTGCGCCACGCCCGCCGAGAGCGCCCTGGCCAGGCGGCGGAGAGACTTGTATAATCAGACTAACAAGGCGCGGGCGCCAGCGCCCGGAGGCAATACACGGGCGGTCGCCCGGAGGGAGGACAGGTGGTCTATATTCTCGGCGGCTGGCAGAGTGATTTTGCGACCAACTGGGCGCGCCAGGGCATGGACCTGGCCGACGCCTTCTCGGAGACCGTAGGTCAGGGACTGGCCGCGGTGGACCTGGAGCCCGCCGACATCGACACCGGCCATGTGGGCAATTTCGTCGGCGACCTCTTCGCCGGCCAGGGCCTGCTCGGGGGCTTTTTCGGCCTGGTGCATCCCGACTTCGACGGCCTGCCCACCGCCCGGCACGAGGCGGCCTGCGCCTCGGGCAGCGTGGCCATCCTGGCGGCCGCCGCCGAGCTGGAAGCCGGGCGTTATGACCTGGCTTGCGTGGTGGGGCTGGAGCAGATGCGTAATGTCTCCGGCCAGCAGGCGGCCCAGAACCTGGGGGCGGCGGCTTGGACCGGCCATGAATTCGAGGACGCAACCTTCCTCTGGCCCCGGGCCTTCTCCGACCTGGCCGACGAGTATGAGCGCCGCTACGGCCTGGACCCCGCCCACCTGATGCGCATCGCCCAGGTGAACTTCGCCAACGCCAAGCGCAATCCCAACGCCCAGACCCGCCAGTGGGCCTTCGGCGAGGCCAGCTTCACTGAGGACGACGAGGCCAATCCCGTGGTGGAGGGGCGCACCCGCAAGCAGGACTGCGGCCAGGTCACCGACGGCGCGGCCGTGATCTTCCTGGCGTCGGAGGCGAGGGCCGCCGACTATGCCGCCCGGCGCGGCGTGCCCCTGGAGAGCCTGGCGCGCATCAAGGGGTGGGGGCATCGCTCCGCGCCCATCTCCTATGAAGCCAAGGTCCGGGCCAGCGCCGATCAGCCCTATGTCTTCCCGCAGGTCCGCCGGGCCATCGAGGATGCACGGCGTCGGGCCGGCGTCGCCGATCTCTCGCAGATCGACGTGGTGGAGACCCACGACTGCTTCACCATCACCGAATATATGGCCATCGATCATCTGGGCCTGACGGCGCCCGGCGAGGCCTGGAAGGCGGTGGAGGAGGGGCGCATCGAGATGGGCGGCGATCTGCCCATCAATCCCTCGGGCGGGCTGATCGGCCTGGGCCATCCCGTGGGCGCCACGGGTGTGCGCATGGCCCTGGACGCCTGCAAGCAGGTGACGGGTCAAGCCGGCGACTATCAGGTGGAGGGCGCGCGCACCTGCCAGACCCTGAACATCGGCGGGTCCACCACCACCACGGTGAGCCTGGTGGTGGGAACCGGCGCCTGAAGCCGACCGGGCGCGGCCCCGAGCCTTGCGGCCGGCCGATCGCTCCAGTAGCTTTCATAGAAAGACTTACATGGACCCCGCCGTCGCGGGGCGGGGGGAGACATGCTGGAAATCCTGACGATCCTGGCGATCAACGCCGCGGTGGTGCTGGTCCTGTTCATTCTGGCCTGGGCGGCCTGTGTGGCCATGCGCGATCCCACGCCTGTGGACAGTCTCTGGGCGCTGGGCATGGTGGCCGTGGCGGGCTCCACCTTCGTTCAGACCGGCGGCGATACCGAGCGCCGGCTGGTGCTGACCCTGATCTGCGCGGCCTGGGGGGTGCGCCTGGGGGGCTATCTGCTGTGGCGCTGGCGCGACCACGGCCCCGACCGCCGCTATGTCCGCATGATGGAGAAGGCCAAGGCCGAGCGGGGCTGGAACTATGGCTACGCCTCCTTTCGCCTGGTCTTCGCCCTGCAGATGCCGCTGCTCTGGCTGGTCTGCCTCCCGGTGCAGCTGGGGCAGGTGGCCGATGAGCCTGCGGCCCTGGGCGTCCTGGGCTATGTGGGGGCGGGGCTGGCGATCTTCGGCATTCTGTTCGAAAGCCTGGCTGACTGGCAGCTGGTGAAGTTTCAGAAGAATCCCGACAACGCCGGTCAGGTGCTGGACAAGGGCCTGTGGCGCTACACCCGTCATCCCAACTACTTCGGCGACGCCTGTGTCTGGTGGGGACTTTGGCTGGTGGCGGCCGAGACCACCCCTGGCCTGTTCGCCATCGTCGGGCCAGCCTATCTGGTCTACACCCTGACTCGCTGGAGCGGGATGCCGACCGTGGAAGGCCGCATGCGCCGCCGCAAGCCGGGCTATGAGGACTATGTCCGCCGCACCTCGCCCTTCTTTCCCTGGCCGCCGAAACCGGCGCGCCCCGAGCCTGAGGCGTGATCGCCGGCCGGGTTGACAAGGAAGTGTCGGCCTCTAAGCGTTTGCGCCGTTTGAATATTTCAGAGTGCTGATGGTCGAGACGCGTAACTCCCCGCCAGGCGAGGCGGCCAGCGGCGGGCTTCTGGTCCAGGCCGATTCCGCCAGCCGGGCTCTGAACCTGCTGGGGGACCGCTGGACCCTGATGATCCTCTATCTGGCCTTCCAGCGGGTCAGCCGGTTCGAGGACTTCCAGGGGCGGATCGGGGTGGCGCGCAGCCTCCTCACCGATCGCCTCCGCCGCCTGACCGCCGTCGGCGTGATGGAGAAGGCCCGCTATAGCGAGCGGCCGGTGCGCGAGGAGTACCGCCTGACCGAGATGGGCCGCGACCTCTTCGGTGCGGCCCTGATGATCATCCGCTGGGAACGGCGCTGGTTCCTGGACCCCAGCCAGCCCGCGCACCGCCTGCGCCACGCCTGCGGCCAGGTCTTCACCCCGGAATATCGCTGCGCCGCTTGCGGTGAAGTGCTCCAGGCCCGCGATGTGGAGCTCGTGGACGGGCCCGGCGCAGGGCTGGAG
>NZ_DAIMHV010000183.1:0-4914 GCF_036723115.1 Phenylobacterium sp. | reverse complement strand
TGGAGGCCGGCGAGCGCCTGGGCTTCCTGCCCGGCGACATGAACGAGAAGGTCGATCCCTACATGGCTCCGGTCTGGGAGGCCCTGACCGACATCATGGGCGTCGATCAGTTCCGGCGGCGCCGGGAGAAGGGGGAGATCGAGCTCGCCCCCATCGCCTTCATGCGCGGCCGCACCCTGTCGCACGCCTATGTCATCGTCGACGAGGCGCAGAACGCCACGCGCCTGCAGATGAAGATGGTGCTGACGCGGCTGGGGGAAGGCGCCCGCATGGCCGTCACCGGCGATCCCAGCCAGGTGGACCTGCTCAACACCCGCGATTCCGGCCTCGCCCATGCGGTGGGGATTCTGGACGGGGTGGAGGGGGTCGGCGTGGCCCGGTTCAGCTCGGAGGACGTGGTGCGTCACCCGCTGGTGGAGCGCATCGTGCGCGCCTATGAGGCCGACGTGGTGCAGAACGGACGGGCCAATTGATCGACGTGGAGATCGAGGACGACGCCTGGCTGGACGCCCTCCCCCAGGCGGCCGCCCTGGCGCGCGCCGCGGCGGAGGCGGCCCTGGCGGCGGCCGGTCGTCTGCCGTCCCGGCCGGTGGATTTCGGCCTGGTGACCGTGCTGCTCACCGATGACGAGGCCGTAGCCGAGCTGAACGCCGACTATCGCCGCAAGGCCGGCCCCACCAATGTGCTGTCCTTCCCGGCCGCGCAGAATCCGGAAGGCTTCCTGGGCGATCTGGCCCTGGCCCAGGGGGTCTGCGCCCGGGAGGCGGCCGATCAGGGCAAGCGCCTGGACCATCACCTGCAGCATCTGGTGGCGCACGGGGTCCTGCATCTAGTAGGCTATGACCATATGAGCGAGGACGAGGCCGTGGAGATGGAGGCCCTGGAGCGGCGGCTGCTGGCCGGGCTCGGGGTTCCAGATCCCTATGCGGCCGATCAGGGAGACCATGGGTAACTCAGACGATCGAAGTTCGCCCGAGCCTTCCCCGCCCCGACAGGGCGGCGGCGGGCTTCGGGCGATCCTGCAGAGGTTCCGCCGCCAAGGGGCGGAGCCGGAAGTGACGCCGGGACCCGCCGAGCCGGAGAACCGCATGGTCCGGCAGGCCGAGGCGTTCCAGACGCTTCGCGTGGATGATGTGATGACCCCCAGGGCCGACATCGTCGCCGTCGAGCTTTCCACCCCTTTCGGCGAACTGGTGGAGCGGTTCATCGAGGCCGAGCACTCGCGAATGCCCATCTATCGGGAAACCCTGGACGACCCCGTGGGCGTGGTTCACGTGAAAGACGTCTTCCGCCTGCTGTCGGCCAACGGCGCCGGCCCCAAGGCCGCCGATCCCATCCTGCATCGCATCCGCCGCGACGCCCTCTATGTGCCCGCCTCCATGCGCGCGGCCGACCTTCTGCTGCAGATGCAGGCCGCCCGCATCCACATGGCCCTGGTCATCGACGAATTCGGCGGCACCGACGGCCTGGTGACCCTGGAGGACCTGATCGAGGCCGTGGTCGGCGACATCGACGACGAGCATGACGAGGCCCAGGCCAAGTCCATCCAGCCCAAGCCCGGCGGCCTCTTCGAGGTGGACGCCCGTACGCCCCTGGAGGAGCTGGAGGCCGTGGTGGGCCAGGCCCTGGCCCTGCCCGACCTCGAGGAGGAGATCGACACGGTGGCCGGTCTCGTCTCGGCCCTGGCCGGCCGCGTGCCCCAGCGGGGCGAGCTGATCGATCATCCGGCGGGCTTCGAGTTCCAGGTGCTGGACGCCGACCCCCGGCGGGTGAAGCGGCTGCGGCTGCGCAGCACCGGCCCGGCGCCAGCGCCGGGCCCCAAGGCGCCGGCCGAGGCCGACTGAGGCATGGCGAGGGTCCTGGCCGCCCTGCGGGCCGTGGAGGCTCATCCCTGGGGCGCGCGGCTGCTGGCGCTCCTGGCGGGTCTGGCCGCGGGTCTCGCCCATCCGCCCTTCGGCGTCCTGCCCGGCCTGCTGGGGTTCGCCCTGATCCTGCGGCTGGCCGAGGCGCCGGCCCGAAAGCTACGGACCAGCGCCTTCTTCAGGGGCTGGCTGGCGGGGCTGGGCTATTTCTCCATCAGCGTCTGGTGGGTGGCCGAGGCTTTCCTGGTGGACGCCGCCGCCCACGGCTGGATGGCGCCCTTCGCCCTCGTCCTGCTGGCCGGCGGCCTGGCCCTCTTCTGGGGCCTGGCAGTGCTCCTCTACCGGCTCTCCCCGCTCACCGGCCCGGCCCGCGTGCTGGTCTTCGCCGGCGCGTTCGGCGCGGCCGAATGGGTGCGGGGCCACATCTTCACGGGCTTCCCCTGGAATCTGCCGGGCGAAGCCTGGCGGGCGGGGGGCGCGCCCTCCCAGACCGCGGCCCTGGTGGGGGTCTATGGCCTGACCTGGATCACCGTGGCGCTCGCCGCGACGCCGGGCGTGCTGCCAGGGCTCACCCGGCGCCAGGCGACAGCGACAGGCGGCGCGGCTCTGGCCCTTCTCGTCCTGCTCTATGCCGGCGGCGCCTGGCGGCTCATGTCGGCGCCCCCCTTGCGCGAAGACGCGCCTGTGGTGCGCATCGTCCAGGCCGATATCGACCAGAAGACCAAGTGGCGGCCGGAGAACCTCGACCTGATCTTCCAGGACTATCTGGCGCTCAGCGCCCAGCCTTCGGCTGTCCGCCCCAATGTGATCATCTGGCCCGAGGGCGCCCTGCCCGCCGTGATCGACGACCTGATGGCCCCGGGGCAGCCCTATCCCCGGGCCCTGTCGGCGGCTCTGGCGCCGGGCCAGATGGTGTTGCTGGGCGCCAACCGGGCCGGACTGAACCCGGACGGGGGCTACGACTACTTCAACGCCCTGGTGGCCCTGCGCCGCCTGCCCGAGGGCGGGCTGCAGGTGGAAGGGGTCTATGACAAGCACCGTCTGGTGCCGTTCGGCGAGTTCCTGCCCCTGGGCGACCTGATGACCCGGATCGGCCTGCGCAGCCTGGTCAACATGCCCGAGGACTTCACCGCCGGCCCCGCCCCCAGTCCCCTGGTGCTGCCGGGTCTGGCGCCGGTGCAGCCGCTGATCTGCTACGAGGCGCTCTTTCCGCGCTTCACCGCCCAGTCCGGCGCCCGCGCCGGCGTGCGGCCGGAGTGGATTCTCAATGTCTCCAACGACGCCTGGTTCGGCGCCACCAGCGGCCCCTGGCAGCATCTGAACCTGGCCAGCTACCGGGCCATCGAGGAGGGGCTGCCCATGGTCCGCTCCACCCCCACCGGGGTCTCGGCGGTGATCGATTCCCGCGGTCGACGCCTGGACGGCGCGTGGCTTGGCCTCGGTCGGCGGGGCGTGATCGACGCCCCCCTGCCCCCGCCGGGGGCGCCGACCCCCTTCAGCCGGTTCGGAAATCTACCCTTTCTGGTGTTACTACTCGTTTCCGGGCTATTGGCGGTGGCGCCCCTGGTCCGACGGCGTTAACAGCCGCCAACCCCCCGCGGCGGCGCCAGGACTGGCCCGCCATCCCGTCCAAGGGACCGTCATGACCAACGAATTCGACGCCGACCGGACCCCCAATCCGGTCGACCGCCATGTAGGGCTGCGCATCCGCCTGCGCCGCAAGGAACTGGGCGTGAGCCAGGAGAAGCTGGCCGAGGCCATCGGCCTGACCTTCCAGCAGGTGCAGAAGTATGAGCGCGCCGCCAATCGGGTGAGCGCCTCCAAGCTTTGGGAGATGGCCCGCGCCCTGAAGACCTCGGTGGCCTATTTTTATGAAGGCCTCGGCGATCCCACCCTTTCCAACGGACCGGAGGAGGACGGCCGCGACTCCGTCCACGACTTTCTCCTGACCCCGGAGGGCATGGAGCTGGCGGCCCTGTTCCCCAAGGTGCGTCAGGCCCGGGTGCGGCGACGCCTGCTCGACCTGGTGCGGACCATGGCCGAGGAGGCCGAGGCGGAGGCGGAGGACTGAGTTTCTCCGCCGCCCGGCCTCCCTTGCGGGACATAAAGATTTCTTTATAGGGTGCGCCCCATCTTTGCGAACCGCGCGACGCACGCGCCGTCTTCGTTCGATCGGAGCCCCACTTGAGCCGTTCCAACTACATCTTCACCAGTGAAAGCGTTTCCGAGGGCCATCCGGACAAGGTGGCCGACCGGATCTCCGATACGGTGGTCGACGCCTTCCTGGCCGCCGAGCCGGAAGCCCGCGTGGCGTGCGAAACCCTGGTGACGACCAACCGCATCGTCCTGGCCGGCGAGGTCCGCGCCGGACGCCCCGGCGCGTCCAAGGCCGAGAACAAGGCGCTCACCAAGGAGATCGTCAAAAGCCTGGAGCCCAAGGTCCGGGCCGCGGTGAAGGACATCGGCTACGAACAGAAGGGCTTCCACTGGGAGAAGGCCAAGTTTGCCTGCTATCTGCACGAACAGTCTGCCCACATCGCCCAGGGCGTGGACGCCAGCGACAAGAAGGACGAAGGCGCCGGCGACCAGGGCATCATGTTCGGCTATGCCTGCGACGAGACGCCCGAGCTGATGCCCGCGGCGCTGCAATACTCACACAACATCCTCCGGCGCCTGGCCGAGGTGCGCCACTCCGGCGAGTGCGCGGCCCTGGAGCCCGACGCCAAGAGCCAGGTCACCCTGCGCTATGAGGACGGCCGGCCTGTGGAGGTGCTGAAGATCGTCGTCTCCACCCAGCACAAGAAGCGGATCGGCGTGCAGATGGCCACGCCCAAGCGGGTGCAGGACCTGATCAAGCCCTATGTGGAAGGCGTCTTCCCCGAAGGCCTGATCACGCGGAAGACCAAGTGGCTGGTCAACCCCACCGGCAAGTTCGAGATCGGCGGCCCCGATGGCGACGCCGGCCTGACCGGCCGCAAGATCATCGTCGACACCTATGGCGGCGCGGCCCCGCACGGCGGCGGCGCCTTCTCGGGCAAGGACCCCACCAAGG
>NZ_DAIMHV010000182.1:0-4942 GCF_036723115.1 Phenylobacterium sp. | reverse complement strand
CGTCCAGGGCGTGCGCCCGCCCGCCCGTCCCGCCGGACCCCAGGGTGACGGCGGGTATGCCCAGGCTCATGGGAATGTTGGAGTCCGTGGACGAGGCCGACAGCCGCGGCTCGAAGCCCAGCTGACGCAGCGCCGCGGACACGCCCTGAATAAAGGGCTCCTCGGCGGGCGTGCCGCCGGCCGGCCGGTCGCCAATGACCCGGGCGTCCAGGCGCACGGCGCCCTGGGCGGTGGATCGGGCCGTGTTCTCTTCGGCCACAGCCACATGCAGGATTTCCAACAGGCGCCGTTCCAGGTCGGCCAGGGCCTGCGGACTTTCCGAGCGCATGTCGTACTCGGTGAAGACCTCGGCAGGGATTGAGTTCACCGAAACCCCGCCGCCGGTGACGCTGGCCGAATAGGTGGTGCGCGGCGTCACGGGGACCTCGACCTCGTAAAGTCGGGCGGTGGCCCGCGCCATGGCCGCCATCGGATTGACGATGCCGAAGGCGCCATAGCTGTGGCCGCCCGGGCCGATGAAGGTGGCGCGGTAGCGTTTCGAGCCCACCGCTCCGTTGACCAGGGCCGCCGGATTGGTCCCGTCGAAGGAGAAGAAGGCCGCCACCCGGTCCTTGTAAGCGCCGGCCTGGAAGAGGTGTCGCACCCCGCGCAGGTCGCCGGGACCTTCCTCGCCCACCGTGCCCACGACCAGCAGGTCATGGACGGTGGTGACGCCCGCGGCGTCCAGGGCGCGGACAAAGGCCAGCAGGACAGCCAGGGAGCGGCTGTCGTCACCCACGCCCGGTGCCATGAGACGCGTGCCCTCCCGCCGCACGGTCACGTCGGTCTCAGGCGGGAACACTGTATCCAGATGGGCCGAGATCACCACCACGGGGCCGCCTTGCGGACCTGCCCCGCGCCGCAGGCCCATGACGTTGCCCTCGGCGTCCATGGCGGTTTCGGAAAGGCCGTGGGCCTTGAGCATGTCGAGATAGGCGCCGGCGCGTCGTTCCTCCTGGAAGGGCGGCGCCGGGATTTCCGTCAGGGTGATGATGTCGTCCACGGTGCGGTCGTGGTCGGCCGCCAGGTGCGCCCTGGCGGCGGCGAACCGTTCGCTGGCGAAGATCGCCTCGGCCCGGTGCTCGGCGCCCGCCGCCTGGCCCGCCCACAGGACGGCCAGGCTCAGGGGCAAGGCCAGGGCCAGGCGCGGCGGGAGGGCGAGGATTCGACGAACACGGCTCTGCATGGCGCTCTTTCTGCAGGTCTGGCTGAGACAGAGGCGCCATGATGCGCCAAACGCCACCGTTGCGAACAGGTCTTTCGTCGGTGGGATGCGCAATGGCTCTGCTATGCGTGGCCTCTGGTCAAGTCCGGCTGGCCGGGTCTAGGTTCGCCGCTCGCGCGCGGGGCGCGGGGCGAGGGGGAGATCCATGCCGGAAGAGAACAGCGCCATTCAGGCCTTTTATGACCAGGTGACCAACGTCAGCGACTTCATCTGGGGCGGGACCTGGAACGGCGCCTCGGTGCTGCCCTTCCCCCCCATGGTGATCGCCCTGTTCGGGGTCGGCCTCTGGATGATGGTGGGCCTGCGTTTCTATCCCATCACCAAGCTGGGAACCGCCTTCATCGGCCTCTTCAAGAGCGAGAAGGAAGCCGACGCCGAGGGCGACGGGAAGAAGGGCGAGATTTCGCCTTTCGCGGCCCTGTCCACCGCCCTCTCAGGCCAGGTCGGCACCGGCAACCTGGCGGGGGTGGCCACCGCCATCACCCTGGGCGGCCCGGGCGCGCTGTTCTGGATGTGGGTCACAGCCCTGATCGGCATGGCCCTGGCCTTCGCCGAAGGGGCTCTGGCCATCCGCTACCGGGAGCGCGGCCCCGATGGCGGTTTCCGCGGCGGTCCCATGACCTATATCCGCAAGGGCCTGGGCAAGAAGTGGGGCTGGTTGGCGGTGCTGTTCTGCGTCGGCACCCTCTTCTCGTCGGTGACCACCGGCAACATGATCCAGGCCAATTCCGTGGCCGATTCCATTCACGCCCTGACCGGCTGGCCCGACTGGGTCGGCGGCCTCATCGTGGCGTCGGCGGTGTTCGCCGTGATTATCGGCGGGATCAAGTCCATCGGCGCCCTGGCCGAGAAGATCGTGCCGTCCATGGCGCTGGCCTATCTGCTGATGGCCGGCATCGCCCTGGCCATCAATATCGAGGACCTGCCCGGCGCCTTCGCCGTCATCTTCGAGAGCGCCTTCACCGGCCACGCGGCCACGGGCGGCTTCCTGGGCTCGGCCATGATCATGGCGATCCGCGCCGGCGTGGCCCGCGGCCTGTTCTCCAACGAGGCCGGCCAGGGCTCCACCCCCATCGCCCACGCCGTGGCCCAGACCGAGGACCCGGCGCGGCAGGGGCGCTTCGCCATGATGGGCACCTTCATCGACACCATCGTGATCTGCACCGCCACAGGCCTCGTCCTGCTCACTGTGCAGGGCGCCTTCCCGCACACCGGCCCGGACGGGGTGCAGACCCTGCAGGAACACGTCTGGACGTCCGACCTGAACGGCTTCGCCATGACCGAGGCGGCCTATGCGGCGGCCTTCCCCATGCCGGTGTTCGGCTTCGCCATCGGCTCGCTCATCGCCTCGGTGGCGCTGATCTTGTTCGTCTTCACTACCCTGCTGACCTGGAGCTATTACGGTGAACGGGCGGCGACCCACCTGTTCGGCGACCGGGTGAAGATCCCCTTCCGGGTCATCTGGGTGATCATGATCTTCGTGGGCTCGTTCCAGGAGATCACCTTCGTCTGGCGTCTGGGCGACATCTCCAACGCCAGCATGGCCCTGCCCAACCTTGTGGCGCTGGCCCTGTTGTCGGGCGTGGTGTTCAAGCTGGCCCGCGGCGAGCGGAAGGCCGGGCCTGAGCACGAGTGAGGCTTGAGCCGCCGCGTGGGAAATGCCGCGCGGCGGCGCCTTGCCGCTTCCCTTGACGGGCCGTCCCCCCTAGCCTGACCGGTAACAGAGGTAACAGTCAGGAGCGGGTCCTTGTTCAACCGTCGTCAGATGCTCTTCGGCGCCGCCGGCGCCATGGCGCTCACCGCCGCCCCCCGCGCCCTGGCCCAGGGGACGGCGCCGCAGGCCGAGCAACGTCTGAACACGATGCTGGAGGCCTTCTACCAGGAGGCCCTGGACGCCCGGCCTGAGCTGGTCACCCGCCTGGGTCTGGACACCGGGGCCCGGGCGGCCGCCAAGAGCCAGCTCTCGCCGGCCTCGGCCGAGGCCATGGCCCGGGATCGGGCGCGCACCGCCGACCAACTCGCCCGCCTGGAGACCCTGCCGCGGGAAGAGCTCACCGGTCTGGCGGCGGTCAATTATGACGCCGTGCATTACGGACTGGCGACGCGCGCGGCCTCCAACCGCCTGTTCGCCTACGGCGGCGATGGTCCTGGCTCGCCCTATGTGCTGAGCCAGCTCAACGGCGCCTATCAGGATGTTCCGGACTTTCTCGGTTCGCAGCATGTGATCGAGACCCGCGCCGACGCCGAGGCCTATCTGGCCAGGCTCGAGGCCTTCGCCACCGTGCTGGACCAGGAGACGGAGCTGGCGCGGGCCGAGGCGGCCATGGGGGTCATCCCCCCGGACTTCGTGATCGAGCGGGCGCTCACCCAGATGAACGGGCTGAAGACCGCGCCGGCGGACTCGCCCCTGGTGACCTCGGTGGCCGAGCGGGCGCGCGCCCGAGGGCTGGAAGGGGATTTCGCCGCCGCCGCCTCGGCCATCTACACCGACAAGGTGGCGCCGGCCCTGGACCGTCAGATCGCCCTGCTCAGCAGCTGGGCGCCCCAGGCGGTGCACGAGGCGGGGTGCTGGCGGCTGCCCGACGGCGAGGCCTTCTATGAGCACTCCCTGCGCGCCTCCACCACCACGACCCTCAGCGCCGAGGAGGTCCATCAGCTCGGCCTGGAACAGGCGCGGGAGCTGTCGGCCCGGGCCGAGGTGATCCTGCAGGCGCAGGGCTACACCCAGGGCAGCGTCGGCGAGCGCATCGCCGCCCTCTTCAAGGACCCGCAATACCACTACCCCAACACCGACGCGGGCAAGGTCGAGCTGATCGAAAGCCTGAACGTCATGACCGAGGCCATGGCCAAGCGGCTTCCCGACTATTTCGGGACCCTGCCCCAGGCGCCGGTGGAGGTGCGACGGGTGCCGAGCTTCATCGAGGCCGGCGCGCCGGGGGGCTATTACAACCAGCCCACCCTGGACGGCTCGCGCCCCGGCATCTTCTGGATCAACCTGCGCGACACGGCGGAAAATCCCACCTGGACCCTGCCGACGCTCACCTATCATGAGGCCTTGCCCGGCCACCACATGCAGCTGGCCCTGCAGCAGGAGGCCGATCTGCCGATGATCCGCCGGGCCACCTTCATCTCGGCCTATGGCGAGGGCTGGGCCCTCTACGCCGAGGAACTGGCCAAGGAGATGGGGGTCTATGAGGACAATCCCCTGGGCGAGCTGGGCTATCTTCAGGCCGCCCTGTTCCGCGCCGCGCGCCTCGTGGTGGACACCGGCCTGCACGCCAAACGCTGGAGCCGCGAGCAGGCCATCGAGACCATGTCGTCCATCGACGGCTCGCCGATCTCCTCATCGACCACCGAGATCGAGCGCTATGCGGTGTGGCCCGCTCAGGCGTGCAGCTACATGGTGGGCAAGCTCACCTGGCTGCGTCTGCGCGACAAGGCCCGCCAGGCCCTGGGACCGCGCTTCGACATGGCCGCTTTCCACGACGCCGGCCTGCTGTCAGGCGCCATGCCCCTGACCGTGCTGGAGGCGGTGATCGACAACCACATCGCCGCCCGACGGGCCTGAGGCGGTCTCTACCGGCGCCTGCCCCGGACGCTGAACGCTCAGCCCCAGCTCTCCACGCCCCCCGCCTGCGGGCGGGGGCGACCAGGGTGGGGCGAAGCACGGGCGCTGAG
>NZ_DAIMHV010000181.1:0-4954 GCF_036723115.1 Phenylobacterium sp. | reverse complement strand
GACCGGAACGGCGCCTTAGGCGTCGGCCGCGGCGCCTTCCGTCTTGGACAGGTCTTCACCCGTCTGCTGGTCCACGATCTTCATGGACAGGCGGGTCTTGCCGCGATCGTCGAAGCCCAGAAGCTTGACCTTCACTTCCTGACCTTCGGTGAGCACGTCGGAGACCTTGCCCACGCGCTCATTGGAGATCTGGCTCACATGAACCAGGCCGTCCTTGGCGCCGAAGAAGTTCACGAAGGCGCCGAAGTCCACCACCTTGACCACCTTGCCGGTGTAAATGGCGCCGATCTCCGGCTCCGAGGCGATGGACTTGATCCAGTCGCGGGCGGCGTCGATCTTGGACTGCTCGGAGGCGGCGATCTTGATCGTGCCGTCGTCGGAGATGTCGACCTTGGCGCCGGTCTCGGCGACGATCTCGCGGATCACCTTGCCGCCGGAACCGATGACTTCGCGGATCTTGTCCACCGCGATCTTCATGGTTTCGATCTTGGGCGCGTACTCACCGAGCTCGGTGCGCGGCGCGTCCATGGCCTTGGTCATCTCGTCGAGGATGTGCTGGCGGCCGGCCTTGGCCTGCTCCAGCGCCTTCTTCATGATCTCCTCGGTGATGCCGGCGATCTTGATGTCCATCTGCAGCGAGGTGATGCCATCAGCCGTGCCGGCCACCTTGAAGTCCATGTCGCCCAGGTGATCTTCGTCGCCCAGGATGTCGGACAGGACCGCAAAGCCGTCGGACTCCAGGATCAGGCCCATGGCGATGCCGGAGACCGGCTTCTTCAGGGGCACGCCCGCATCCATCATGGCCAGAGAGGCGCCGCAGACCGTGGCCATGGAGGAGGAGCCGTTGGACTCCAGGATCTCCGAGACCAGGCGGATGGTGTAGGGGAAGTCTTCCGTGGCCGGCAGAACCGGCCGGACGGCGCGCCAGGCGAGCTTGCCGTGGCCGATTTCACGACGGCCGGGCGAACCCATGCGGCCGGCTTCCCCGACGCTGAAGGGAGGGAAGTTGTAGTGGAGAAGGAACTTCTCCTTATAGGTGCCTTCCAGGGCGTCGATGAACTGCTCGTCGTCGCCGGTGCCCAGGGTGGCGACCACCAGGGCCTGGGTCTCACCGCGGGTGAACAGGGCCGAGCCGTGGGCCCGGGGCAGGACGCCCACTTCCGAAACGATGGGACGGACCTTGTCGACGGTGCGGCCGTCGATGCGCAGGCCGGTGTCGAGGATGCCGCGGCGGACCACGTCGGCCTCGAGTTCCTTGAACACGCCGGCCAGCTTCTGAGCGTCGGCGCCGTCCGGGTTGGCCTCGGATTTGACCATGGCTTCGACCGCCTTGGCCTTGGCCTGGCCGAGCGCCTCGTAACGGTCCTGCTTCTTGGTGATCTTGTAGGCGGCCGCGATATCGGCGCCCACCAGAGCCTTCATCTTCGCCTTCAGGGCGTCGGTATCCTCGGCCTCGAACTCGAAGGGCTCCTTGGCCGAATGCTCAGCCAGTTCGATGATCGCCTCGATCACCGGCTGGATGGACTTGTGCGCGAAGGAGACGCCGCCCAGGACCTGCTCTTCGGTCAGTTCCTGGATTTCGGATTCCACCATCATGACCGCGTCGGCCGTACCGGCCACCACGAGGTCCATCTGGGTTTCCTTCATCTGCTCCAGCGTCGGATTGAGCACGTACTCGCCGTCGATGAAGCCCACGCGGGCCGCGCCGATGGGGCCCATGAAGGGGGCGCCGGAGATCACCAGGGCCGCCGAGGAGGCGACCAGGGCGACGATGTCGGGATCGTTCTCAAGGTCGTGGGCCAGGACGGTGACGACCACCTGGACTTCGTTCTTGAAGCCCTTGACGAACAGGGGGCGGATCGGACGGTCGATCAGGCGGGAGACCAGGGTTTCCTTTTCCGAGGGCCGGCCTTCACGCTTGAAGAAGCCGCCGGGAATCTTGCCCGCGGCATAGGTCTTTTCCTGATAGTTGACGGTCAGGGGGAAGAAGTCCTGACCCGGCTTGGCGCTCTTGGCGTAGACGGCGGTGGCCAGCACCACGGTCTCGCCATAGGTGGCCAGCACCGCGCCGTCAGCCTGACGGGCCATGCGGCCGGTTTCGAGGGTCAGCGTCTTGCCGCCCCACTCGATGGTCTTACGTTTGATATCGAACATGATTTTCTTCTTTCAGATCCCGCAGGCGTATTCCTGGCGGGGGCGGACAGGGCGTCGGACTTCCGAAATCCTCTCCAGGTGAACAGGCAGATGAGGATTTCGTCTGAACCCTCGGCGTACGTCTGTGTGGGGCCTTAGAGCCTGATGCGATCAGACGGAACCGTCTGATCGTTGAATCAGGCTCTAAACTCAAAGACTTGAGCGCGTTTCGATCCGATAACCGGTTCCCACTTATCGGAACGCGCTCTAGGCCCCGGGGCCGCCGGTCGCCCGTCCTGGCCTGTGCGGACGGGCGGCGGCCGTAAAGCGGCGCGCCGCACGGGGCGAGGCGCCGGGTGGAACCCAAGACTTGCGGGTCCCGATATGCAACGCCCCCGCGCAAGGGCGGGGGCGGTACGGAGGTCCTTAACGGCGGAGGCCGAGGACCTCGATGAGCGCCTGATAGCGGCCCTGGTCGGACTTCTTCAGGTGATCGAGGAGCGACCGGCGCTGGGAGACGAGCTTGAGCAGGCCCCGGCGCGAGTGGTTGTCCTTCTTGTGGGTCTTGAAGTGCTCGGTGAGATTGACGATCCGTTCGGTCAGGATCGCCACCTGCACTTCGGCGCTTCCGGTGTCACCCTCGCCGCGGGCGTGGGACTTGATGATTTCCGCCTTGCGGTCGGCCGTGATCGACATCGGGTTGTCTCCGCTCTAATCGAGATGAAAGACCCGCGACGGCTCGAGCTTGCCGGCGCGCATCTCGCAGAGGGCGACCATCCGATCCCGGCATAGGGCTGAAACGGTTCGAGAGCCCGGCGACAGCCTGGCCCTCAAGTCTTCAACCTGTCGGGGAACGAGAACGATCGACCGTCCCTGCTTGAGCCGGAAGGCGTCTTCATCGGTCACGGCCAGCGCCGGGATGTCGTCCAGCGCGGTCTCGACCGGAAGCAGGGCCTCCGACTGGCGGGCCTTATGCCCCAAATCCTCAAGTAAATCCAGTCCGATCGCCGCGCCCTCGGTAAAGGGGCCCACGCGGGTGCGGCGCAGGTCGCGCACATGGGCCTCGGCCCCGAGGCGGGCGGCCAGATCCCGGACCACCGCGCGGACATAGGCGCCCTTGCCGCAGTCCATGACCAGCTCCAGATGGTCAGCATCCAGGGGCTGGCCGAGGGCCAGGCCGTGGATCATCACCGGGCGGGCGGCCAGCTCTACGTTCTCGCCGGCCCGGGCCAGATCATAGGCCCGCTCGCCATCCACCTTGATGGCCGAATAGGCCGGCGGAACCTGCATCACCTGGCCCTCGAACTCGCCGAGCACAGCCTTCACCTGATCGGGCGTGGGACGCACGTCCGAGCGGCCGGTCACCTCGCCTTCCCGGTCCAGGGTGGTGGTGGAGGTCCCCCAGGCGATGGTGAAACGATAGGCCTTTTCGGCCTCCATCATGAAGGCCACGGTCTTGGTGGCCTCCCCCAGCGCGATGGGCAGGACCCCGGTGGCCAGGGGATCGAGGGTGCCGGCATGGCCCGCCTTCTGGGCGTTGAAGATGCGGCGCACCCGGCTGACAGCCTGGGTGGAGGTCAGGTCATAGGGCTTGTCCAGGCAGATCCAGCCGGACACCGCCTCTCCCTTGCGACGACGGCCCATGGGGTCAGTCCCCTTCGCCGTCGCCGTCGCGCTCGCCTTCGGCGGCGCGGGCCAGGTCCTGGCGCACCCTGGGATCGTCGAACAGCCGGTCCATCCGCGCTGCGGCGTCGAAGGTCTCATCGTGCAGGAACTTCAGTTCCGGGGTGGCGCGCATGTCGATCATCCGCCCCAGCCGCCCGCGGAAGAACTTCGAGGCCCGGTTCATGGCCGCGGTGACCTCCGCGGCGTTTTCCCCGCCCAGGGGCTGAATGAAGCAGATGGCGTGGCGCAGGTCGGGGCTGACCCGGACCTCGGTGACGGTCACCGAGACCCCGGACAGGACCGGGTCGTCCAGGTCCTCTTCGCGGAGGATCTCCACCAGGGCGTGGCGCACCAGTTCGCCGGCGCGCAGCTGGCGCTGGCTCGGTCCCTTGGGGGCGGGACGGCCGCTGGGGCCGCGGGAGGGAGGACGACGGGTCATGGAGGGCGCTCTTCAGATCATAGGCCTGGCCGGCGGATCGAACGCCCGGCGCAGGGAAGGGCGCGCTTCTACAGCGCGTTCCCATCGGTGGAAACCGATTATCGGCGCAAAATGCGCCCCGGAAAAGGCGTCACGGGGCCGGGGCGTCCCCGCCGCCCGCCCCCGTCCGCTGGGCGAAGAAGGCGATCACCCGTTCGGCCGCCGCCGCCGTCGGCCCCTGGCGGTCCAGGTGCAGGGTCAAGGTCGAGTGGGGCGGGATGTCGGAGGGGGAGGCGTCGGCGTCCTCCAGTTCGATCGCCTCGAAGCGAGCGCCGAACGCGGCCCGGTAGCGGTCGAAGCGCGCCTGACCCACCAGGGCGTCGCCCTTGAAGCGCAGGCCGATCATGGAGAGATCCTCGGCCTCGAAACGGGCCTTGGCGCAGGCGATCTCGGCCGGGCTTACACCCAGGCCTGCCGCCCGCCGACGGGAGCCGGCGATCAGCGGCAGCGAAGGCTGGGCCAGGACCGGCGCCACCACGGAGGGCTCGGTCATCATGGCCAGGGCGAAGCCGCCGGTGAAGCACATGCCCACCGCGCCCACCCCGCGGCCGCCGCAGGCGCCGTGCGCCTCCCGCGCCAGGGCGCGCAGCCAATCGACGATCGGGCTGGAGCGGTCGCTGGCCCAGACGTTGAACTCGCGACGGATGCAGATGGCCTTGAGCGCCTCGCCCATCAGAT
>NZ_DAIMHV010000180.1:0-4992 GCF_036723115.1 Phenylobacterium sp. | reverse complement strand
GCCCGGCACTACGCCCCCGACGCCCCGGTGCGGCTGGAGGCGGACGCGCCCGCCCCCGGCGAGGCCTATCTCGCCTTCGGACCCGGCGCGCCGAGCAGCGACCGGGTGTTCAATCTCAGCCCCGCCGGCGACCTCGCCGAGGCCGCCGCCAACCTCTTCTCCCATCTGCGCGCCGCCGACCGCACGCGCCCGCGCGCCATCGCCGTGGCGCCCATTCCCTCCGAAGGTCTGGGGGAGGCCATCATCGATCGCCTGCGCCGCGCGGCCGGCTTCGTGGGCTGAAGGTGGGGCGGGGGTCCGCTCCGCGCCCGGACGGCCCATGATCCAATTCCGCCCGGGCCGATCCTGTTCTAGATTTGCCCCATGACCGCCCCCGTCCCCGCCGATCTCATCTCCCGTCTCAAGGCCGTGCTGGGCGAAGGCGGCTGGAGCCAGGACCCTGACCGCCTGGCGCCCAAGCTGCTGGAGTGGCGTGACCGATGGACCGGTCAGACCCCGTTCCTCGCCCTGCCGGGCTCCACCGCAGATGTGGCCGCCGTGGTGGGGCTCTGCGCCGAGGCGGGCGTGGCCATCACGCCGCAAGGCGGAAACACCGGGCTGGTGGGCGGTCAGATCCCGCAAGGCGAGATCCTGCTCTCCACCGAGCGTCTGCGCGCGGTGCGCGATGTGGACGCCCTGGACGACGTCATGGTCTGCGAGGCCGGCGTGACCCTGCAGGCGGCGCACGCCGCGGCCCTGGCCAAGGGGCGGCGCTTTCCGTTGGACCTGGCCTCCCAGGGCAGCGCCACCATCGGCGGGGTGGTCTCCACCAATGCCGGCGGCACGGCGGTGCTGCGCTATGGGACCACCCGCGACCTGGTCATCGGGCTCGAAGCGGTGCTGCCCAATGGCGAGGTCTGGAACGGGCTGAAGCGGCTGCGCAAGGACAATACCGGCTATGACCTGAAGCAACTGCTGATCGGGGCCGAGGGCACCCTGGGCGTGGTCACGGCCGCGGCGCTCAAGCTGTTCCCGGTCATGGCGTCCCGCGCCACGGCCATGGTGGGGACGGACAGTCCGCAGAAGGCCCTGGATCTGCTGGCCCGGGCCAAGGACGCCGCGGGCGGAGGCGTCGAGGCCTTCGAACTGATCAGCCGGGTGGGGGTCGACTTCGCCCTGAAGAACATCGCCGACCAGCGCGATCCGCTGGCCGGCCGCCACGACTGGTACGTCCTGATCGAACTGGCCTCCGGGGAGCCGGGCTCCGCCGAGGCGGCCATGGAACGCCTGCTGGCCCGCGCCCTGGAGGATGGCCTCATCGCCGACGCCGCCATCGCCCAGGCCGAGGCCCAGGCCCGCGCCTTCTGGTCCCTGCGCGAGAACCAGAGTCCGGCCCAAAAGCCCGAGGGCGCCACCTGGAAGCATGATGTCTCGGTGCCGGTGAGCCGGGTGGCCGACTTCCTTGATCAGGCTGGCGCCGCCATGCGGGCCTTTGCGCCGGGCTGCCGCATCTGCGCCTTCGGCCATGTGGGCGACGGCAACATCCACTATGACGTGCTTCGTCCTGAGGGCGCTCCTGACGCGCCCCACGCCGCCCGGCGGGACGAGGGGTCGCGCATCGTCCATGACATCGTCGCGGCCCTGGAGGGCTCCATCTCCGCCGAGCACGGCCTGGGGGCCATGAAGACCGCCGAGGCCGCCCGCTACAAGACGCCGGTGGAGCTGGCCGCCCAGCAGGCGATCCGCGCAGCCCTTGATCCCAAGCGCATCATGAATCCCCGGGTCCTGTTCTAACCGGCGCCCGCCGTCTTGGCTTCGTCACGGAGTCCCGGCAAAGGGGCGTCATGATCATCGTGCTTTCACCCGCCAAGGCGCTGGACTTTTCAGCGCCTGCCGAGGCCCTCCCGGCCAGTTGGCCGCAGTTTCCCAAGGAGACGTCCGAACTTGCCCAGGTGGCGCGCAAGCTGAGCGCGGGCGAGCTGAAGCGGCTGATGTCCCTGTCGGACAACCTCGCCGAGCTCAACCGCCAGCGGTTCCAGGCCTTCGATCCCCAGGCCCGCACCGGCCTGCAGGCGGCGCTGGCCTTCAACGGCGATGTCTATGCCGGGCTGAAGGCCCGTGAGCTCGATCCCGCCGCCCTCGACTGGGCGCAGGACCGTCTGCGCATTCTTTCCGGGCTCTATGGCCTCCTGCGGCCGCTGGACATGATCCAGCCCTACCGGCTGGAGATGGGCACGCGGCTCGCGACCGCCCGGGGCGCCAACCTCTATGACTTCTGGGCCGACAAGATCGCCCGCGCCCTGAACGCGGCGGCGATGGACCATGCCGATCCCACGGTGGTGAACCTGGCCAGCCAGGAATATTTCGGCGCCGTGGACGCCCGGGCGCTGAAGCGGCCCCTGCTCAACATCCGCTTCCTTGAGGAAAAGGACGGTCAGGCCCGTATCGTGTCCTTCTACGCCAAGAAGGCCCGCGGCCTGATGGCGCGCTTCGCCATCGACAACCGCCTCGAGCGGGTTGAGGATTTGAAGGCCTTCGACCGCGAGGGCTACCGCTTCGTCGCCGGCGAATCCCAGCCGGGGGAGTGGACCTTCATGCGGCCCCAGCCCCAGGCCGCCGCGGCCTGAGGCGCCCTTAAGACTAGGAGCATTGGCATGGCCATCGACTACGGACTCGCCGGCCACGTGGCCATCGTCACCGGCTCCACCAGCGGCATCGGCCGCGCCCTGGCCGGCGCCCTGGCCGAGCAGGGGGTGAACGTCATCCTCAACGGCCTGGGCGATCCCGCCGCCATCGAGGCCGATCGGCGCGAGTTGCAGGCCAGGACCAATGCGGCCATCCGCTACCACGCCGCCGACATGACCCGGCCCGACGAGATCGCCGACCTGGTGGACTATGCGCGGCGAGAGTTCGGCCGGCTGGACATCCTGGTCAACAACGCCGGCATCCAGCACGTCTCCCCCATCGAGGACTTCCCACCGGAGAAGTGGGACGCCATCCAGGCCATCATCCTGTCCTCGGCCTTCCACGCCACCCGCGCCGCCGTGCCGATCATGAAGGCCCAGGGGCGGGGACGGATCGTCAACCTCGCCTCGGCGCATGGCCTGGTGGCCTCGCCCTTCAAGTCGGCCTATGTGGCCGCCAAGTTCGGCCTGGTGGGCCTGACCAAGGCGGTGGGGGTGGAGCTGGCGCGCTCCGGCGTCACCTGCAACGCCATCTGTCCTGGCTATGTGAAGACCCCCCTGGTGGAGGCGCAGATCGGCGACCAGGCCCGCTCCCGCGGTATACCGGAGGACCGGGTCGTCGAGGAGGTGATCCTGGCGGCCCAGCCCAACAAGGCCTTCGTGGAATACGACCACCTGGCGGGCCTGCTGCTCTATCTGGTGTCGGACATGGGCGCCTCGGCCACCGGAGCCACCCTGTCGGTGGACGGCGGCTGGACGGCGACCTGAGGGCGCCTCGCCCTTGACCTGAAGCCGCCAGGCGCCTTTCCTCGCGCCCAACAAGTGTTTGAATGTGAGGAGGACGCCGTGGCCTACAAACCCTTTGACCTGACCGGCAAGGTCGCCCTGGTGACCGGGGGCAATGGCGGCATCGGTCTTGGCATGGCGCAGGCCCTGGCCCAGGCCGGCGCCGACCTGGTGATCTGGGGCTCAAACCCCGACAAGAACGCCCGCGCCGAGGAACAGCTCAAGGCCCATGGCGGGCGGGTGCTGGCCCAGGTGGTCAATGTGGCCGACGAGACCGCCGTGGCCGCCGCCATGACTGAGGCGGTGACCGCCATGGGCGCGGTCCACACCGTGATCGCCAACGCCGGCATCGGCGGCGGCGCCCGGTCCTTCGCCGAGTTTCCCACCGAGACCTATCGCAAGGTGCTGTCGGTGAACCTGGACGGGGTGTTCTTCACCCTGCGCGAGGCCTGCAAGCACATGGTCGAGCGGGCCGGGGACGGCCAGGGCGGCTCGCTCGTGGCCATCTCCTCCCTCTCGGCTCTGGACGGGGCGGCGCGCAACCAGGCCTATGCGGCGACCAAGGGCGCGCTGATCCCCATGATCCGGGCCATCGCCGTGGAGCATGCCCGCTATGGCGTGCGCGCCAATGTCATCCTGCCCGGCTGGATCGCCACCGACATGACCGCCGGCGCCCAGGACAACGACAAGTTCAACGAGAACGTCATCAAGCGCGTGCCCATGCGCCGCTGGGGCCAGCCGGAGGATTTCGGCGGCATGGCGGTCTATTTCGCCTCCGACGCCTCGCGCTTCCACACCGGCGACTCGGTCCTGATCGACGGCGGCTACGGCATCTTCTGAGATGGATACGCGCCGCAGGCGCAACGGGTTTGAACCCTAAAGGGCACGAAGGGACCGCCGAGGTTGAGACGCCTTTGTGTTCTTCGTGCTCTTCGTGGTGCAATCCTCGGGCTTAGCCCCTGACGCGGCGTCACCATTTTCCCAAGGCCCCTCCGGCGCCATGGTGGGGGGAACGAGAACACTACGGGAGACGACGCCATGGCCCTGCACACGCCGCTCTGCGACCTTCTGGAGATTCGCCATCCGATCATGCAGGCGGGCATGGGCGGGGTGGCCTATGCCGAGCTGGTGGCCGCGGTCTGCGAGGCCGGCGGCTATGGCGTGCTAGGCATGGCCGGCCGGTCTCCGGACTTCATCCGCGACGAGATGCGCAAGGTCCGCAAGCTCACCGACAAGCCGTTCGGCGTCGATCTGCTGGCCGCCTCGCCCGAGAGCCTGACGGCCTCGGTGGAGATCATCATCGCCGAGGGCGCCTCGTCCTTCATCGCCGGCCTGGGCGTGCCCATGCCGATCATGGAGAAGCTCAAGGCCGCGGGCCTCAAGGTGATGGTGGTCTGCGGGGCGGTGAAGCACGCGGTCAAGGCCGAGCAGGCCGGCTGCGACGCGGTCATCTGTCAGGGCGGGGAAGGGGGCGGACATACGGGCCTGGTCGGGACCCTGCCCCTGGTGGCCCAGGCGGTGGAGGCGGTGAAGGTCCCGGTGG
>NZ_DAIMHV010000179.1:0-5018 GCF_036723115.1 Phenylobacterium sp. | reverse complement strand
TTGCCCCACCACTGGGCGCGGAAGTCGGCCTTGATGGCGTCGGGGTCGTAGGCGGGGCTTTCGACCCATTCGATGAAGGACAGGCCCGCAGGCTCGCCCTCGGCCAGGTAGCGTTCGAAGGTGTAGTCCAGCACCCCCGTCTTGCCGGCCTTCACGTGCAGGTAGCGCAGGTGGAGCTGGTCCATGGCCTCAGCGATCGTCTTGCCCTTGCGGAAGTGCATGTAGAAGACGCTCATGATGCCCGCCCGGTCCGCGCCGGACTTGCAGTGCATCAGGGCCGGATATTCGATGGTCTGGAAGAGATCGCGGGCGCCCAGGACGCGGGCGCGGCTCGGCACCTCGCGCGAGGTGATGGTGAAGTCCACCAGCGTCAGGCCGAGCTGTTCGCAGGCCTCCTTCTCCAGCACGTGGAAGCTGCCGTCGAACCCGCCGCGCAGGTTGATGACCGTCTTGATCCCGCGCGCCTTCCACCCGGCCAGCTGCTCGGGCGAGGGCTGGTTGGTGCGCACCAGTTCGTCGCTGATCCAGTGGGCGTTCTGGAAGCGCAGGCGCAAAAAGGCGTGGTCGTTCCACATGTAGTCCCGCCGGGCGCGCTTGCGGCCTTCCGGGGTGCTCAGGTCGAATCCAGCCAAGACGGGCTCCCGTGACTTTGGGCCTAACTAGGGTCTGAGCCGACAAAACGGAAGTCTCAGGGGGCCGGGAACACCCGCGGGGGCGGGCCTGGCCTTGACTTGGGCGCATTGACGGACGACCCCAGGACCATGAGCACCCCGGCCGACATCGCCGCTTCGGAGACGCCCACCCGCGTCCTGCTGGGCCGGATCGCCCAGGTCTATCTGAAGCCGCGCTGGAAGGGGTTCGCCCTCGCCCTGGTCGCCGCCGTGATCGTGGCCTATTGCAGCGCCCGGCTGGTGCAGATCCTGGAGCCGGCGATCAACGACCTGCTGGTGGTCCAGCGGCCGGGCGCGATCTGGTCCATCCCGCTGGCCATCGCCGGCTATGCGGTGCTGCGCGGGATCGCCCAGGTGACCCAGGCCTCGCTGGTCAACCGCATCGGCAACGGGGTGGTGGGAGATGTGCAGGTCCAGCTGTTCGGCAAGCTGGTGCGCGCCGATCTGGCCCGCCTGCGCGCCCAGCATTCCGGCGGCCACGTGGCCTCGGTGCTCTATGACGCCAACCTGATCCGCGAGGCGGCGACCTCGGGCCTGGTGAACTACACCCAGCACTTCCTGACGGTGATCGGGGCGGTGCTGGTGATGATCTCCAACGATCTGGTCCTGACCCTGGCCATCCTGCTGGCCGCGCCGGCGGCCAGCGGCATCATGCGGCGCTTCTCCAGGAAGACCACCAAGGCCGCCAAGGGGGCCATGGCCGAGACCTCGGCGCTGTCCACGGCGATCATGGAGAGCCTGGACGGGGTGCGGGTGGTCAAGATCGAGAACCGCGAGACCTACGAGGAGACCCGCGTGGCCCAGGTGGTGGCCAGGCGCCAGGCCCATCTGGTCAAGGGCGCCAACGCCCGGGCCACCGCCGCGCCGGCCACCGAAACCCTGATGACCCTGATCGTGGCCGCCGTCATGGCCTATGCCGGCTGGCGGGCCGGGACCGGGGCCATGAATGTGGGGGCCTTCGTGGCCTTCATCGGGGCCCTCGGGGTGGCGTCCCAGTCCCTGCGGCAGCTGGCCAATCTGCAGACCGTCTTCGCCGAAGGCATGGCCGGGGCGCGCCGCCTGTTCGCCGCCCTGGATGTGGAGCCGGAGGTGCGTGACACCCCAGAGGCCCAGGTCCTGCCCCGCGTCCGCGGCGCCATCGCGTTCGAGTCCGTCAGCTTCGCCTATGGCGAGGGCGCGCCGGCCCTGACCGAGGTGAGCCTGCAGGCTGCGCCCGGCGAGACCATCGCCCTGGTGGGCCCCTCCGGCGGGGGCAAGAGCACCATCCTGAACCTGATCCCTCGCTTCTATGACGTGACCGGCGGGCGGGTGACCCTGGACGGGATCGATGTGCGGCAGGCGACCCTGGCCTCCCTGCGCGACCAGATCGCCCTGGTCACCCAGGAGCCGTTTCTCTTCGACGACACCATCCGGGCCAATATCGCCTATGCCCGCCCCGACGCCACGGACGAGGAGATCGACGCCGCGGCCCAGGCGGCGGCGGCCCACGACTTCATCATGGCCCTGCCCGAACGCTACCGCACCCTGGCCGGAGAGGCCGGCGCGCGACTGTCGGGCGGGCAACGCCAGCGCATCGCCATCGCGCGCGCCTTCCTGAAGGACGCCCCCATCCTGCTGCTGGACGAAGCCACCAGCGCGCTCGACACCGAGAGCGAGGCCCAGGTCCAGGCGGCGCTCAGCCGCCTCATGGCCGGGCGCACCACCCTTCTCATCGCCCATCGCCTGTCGACGGTGCGCAAGGCCGACCGCATCTATGTGATCGACCGCGGCCAGGTGGTGGAATGCGGCGACCATGCCGCCCTGCTCAAGGCCGGCGGCCTCTATGCGCGGCTGGCCCGCAACCAGGACCTGGAGACGGAGAGCGCCCCATGAAGGGCCTGCTGCGCCGGCCGGGGGTCCAGGCCGTCCTGGGCTGGACGCTGGGCGCCTATCTGAAGCTGGTCCTGCGCACAGTGCGCTGGCGCCACGTGGATGTCGACTGCGTGGAGCCCACCCTGGTGGGCGAGGAAGGGGCCCTGGCCCTCTTCTGGCACGGGCGGATTCCGCTCTGTCTGTCGGTGGCGCCCCAGTGGTGGCGCAAGGACACCAAGGCGCTCATCTCCCCCTCGGCGGACGGGGAGTTCATCGCCCAGGCCCTGGCCCATGCGGGCTTCCCCGCCATCCGCATGTCCTCGGCCAAGAAGGGCGACACCGCCAAGGCCCGAGCCGCCGTGGCCGGCTTTCGCGAGGCGCTGGCCCTGGTGAAGCAGGGCGGCGCCCTTGTAATCACCCCCGATGGTCCCCGCGGCCCCAATGAGGTGATCGCCCCCGGCGCCCTGCAGATCGCCCGGCGGACGGGCGCGCCGGTCTTTCTCATGGGGATCGCCGCGGCGCCGGCCGCGCAGCTGAAGACCTGGGACCAGGTGATGATCGCCGCCCCCTTCGGACGGGGCGTGGTGGTTTGGGATGGTCCCCTGCGCGCGCCCGCCGAGGCCGACGAAGCCGCTCTGGCCGAGCTGGGCGAAGTCTGGTCGGCGCGGCTCTCGGCCGCCACCCGCCGCGCCGAGGCCCTGGTGGCCGGCCGGGCCGATCCGGGGGCGTGAGGTGGCGCACGACCACGCCCATTCCCACGACCACCACCATGACCACGGGCACGGGCACGGGCATGACCACGGCCTGGGCGGTCATCACCACCACGCGCCCAAGGACTTCGGCCGGGCCTTCGCCGTCGGGGTGATGTTGAACACGGGCTTCGTGGCCGCCGAGGTGGCTGCGGGGCTCTGGTTCGGCTCCCTGGCCCTGCTGGCGGACGCCGGCCACAATCTCTCCGATGTGCTCAGCCTGCTGCTGGCCTGGGGGGCGGCCACCCTGGCCAAGCGCCGGCCCGCCGGACGGCGGACCTATGGCCTGCGCAAGGCCACCATCCTGGCCTCCCTGGCCAACGCCATCCTGCTGCTGGTCGCCGTGGGGGCCATCGTCTCCGAGGCGGTGCGCCGGCTGATGGAGCCCTCGGAGGTGGCGGCCTGGCCGGTCATGGTGGTGGCCGCCATCGGGGTGGTGATCAACACCGCCACCGCCCTGATGTTCATGGGCGGGCGCAAGGATGACCTGAACATCAGGGGCGCCTTTCTGCACATGGCCGCCGATGCGGCCGTCTCCCTGGCGGTGGTGATCGGGGCCGGACTGATCGCGCTGACCAGCCTCTACTGGCTCGACCCGGCGCTGAGCCTGATGATCGTGGCGGTGATCCTGATCGGCACCTGGGGTCTGTTGCGGGACTCCGTCGATCTCGCCCTGGACGCCGCGCCTCGGGGCATGGACGTGGAGGCCGTTCGCGCCTGGCTGGCCGCCCTGCCCGGCGTCACAGGCGTGCACGACCTGCACATCTGGGCCATGAGCACCACAGAAACCGCGCTCACCTGCCACCTGACCCGGCCCGACAACCCGGAGGGCGACGCCTTTCTGCACGCGGCCTGCGAAGGGCTGCAGGCCCGCTTCGGGATCGGCCATGTCACCCTGCAGGTGGAGACCGGCGCGGCCGACCACTGCCGGCTCGCGCCTGCGGATGTGGTGTGAGGACACGTCCGTGAGCCTCGCCCTCGCCGCCTACCGCATGGCCGCCGGCCTCGCCGAACCCCTGGCCGGCCCCCTACTCCGCCGCAGGGCCCGGCGCGGCAAGGAGGACGGCGCCCGCCTGGGCGAGCGCCTGGGGCGCGCCTCGCAACCCCGCCCCCCCGGTCCTCTGGTCTGGCTGCACGGGGTGAGCGTGGGCGAGAGCGTCTCCCTCCTGCCCCTGGTGGAGGCGCTGAGGGCCGCCCGCCCCGACCTTGCCTTGCTGGTCACCTCCGGCACGCGCACCTCCGCCGACCTGCTGGCCAGGCGCCTGCCCCTCGGCGTCCTCCACCAGTACGCCCCGGTGGACGGGCCGCGCGCCGTCGCGGCCTTCCTGGACCATTGGCGACCGGACCTGGCCCTGCTGGTGGAGAGCGAGCTTTGGCCCAATCTGATCCTGGCGGCCCAGGCGCGGGGGACACGGCTGGCCCTGGCGTCGGCCCGGATGACGGAGAAGAGCGCGCGTGGCTGGGCCCGGGCGCCGGCCGCGGCGGCGCGGCTGTTGGCAGCCTTCGACCTCATCCTGCCGCAGGACGAGGCCACGGCGGGACGGCTGGCGGCCCTGGGCGCGCGACCCGGCCCGCAGCTGAACCTGAAGACGATCGGCGCCCCCCTGCCCTGCGACGCCGCCGAGCTGGCGGCGCTGAAAGACGCCTGGGGCGGACGGCCGGTCGTCCTGGCCGCCAGCACCCACCCCGGGGAAGAGGCGATGGTGCTGGAGGCGTTCAAGCCCCTGGCGGAGCGCGACCCCGCCCC
>NZ_DAIMHV010000178.1:0-5110 GCF_036723115.1 Phenylobacterium sp. | reverse complement strand
CCTCCAGCCCCGTGGCCGGGGTGAGCCACGCGCTCGCGCTCTTCGCCGCCACCGGTCTCCTGGCCCTGGCAATCGCCGCCCCAGCTTCGCCGGCCTGGGCGCAGGCGGCCCCCCTCCCCAGCCCGGCGGCGAACGCGGCGGCAGACCCCGCATCGCCGCCGTTCCCGGGCGTGAACGCGACAGACGCATCCTCCGGCGTCCGGCGGGTGCAGATCAGCCTGCGCGACCTGGGCGTGGAACAGCCGCTGCGGCTGGTTTCGGTGGATGGCGAGGCCGGCCTGCCCTTCCGGCTCGGCGCCGACGAGGTGGTGACCAGCGCCAACCTGGTGCTCAACTACGCCCACTCCCCGGCCCTGCTGGCCGATCTCAGCCACCTGACCGTGACCATGAACGGCGAGGTGGTCTCAACCCTGCCGCTGACCGCCGCCACCGCCCGCGGACGGCAGGTGGTGCTGCCGGTGGACCCCGCCCTGATGCTGGTGGACAACCGCCTGGGTCTTCGCTTCACCGGCCACTACACCCGCGAGTGCGAAGACCCCATGCACTCCTCCCTCTGGGCGGTGGTCAGCAATACGCGCACCGTCCTTGACCTGACCATCACGCGCATCCCGGCCGTTCCGGATCTGGCCCGTCTGCCGGCGCCCTTCTTCGACAACGCCGACCGGGCGCTGAGCCTGCCCTTCGTCTTCGTAGGCGCGCCGGACCGGCAGGTGCTGCAGGGGGCCGGCGCCGTGGCCTCCTATTTCGGCGCCCTGGCCAGCTATCGCGGGTTCGCCTTCCCGGTGCTGATGGGCGCCCTGCCCGAGGCCGACGGCGTCGTCTTCATAGTCGGTCCCGACACCCTGGGCCTGGGGGTGGCAGATCCCCGCGGCCCGACCCTTTCGCTGGCGCAAAATCCCCGCAACCCGCTGGCGCAGCTGCTGGTGGTCCAGGGCCGGGACGCCACCGAGGTATTGCAGGCGGCCTTGACGCTCAGCCTGGGCGCACCGGGCCTGGGGGGCGTTCGCGCCGAGCTTGGCCCCCCCATGCTGGCCCAGCGGGCGGCCTATGACGCGCCCCGGTGGCTGCCCACGCGGCGCCCCGTGCGGCTGGGGGAGTTCATGGCGCCCGAGCAGCTGGCGGCCGACGGCCTGCCGCCCGGACCGGTCGCCGTGCCGTTCCGCCTGCCCCCCGACCTGCTGTTCTGGCCGCGCACCGTCGCCCCCCTGGAGCTGCGCTACCGCTATCCCATGGGACCTTGGATCAACCGCGAGGAGTCGCGGCTCGATGTCTCGCTGAACGGCCAATACCTGCGCTCCTTCCGGCTGAACCGTCAGTCGGAGGCCGACGACCTGCGCAGCCGCCTGTTCCGCCGGTTCGTCCTGAATGAGGCCGGGGTGAGCCTGCCGCCCTACAGCCTGTTTGGTCAGAACCAGCTGCAGTTCTACTTCGACCTCAAGCCGCGCAAGACCGGCGCCTGCGAGGGCCAGTTGCCCACCAATGTGCGCAGCGGCATCGATCCCGACAGCACGCTCGACTTCTCCGGCGGCCACCACTTCACCCGTCTGCCCAACCTCGCCTTCTTCGCCAGCGCGGGCTTCCCCTTCACCCGCTATGCCGACCTGTCGCAGACCGCCGTCGTCCTGCCGGACGCGCCCACGCCCGCGCATCTGGAGGCTTTCCTCCACCTGATGGGACGCTTCGGCGACGCCACGGGGGCGCCGGTGACGCGCCTCTTCATCTCAGGCCCGGGCGAGACCCAGGGCCTCCAGGGCCGCGACATCCTGATGATCGGCGGCTTCGACCTTCTGAACGCCGACGCCAGCCTGGCCGAGGCCGCCCCGGTGGTCCAGAACGGCCAGACCCTGCGCCTGAAGGCGGCCAGCCTGATCCAGCGGGCCTTCGCCCTGCGCGGGACCCTGATCGGCGAGCCCGACACCGAACGTGAGCGCGCCGCCAGCGTGCTGGTGGAGGCCGGCGGCTTCTCGGGCTTGCTGAGCTTCGCCTCGCCCTATGGATCGCAGCGGGCGGTGGTGGCCCTGATTTCTGATCAGCCTGAGCGCCTGCCGACCCTGGTCCGGCTGCTGGACGATCCTGCTCAGAACGCCCAGGTGCGCGGCGACCTCGTGGTGGGGGCGGCCGCCGGCCTCCAGGCCTTCGAGGTCGGCGACGGCTTCTATGCCGGCGACATGGCCTGGCCCTATCGCATCCTCTGGTGGATCAGCCGCAATCCCGTCCTGTTGGCGCTGGGCCTCGTCCTGGCCGCCCTGGTGCTGGCTGTTCCCATCTCGCTCTTCCTCGGCCGCCAGGAGCGGCGGCGCCTCGCAGGGGGCTCATGACATGACCCGTCCCAGACTTCCCCTCATCCTTCTGGGCGGCGCGGCCGCCGCAGCGCTTCTGCCGGCGCCGGCGGCCCAGGCCCAGAGCGCGGAATCGGCCATCACGACCCTGATCCGCCAGGCGGCCTTCTGGCGCGAACGCGGCCGGCCCGACCTCGCCCGGCAATCGCTCGAGCGGGTGCTGCAGACCGATCCCAACAACGCCGAGGCCCTGGCGGCCCTGGCGCGCTACGCCGGCGAGGATGGCGACGCCGCCGCGGCCCAGCGGTGGACGGCGCGCCTGCGGGCCGCAGCCCCCAATGATCCCCGGCTGGCCACCCTGCAGGGCGCGGCCCAGGCGCGCCAAGCCGCGGCCACCGCCATCCCCGAAGCTCGCCGCCTGGCGCAGCGGGGGGACACGGCCGGCGCCATCGCGGCCTATCGCCGGGCCTTTGGCGGGTCGACTCCGCCCGCCGCCTACGCGCGTGAGTACTATGAGACCCTGGCCGGCTCGCCGGCCGACCGGAGCCAGGCCGTCACGGGCCTGAGGGCGCTGGTGCGCCAGTCGCCGGGCGACACCGGCCTGCGGCTGGCGCTGGCCCGGACCCTCACCTATTCGGAGGCCACCCGTCGCGAAGGCGTGAACGAACTGGCCCGCCTGGCCCGGGGCTCGGACGCCGCGGCCGCGCCGGCCGCCCAGGCCTGGCGCCAAGCCTTGATCTGGCTGAGCGCCAATCCCGCCGACATTCCCCTCTATGAGGCCTATCTGACGGCGCGTGGAGAGGACGCCGAGGTCCGTCAGAAGCTCGCCCAGGCGCGGGACAACGCCCAGCGCGCCCAGGCCTCCCGCACGCAGGCGGACACCCTGGCGCCCCTGCGCAGCCAGGGCTTCGCCGCCCTGGAGCGCGGAGATGTGGCCACCGCCCAGGCCCGGTTTGAGGCGGTGCTGGCCCAGCGGCCGTCCGACGCCGACGCCTTGGGCGGCCTTGGCCTGGTGCGCCTGCGCGCCGAACAGTTCACTGAGGCCGAGCAGTTGCTGGACCGGGCCTCCCGGGCGGCGCCGGGCGCGCAAAGCCGCTGGCGGGAGGCCCTGGCCAGCGCGCGGTTCTTCTCCGGCCTGCGTCAGGCCCAGGCCGCGCTCGCCGCCGGCGACACGGCCCGGGCCCGCAGCCTGGCTGAGGGCCTGCGGGCGCCGGCCGCGGAGGATCAGGCATTGGCCCAGATGGTCATGGCCGAGAGCCTGCGCCGGGAACGGCGCTGGGCCGACGCCGAGGCGGCCTATCGGGCCGTGCTGCAGACTTCTCCCGACAGCGAGGACGCCCGGCTGGGCCTGCTGGAGGCCCTGATCGGCCGCAATACACCGGAGAGCCAGGCCCAGGCCCAGCAACTGGCGGCCGATCTGAACCGTCAGGGGGTGGGCGGTGCGCGCCTGGGGCAGGTGCTGGCCCAGGCCGAACTCGCCCGGGCCACAGCCCTTGCCGATCAGGGGGACCTGGCCGGCGCGGCGGCGGCGTTTCAGTCGGCCCTGGCGAGCCAGCCCGCCAATGCCTGGATCCGCTATGACTACGCCCGGTTCCTGGACGCCCAGGGTCAGGGCCTGGCGGCCGACGGGCTGATGGCCGGCGCCCGGCAGCTGGGGGATCCGGAAAACCTCTATGCCCTGGCGCTCTATCTGGACCAGAAGGGTCGGCTGACCGAGGCCCAGGGACTGCTGGCGCAGATTCCTCCGGCGGCCCTGACCGCGCCCATGGCGGAGTTCGCCCGGGAACTGGAACAGCGGGCGGCGATCAGCCAGCTGGCGGCCCTGGCGGCCAGCGGCGAAGCCTATCAGGCCATACCCACCCTGCGGGCCTATGCCGGCCAACCTGACCTGCCGCTGGGCCTGCGCGGCCAGATCGCGCTCGCCCTCTATGACGCCGGGGACCAGGGCCAGGCGCTGGCCTTGGCTCAGGCCGCGCTGCTGGCGCCGCCGGAGTCGGAGCCTGCGGCCTATGCCGGCTTCGTCAAGGTGCTGGCCCGGTCCGGGCGCGACATTGAGGCCGCCGGCCTGATCCGGCGCATCTCCACCGAAGCGGCCGCCACACCGGCCGCCCGGCGCGAACTGGCCAGCCTGGGGGCGGCGCTGGGGGTGGAGCGAGCCGAGCGTCTGCGTCAGGGGGGCGACTTGGCCGGGGCTTTCGACGCCCTGTCCCAGGCCTACAGCCTGGCGCCGCAGGACGCCGACATTCTGAAGGCGCTCGGCCGGCTCTATATGGCGGGCGACCTGCACGCCAACGCCCAGGGCGTCTATCAGGGCCTGCTCGCCCTGCGGCCCAACGATCCTGACGCCCTTGCGGGCCTCGCCGAAGCGGCCCTGGCGCAGAATGATCCGCAGACCGCCCGGCGCAGCATCCGCCAGGCCATCGCCCAGGCGCCAGAGAATGTGGATCTGCTGCTGCTGGCCGCCCGCGTCGAACAGAGCGTCGGCGACCGGGCCGCCGCCCGCCGGGCCCTGGAAGAGGCGCGGCGCCTGCGCGAACGGCAGATGGCCGCCGCCGCTGGTCGCGGCATGGGCCTGCCCGGCGCGCCGGGGGGGCTTGGCCCCAATCCCTTCCTGCGTCAGCTGGCGCCCAGCGCCTGGGCGGCGCCCGGACTGGCGGCCCTCCCGCTGGCCACGCCCGCGCCCGAGCGCCTGGCCCTGGGCGGCGCGCGCCCCTGGGCCGCCAGCCTGGCGGCGGCCGACCTGCCCCTGCCCGGACGTGCCGCTGCGCCCGCGCCTGCCCCTGCGGCCTCCCCCTGGAGCGTGGCGCAAACCACGCCTTCTGCCACATCTC
>NZ_DAIMHV010000177.1:0-5129 GCF_036723115.1 Phenylobacterium sp. | reverse complement strand
GTTGGGTGGGGGGGGTGGCGGGGGCGTTGGCCGGCGGCAGGCCGATGCTGCTGATGGTCTGCCAGAGCGCGCGAGATCCGCCGACGGTCACATAGGTTTCGCCGTCCACCTGCTCCACCGCGCGCACGACGCCGTCGATATAGGTGACATGGCCCACCCTGGCGCCGCTGCTGTCGGTGGCGGTGACGCGCAGGGTGTACTGGCCGCCGTCGGCCAGCTGGGCCCCCAGCACGTTCTTGCCGTTCCAGCTGAAGGCGTGTTCGCCCCCGGCCAGATTGTTCAGGGCTTTGACGTGGACGATGGAGCCATTCTTATCCAGCACCTCGACCTTCACGTCCTGGGCGGCGCGGTCCAGGCGGAAGACCCAGTCGGCCTGGCCGCCGGACAGGGTGGCTTCCGAGGTTGCGGCGCGCACCTGCTTGCCGATCAGGCTGACCGCGTCGGCCACGCCGTCGCCGGAGGCCGAGACCAGCTGCTTGAGCAGCTGATTGGTGAGCAGCTGCTGCTCCACCCCGGTCATCTGCACGATCTGTTGCGTGAACTGGTTGGAGTCCATGGGCGACAGGGGATCCTGGTTCTTCATCTGCGTGGTGAGCAGGACCAGGAAGGTGTCGAAGCTCTCGGCCAGGCGCTGGGTCCCGGTGTCGATGCCCGATTGCGACGTGTTGTTGACGGATGAAACCATGGGTCTTTCCTAGATCCTGACGTCCACGCCCTGATCGGACGGGCGTCGCCCATAGGCGCGGACGGCGACGGGGGCGTCGGCGCTCTCGGCCATGTCCAGGGCTGAGGCGAAGGCCCGCGCCGACCCGCCCTGCTGGTCGCGCCGATCTTCAGCAAAGGCGCCGCGGCGATCGTCGGGCGACTGAAAGGACAGGCCGCCCGACAGGTCAAAGCCGGCCTGTTCAAGGGTTCTCTGCAACTCCCCTGCGCGCTGGCGAAGATCGCTGGCGGCCTGGGGGTTGTCGAAGGACAGGGCCGCGGTCAGACGGCCCTGGGCGTCGATGTCCACGCGAACATCGACCCGACCCAGCCCCTCGGGCTGCAGCTGGATCTCGAAGTGGCTGCTGCGCGCCTGCAGCTTGCGGGCGACCTGGGCGGCCAGGTCGGCGAGGGTGGCCGAGGTCGCCTGGGGTCGCTCGACGCCAGGACGCGCGGCCTCGTCGGCGCGGGCGCCGCCGGAGACCGCCGCCGCCGGGGTCGGTTCGGCCGCCTCGATCTCGACAGGTTCGGGGGCTGCACCGGCCGGAGCGGCCTCGATCTCGCCGCCGGAGTCTGCAGGCTTGCAGCGGCGCGGGCGCTCTCGACCGGCTGCGGCGTCTTGGCCTCTGTCTCCGTCTCAGCGCCCGCGGGCGAGGTCTCGACCGGGGCGGCGACGGGCGGCTCAGATTCTGCGGTCGAGCCGGCCTCATCCGTCGCCGCGAGCCTGGCCCCGAGCTCGGCGGGAGTCTGCGTCACAGGCCCCGGCGGGCGAGGATAAGCGGTCGGCACAACGACTACGCCCGTCGACACGGCCTCAGGCGGAGACGCGGTCGCGCCAACCGGCGCCGACAGGGGTGCGGGAGGGACGATGGCCTCGGCCACAAGCGCCGCCGCAGCCGCCATCCCGGCCGTCGGATCTTCGCCGGGACCTTCGGGGCTCGGCGGCTCGGCCTCGTCCGGTACGACCAGCAGGGCCTCCGGCGGGTTCGCCTTGGCCTGGCCGCCGTCTGCGGCGGGGGTCTTCGGCGGCTCGCCCTGCGGCGCGGCGGCCTCTCCGGTGAAGGCCGCCAGCAGGGCGTCGAACCCCGCCTCGGCGTCGCTTCCGGGCGAGGGGGCGCCGAAGGGCGGCGCTATGACGGCGATGGGCAGGACCGAAAACGACATTTCGTGCGGCAGGCCAGCAGCTGGGAGGGTCTGGCGCCTGCTGCGCCCGGAGATTCGCGCCATCCCAGCAACCTTCGCGCCAGCTCGCGCAGCATCGATTATCTGGTTGTAATGAAAGGAGAAAAGCCTCGGGATGGCGGGTGCGGCCCTCGGGCTTGGCGGCCGAAACTGCCGAGTTCGACGCGGTCGGCGGGTCGAGTCTGCCGCCTTTCCAAAGGGTTACCGGATCGCCGCGGCGATCCTGGCGCCGGACTTGCGACGGGGGGTCGGTCCGCTTCAGGCCCTGAATGGGTCGGTATTGAAAAGGCTGAGGAATTTCCGGCCCTACGCGTGCGCGTTCCATGGTCGCCCGGCAGAAACCGCCGAGCCCGCACAGCGAGGATTGCCGGGTGGAAGGTGAAGGCCCATGTCGCTGACAGGGATCCTGAGGACGGCGAATTCCGGTCTGGTGGCCGCCCAGGTGGGCATGGGGGCGGTGTCCGACAACATCGCCAACGTCAACACGCCCGGCTATGTCCGCAAGACGGTGGACCAGTCCCAGCTGGTGGTCGGCGGCCGCGGCATGGGGGTCGAGGTTTCCGGCGTCAAGCGGGTGACCGACCAGTACCTGCAGATGGCCACCCTGACCGCCGGTTCCGAGGCCGGCCGCTGGCAGGTGGTTTCGCAATATCTCGACAACGCCCAGAGCCTGTTCGGCGACCCGTCGGGCGACAGCTTCTTCTTCAGCCGCCTGGACGAAATCTGGAGCGCCTTCGCCGCCACGGCGAACGACCCGTCGTCCAGCTTGCTGCGGAGCCAGGCCCTGGGCTCGGTGGAGGACTTCCTCAATGAAGGCGCCCGGATTAACAGTTCGCTCAACGATCTCGGGCGGACCGTGGACACCAAGATCTCGGCCAATATCGACCGGATCAACGATCTGCTCGAGCAGATCAACAAGCTGAACACCGACATCAGCCGCGCCAAGATGGTCTCGGCCGACTCCTCCGGCTCGGAGAACATCCAGAGCCAGCTGGTGGACGAGCTGACCGGCCTGATGAACGTGCAGGTGGTGGCCCGCAAGGAAGGCGGCCTGATCATCCGTTCCACCGAGGGCGTGATGCTGGCCGGCGACGGCGCCGCGCGTCTGGCCTATGAGCGGACCGACAGTTCCAAGGGCTATATCACCGCCCAGACCGCGGTGGGGTCGGGCGTCGCCAAGCCGATCACCGTCACAGGGGGCGAGCTGCGCGGCCTGCTGGATTTGCGCGACGACAAGCTGCCCGGGCTGTCGGACCAGCTGGGCGAGTTCCTGACCCGGGCCTCTGACGCTATCAACGCCGCCCACAACGCCGCGACTACCTTCCCGGCGCAGGCCAGCCTGAGCGGCCGCGATACGGGCCTCGACCTGCCCACGGCCGTCAGCGGATTCTCAGGCGCCACCACCGTGGCCATTGTGGACAATGCCGGCCAGCTGACCCGGCGGGTGGACATCGACTTCACCGCCGGGACCATGAGCGTCAACGGCGGCCCGGCCGCAGCCTTCACCCCGGCCACCTTCCTGGCCTCCTTGAACGCGGCCCTTGGCGCGGACGGTACGGCCAGCTTCGCCAATGGCGCGCTCAGCATCTCAGCGGCCGCTGGCGGCGTGGCCATCGACGAGGGAACCTCGCAGAAGGCCGGCCGCGCCTTTTCGCACTTCTTCGGCCTGAACGACATCATCCGCTCGGCGGGCTTCACCAATTATGACACGGGTCTGTCGGCGACCGATCCTCACGGCTACACGCCGGGCCAGCAGATCACCCTTCGGCTGGCCCAAGGCGACGGGAAGCCGATCCGCGACGTGCCGGTGGTGGTTCCGGCCGGCGCCACCATGGCTGACCTGCTGGCGGCCCTGAACAACCCCACCACAGGTGTGGGCCTCTATGGCGCCTATACCCTCGACGCCAACGGATCCCTGACCTTCAAGGGGACCGCGCCGGCCTATGCCAGCGTCTCGGTGATCCAGGACAACACCTCCCGGGGGGCGGGCGGGCCTTCCATCAGCTCCCTCTTCGGTCTGGGCGCAGTGGAGCGGGGCAGCCGCGCGAGCCGCCTGTCGGTGTCGCAAGCCTTCAGTTCCGATCCCATGAAGGTGGGACTGGCCAAGCTCGACCTGTCGGTGGCGGTCGGCCAGCCGGTCCTGACGCCCGGCGACGGCCGCGGCGCCCTGGGGCTGGCCACGGCCGGGGAGCGGGTCTCCCGCTTCGCCGCGGCTGGAACCCTGGGCGATGTGAACATGACCCTCTCGCGCTATGCGGCGGAGTTCGGCGGCTCCATCGGACGGGAATCGGCGGCCGCCGACACCCGCAAGGCCAGCGCCCAGGCGGTGAAGACCGAGGCCGTCAATCGCCGCCAGTCGGTGGAGGGCGTCAACCTCGATGAGGAGCTCGTCCGCCTGACCACCTATCAACAGGCCTTCAACGCTTCAGCCCGCATGATCCAGGCGGCCAAGGAGCTGTTCGACGTCCTGACCAATATCGTCTGAGGATCCCAGCCATGACGAGCCGAGTCTCAACCAGCGGAAACTACAGCGCGGTGCTGGCCAACCTCATCGCCGCCCAGCAGCGGCAGCTCGACGCCGGCACCAAGGTGGCGAGCCAGAAGAACGGCGCCGACCTCAAGGACTATGCCCGCAACGCCGAGATGCTCACCGCCATGCGGGCGGTGGAGTCGCGGCTGACCACTTTCAGCGACCAGAACCGGCTGGTGAGCGACAAGCTGATCACCCAGGACTTCGCCATCAACCAGGTGGCCGATGCGGCCTCCACCGCCCGCCAGGCCATCGCAGAGGCCATCGCCAGCGGCCGGGTCGACACCCTGATGCAGGATCTGCAGGGCGCCTTCCGGAATGCTGTGGAGGGGCTGAACGCCCGTTACGGGGGCAAGTACCTCTTCGCCGGCGGTCAGGTGGACACCGCGCCGTTCTCGGCCACCACCCTCAGCGACCTGACCATCCCCGCCACCAACGTCACCGACTACTTCCGCAACGACCGCTTCGTCGCCCAGGCCAAGGTCGACGACTCCACCCTGCTCAACACGGGTTTCCATGCCGACGCCCTGGGGGTGGACATGATGGAGGCGTTCAAGGCCCTGCAAGCCTTTCATGAAGGCGTGGACGGCCCCTTCGCCGGTGAACTCACCGACAACCAGCGGATTTTCCTGGAGAACCAGCTGGCCGCCTGGGACAGTGTCTATCGCGAGCAGATCAACGCCGCCGGGCGCAACGGCATGCTGCAAAGCCGCCT
>NZ_DAIMHV010000176.1:0-5135 GCF_036723115.1 Phenylobacterium sp. | reverse complement strand
ATCCCGCACTCCGCAGGCCTGGCGCCCGGAAAAAGGGGAAACCGTTCGGCCTCCCCCGCCGTTGGCCTTGGTGAACCATCCTGCAAGAAGCACTACGCGGAGCCCCCATGACCCGTTCCACGCCGCACGTCGTCGGTCGGCTGAGTTTCGACCCCTACGAAGGTCCGGCCGGGGGTTGGGGGTCGCTCAGCGGCATGGCCAAGGTGGTCCTGCGGTCTGGCGACCTGCCGGTGGACCAGCTGATGCGGCAGAACAAGCCCGGCGGTTTCATGTGCGTCAGCTGCGCCTGGGCCAAGCCCGCCGAGCCGCATCCGGCGGAGTTCTGCGAGAACGGGGCCAAGGCGACCATCTGGGACCTCACCCCCCGCCGCGCGGGTCCCGACTTTTTCGCAAGCCACACTCTGACCGAACTCAGGACCTGGACCGACTATGAGCTGGAGCAGGCGGGCCGCCTGACCGACCCCCTGCGCTATGACGCCGCCAGCGACCGCTATGTCCCATGCGACTGGGCGGAGGCGTTCGCCGCCATCGGCGGGCGCCTGCGCGAGATCGATCCCCGGGCCGCGGTCTTCTACGCCTCGGGCCGGGCCTCGCTGGAGACCTCCTACGCCTATGCGCTGATGGCGCGGATGTATGGCAGCCAGAACCTGCCCGACAGCTCCAACATGTGCCACGAGTCCACCTCGGTGGGTCTGACCCAGAGCATCGGCGCGCCCGTGGGCACCGTCACCCTGGACGACTTCGCCAAGACCGACTTCCTGTTCTTCTTCGGCCAGAATGTGGGCTCCAACAGCCCGCGCATGCTGCATGACCTGCAGAAGGCCGTGCGGCGCGGCGCCCAGATCGTCACCTTCAACCCGCTGAAGGAGCGAGGACTGGAGGCCTTCACCAATCCGCAGTCCCCGTTCCAGATGCTGAGCCCGGCCACCACCGAGATCAGCGCCCAGTACCACCAGGTGAAGACCGGCGGGGATCTGGCGGCCATCACGGGCCTCTGCAAATGGCTGATCGAGGCCGACGAGATGGCGCGGGCGGCGGGCAATCCCGCCCTGATCGACCACGCCTTCATCGCCGACTACACCGAAGGCTATGCGGCTTTCGCCGACTTCTGCCGCGGGGCCGACTGGGGCGAGATCGAGCGGGAGTCGGGCCTCTCCGTGGCGGCCATCGCCCAGGCCGCGGCCGCCTATGCCCGCAGCACCGCGGCCATCGGCGTCTATGGCATGGGCCTGACCCAGCAGCGGTTCGGCGTCTCCAACGTCAACATGGTCTGCAATCTGATGATGCTGCGCGGCAATGTGGGCCGGGAAGGGGCGGGGCTGTGCCCGGTGCGCGGCCACTCCAACGTCCAGGGTCAGCGCACGGTGGGGATCACCGAAAAGCCGGAGCTGGCGCCCCTCGACGTGCTGAAGGACCAGTACGGCTTTGAGCCGCCCCGCTATGAGGGCATGACCACCGTGGATGTCTGCGAGCGCGTATTGGAGCGCCAGGTGCGGGCCTTCATCGGCCTGGGGGGCAACTTCCTGCGCGCTGCGCCCGACAGTCCGCGCCTGGAGGCGGCGTGGGGCAGTATTGACCTGACGGTCCAGATCGCCACCAAGCTCAATCGCGGCCACCTGTTCACCGGCCGCGCGGCCTATCTGCTGCCGACGCTCAGCCGCATCGAGCGCGACGTGCAGGACGGCCGGCCGCAGACGGTGTCCATGGAAGATTCCACCAGCTGCATCCATGCCTCCGACGGGACGCGTGAGCCGGCCAGTCCCAACCTGCGCTCTGAAATGGCCATCGTCGCCGGGATCGCCCAGGCGCTTCTGCCGCCCAATCCCCGGCTGGACTGGGGCGCCTGGCGTGACGACTACGGCAAGGTGCGCGACGCCATCGCCCAGACCTATCCCGACAAGTTCGCCGACTTCAACGCCCGCTTCCGCCAGCCCGGCGGCTTCCACCGGGGCAATCCGGCGAGAGAGCGGGACTTCAGCGGGATGGAGGGCGGGCGCGCCCGGTTCATCCTCCCGCCGGGCCTGTCGGCGGTGGGTTTCGACGACGCTCCGGACGTCTTCCGGCTGATGACCCTGCGCTCCAACGATCAGTTCAACACCACGGTCTATGGCTATCACGACCGCTTCCGCGGCATCCAGGGGACCCGCGACGTCCTGCTGATCTGCGCCGCCGACATGGACCGGCTGGGGCTGGAGGCCGGGCAGGTGGTGGCCCTGGAGACGGTCAGCGACGACGGGATCGACCGGCGCAAGGACGGTCTGCGGGTGACCCCCTTCGACATCCCGCCCGGCTGCCTGGGCGCCTATTATCCTGAGTGCAACGTCCTGGCGCCGGTAGGCCATCACGCGCAGGACGCCAAGACCCCGGCAGTGAAGGGCATTCCGGTGCGCGTCCGTCCCTGAGGCCTGGAAAACGTCATGCGGCGCGGAGCTTGGCCGCGCGACGGGCGTTTCGTCCTTTCACGGTAGCGGCCGGCGAGCGCCGCCCTGCGGGCGGAAATGGAGAAGCGGCGGGCTCTCAAGCGGCCTGCCACAACGAGAAGGAAGGTCCCATGGCGATCACACGCAAGGAAGAAGAGCGCGCGCTGAGCAGCGACGAGCAAGAACTGGTGGCCCGGACCCATCACCCCCAGGTGCAGGAGGAAAGCGATTCCGACCTGCGCGACCTGATCCGCCTGGTGCGCGATCGCCGGAACAAGGCCCGCGACGCCGCCCACCAGCGCCGGCGCGAAATGCGCGGCAAGGGCGCCCCGCGCGGCGCCACGCCTTCGGCCGCCGACGCCGGCTCCAAGACCAAGCTGGCCGTGCTGGCCATGGCCCTGCGCCGGGCCAACGCCGAGGCCGAGCGTCGCCGCAAGATGGCCGCCCGGGTGGAGATGACAGAGAACGCTCAGCGCGCCCTGGAGATGAAGCAGGCCGCCGGAGGCCCCGCCGCCCCCAACAGCCGCCACGCCCACCAGGGCATGCGCCAGGCCGCCAGCCAGCGGCGGGAGAACCTGATGCGGCCCATGGAGCGGGGGCGTCAGCGCAAGGCCGCCGCGGTGGCCCAGGCCCGGCGCGACGCCCGCTGAACCTTGGCGGCGGGGGGCGACTCCGGCTTAAGCTCGGCCATGTCCAGCCCTCCGCCCCACATCCTGGTCACCGGCGCCTCCCGCGGGATCGGCGCCGCCATTGTTGCGGCCCTGGAGGCCCGGGGCGCGCGGGTGGTGGGTCAGGCGACCACAGAGGCGCCTGCGCGCCTGGCCGCCGATTTTTCCGAGCCCGGCGCCGCCGAGCGCCTGTGGCGTCAGGCGCTGAACGCCCTGGACGGCCGGATCGACGTGCTGATCAACAATGCCGGGGTGTTCGAGGGCGTCAGCATCGAGGCGCCCGACGCCGCCTGGCGACAGGCCTGGGACCGGGCGCTGAACATCAATCTGCGCGCCGCCGCCGACCTTTCGCGCAACGCCGTCAGCCAGTGGCGCGGCCAGGGGCGGGGCGGGCGGATCATCAACATCGCCAGCCGCTCGGCCCATCGCGGCGACAGCCCCGACCACTGGCACTATGCGGCGGCCAAGGCGGGCCTGGTGGCCATGACCAAGACCATCGCCCGGGCCTATGCGGCGCCGGGCGTGCTGGCCTTCGCCATCTGTCCGGGCTTTGTCGTCACCGGCGACCGGGGGGCCTATATGGAAAGCCGCGGCGGCGATCGCCTGCTGGCCGACATCCCCCTGGGCCGGGTGACCGAGCCGGAGGAGGTGGCGGGCCTGGCCGCCTTCCTGGCGCTGGACGCCCCCGCCGCCATGACCGGCGCCGTCCTGGACATCAACGGCGCCTCCTATGTGCGCTGAACGCGAGGCCTGACCATGACGGACCTGCCCCTGGACGAGGCCGATGACGGCCCCGGCTTCGATGTGGACGACTGGCGCCGGCTGGCCATCTTCACCGGCGCGGTGGCCACCCTGGACGACGTTCAGGCCGGCCGGGCGGTCTTCGCGCTCGCCGACACCACCGAGCCGCGGGTGCTGGAGATGGACCTGCCCCAGCCGGTCATCTGGTGGGAGGAGGACGGCGAGCAGGCCGCCGTGGCCGTCCAGGCCGAGATCCACCTGAGCGTCGATGGCGAGACCCTGGAGGTGCTCGGCCTGATCCTGCCCGACGGCGGCTCGGCCATCGCGCTCCTGGAGGATGTGGACCTGGTGGACGACACAGACCCGGCCTGGCGCGACCTGGTGGCCCGGGCGGTGGATGGCGCCGAGGGGGGCGACTGATCCGCGCGGCCGAAGCCTCCTCCCCGAGGCGGCTTCACCCCCGGGTCGGACGTGATAAAGCCTGACCCCCATAAGAAGCATATCGGCCGATCACACATCGGCGATCAGGGGAGATCAGCGCCATGGAAGGCCCCACCTCGCACTTCTATTTCTCCCAGCGCCTGCGCCTGCACTATGTGGACTGGGGCAATGAGGGGGCGCCGCCCCTGCTGCTGGTCCATGGCGGGCGCGACCATTGCCGCAACTGGGACTGGGTGGCCCAGCGCCTGGCCGACCGCTACCACATCATCGCGCCCGACCTGCGCGGCCACGGCGACAGCGGCTGGGCCGTGGGCGGCGGCTATGACATGGCCGCCTACATCTATGACATCGCCCAGATCGTGCACCAGAAAGCCCTGGCCCCGGTGACCATCATCTCCCACTCCATGGGGGCGGGCATCGCCCTGAACTACTGCGGCGCCTATCCAGACCAGGTGAAGAAGATCGTCGCCATCGAGGGCCTGGGCCCCTCGCCCGCGGTGATGGAGGAACAGGCCAAACGCCCGGTCGACCAGCGCCTGCGCGACTGGATCGAGGACCGCCGCAAGAATTCCGGCCGCAGCCCCCGCCGTTACGCCAGCCTGGACGACGCCGTGGCCCGCATGGCCGAGGAAAACCCCCACCTGTCGCCCGCCCAGGCCCGCCACCTGACCATCTATGGCGCCCACCAGAACGAGGACGGCACCTATAGCTGGAAGTTCGACAACCACGCCCGCTGGGGCCTGGGCGGCCTGTCCCACGCCGATCAGCACTATCTGTGGAGCCAGATCACCTGCCCGGTGCTGCTCATGCGCGGCGCCGAATCCTGGGCCTCAGACCCGGTGAAGGACGGCCGCATCCAGCACTT
>NZ_DAIMHV010000175.1:0-5211 GCF_036723115.1 Phenylobacterium sp. | reverse complement strand
GCACAGAAGGCCCCGCCGCCCGCCGCCCCCAGGGGCGACGTCATCGGCGACCTGGTGGATGGGCTGACGCCCTCCGAACTTCCGCCATTCTGAGCCCGCTCAAGGGACCGGAGGCGTCTCCGCCGGCGGGCGCGGCCCGGGCGGCTGGGCCGGAAGGCCGCGGGTGCGATACTTGATCGCCTCCGGCGCCGTGACCCCGGCCGAGACCACGAACTGCACGGCCTCGTTCAGGCTCCAGTCCAGCCAGACCAGACGGTCCACCGGGACGATCTCCACATAGCCCGAGGTGGGGTTGGGCGTGGTGGGCACATAGACCGCGGCCAGTTCCTCGCCGGAATCGGCGGCGGTGAAGATCTGCGTCACCAGCCCCACCGTCTTCATCTCTTCGGACGGAAACTCGATCAGCACCACCTTCTGGGCCTGCTCTATGGGCGACTGGAAGCTGGCGATCAGTTTCTGAGCCGAGGAATAGACCGTCCGGCCGATGGGGATGCGGCCGATGAAGTCGTCCACCGCCCGGCCCACCGCCTTGCCCGCCGCGCCCCGGGCCAGCACGCCCACCACCGTCAGGATCAGGACGGCGGTGATGATCTCGAGCACGGTGGTCAGCGCCCCGGGCGGACCGGCTCCGAACCAGGCGCCGATGGGACGGATGACCAGCGAGCCCAGCAGGGCGGCGAGCTTGGCCAGCAGCCACAGCGCCCAGACCGTCAGGGCCAGGGGGGCGAGCGTGATCGCGCCGACGGCCAGGGTCTGGGGCCATCGGACGAGGAATTGGCGGACTTGAGGATCCATGGGGTCTCCGACAGGGGGGTCTTGCGTACCTAAACGCAAGCCCCGCCCGGCGGAACCATGCAGGCCTTATGCGGCGTGATGATGATGCGCCGCCACCCCGTGCTGGGCGAAGTGGGCGAGCATGCGCCGCCAGCCGTCTCGGGCGGCCTCGGCGTTATAGGCGGCCCGATAGTCGGCGTGGAATCCGTGCTGGGCCTCGGGATAGACGATGATCTCGCTGTCGGTCTTGCCCGCCGCGGCCAGGGCCTGACGCATCCGCTCCACATCGGCGAGCGGAATGCCCTGATCCTTGCCGGCATAGAGGCCGAGCACGGGGGCCGAGAGCTGGTCGGCCAGGTCCACCGGCCACTGGCGGCCGTCGTCGGGCGCATCGGCCGCCGGCGCCAGGCGGCCATACCAGGCCACGCCGGCCTTGAAGAGGTTGAGCTTCTGGCAGGCCTGCCAGGTGATGTTGCCGCCCCAGCAGAAGCCGGTGATGGCCGCCGCATCGGTCTGGGCGAAGTCCTGGGCGGCGAGATAGGCCATGGCCGCGCTCAGATCGCCCATCACCTGCTCGTCGGTGGCCGTGGCCACGATCTTGCGGATCTCGGCGAAGTCGGTGAGGCCCGACGGATCGCCGGCGCGGGCGAAGAAATCCGGAGCCAGGGCCACATAGCCCGCCTGGGCCAGGCGGCGGCAGACGTCGCGGATATATTCGTGGATGCCGAAGATCTCCGAGACCACGATGACCACCGGGAAGGGGCCGGCGCCTTCGGGCCGGGCGAGATAGGCCGGGATCTGGGTGTCGGGGGGCGAGAGCTGCACCGTGGCGGTCGCCAGGCCCGCCTCAGGCGTGGCGATGGGCTCGGCTTGGGCCGAGAGGCCGGCGGCCGCGTATCCGGCCAGGACGAGGCCCGCCAGGCCCCGCCGGGAGAGGTTCAAGTCGCCGGACTTGGTCCCTTCGGGACGGGTGAGGGTGGTCATGGCGTCCTCCTGCTTAGGCTTTCCTCTGATCCTGCGGTGGGGGAAGCGGCGAGTCCAGGGCGACCGGCCCGGCCCTGCGCAGGGTGAGGTTGATACGCCCGCCGCCGGGGACCAGACGCGAGCTCCCGGCCAGGATGCGGTCGACCCCGTGATGGACCAGCCGGCCTTCCCCCTCCAGGACCAGCACGTCGCCGGAGGCCAGGCGCAGGGAGGCGGTGGGATCGCGGCGCGAAAGTCCGCCCAGGCGGAAGACCGCGGTGTCGCCCAGGGACACCGAGACCACCGGAAAGCTCAGATCGGCCTCGTCCCGGTCCTGGTGCAGGCCCATGCGCGCCCCGGCCTCATAGCGGTTCACCAGGCAGGAATCAGGGGCGACCGCCAGGCCCGTCGCCTGGCGCCAGAGGTCGAGCAGCGCCTGGGGCATGGGGGGCCAGGCCTCGCCGGTGTCCGGGTGGCTGGGCTGATAGCGATAGCCCGCCCGGTCGCTCACCCAGCCCAGGGGGCCGAGCGCGGTCATGGCCACGCTCATAGCCTTGCCGCCCGGCGTTTTGTGGCGCCGGAAAGGGGCGCTCCGCGCAGCCTCCAGCACCTCCGCCAGCAGGACCGCCTGGGCGGCCGGGTCCAGATGACCGGCCAGAAGCCTGACGCCGGGCTTAATCTGCATGCTCATCCCCGCCATATAGGACCCCATGTCCAGCCCCGCCCGCATGACGCCGCTCAGCCTTCGCCCCCTGACGCCGGGCGAGGCCGCCCTGGCGGTCGAGGTGTTCGGCCAGGGCCTCTCACCTGGCCCTGTGCGTCTGCTGGCCCTGCCGCTCTGGCGCCGCGCCTTCGCCGCCGGGCCGCGGCTGCTGGTCTTTCCAGACGCCCTGGCCCTGGCCGATTTCAGCACCGCCCCCCTGCCCCTGCAGGGCCTGTTCGTCCACGAGCTGACCCATGTGTGGCAGGCCCAGAACGGGATCGGCCTGTTGCGGGCCAAGCTGCGGGCCGGGGACGGGCCGTCCGCCTATGCCTATGACCTCCGTGACGGTCGCGGCTTTTGCGAGCTCAATATCGAACAACAGGCCATGGTTGTGCAGCACGCCTTCCTGGCGAGCCGGGGGCAGGCCTGCCCGCACCCGGCCCTTTCCTATGGCGCCTATCTGGCGGGCCTGGGGCCCAGCGGGCGAGATAAGCCCTGGAAAGTTTAGGGGCATTGGGCTTGCGGGGCAGGTAGGACTACCCATATCGCGACTCGACGGCGGCAGCCCTGTGGGCTAACGCCCGAGACCCTTTTTCGAACCGGGGGCGGTGACAACAACCTGGGTGCTTCACTAGAAGGCCCGCCACGCGCCGTCCGCCAACAAGGAGCGAGCAGGACTCGATTATGAGCAAGATTATCGGCATCGACCTCGGCACCACCAATTCGTGCGTGGCCATCATGGACGGCAAGACGCCGAAAGTGATCGAGAACGCCGAAGGCGCCCGGACCACCCCGTCTGTGGTCGCCATTCTCGACGACGGCGAACGCCTCGTCGGCCAGCCGGCCAAGCGCCAGGCGGTCACCAACCCGTCCAACACCCTCTTCGCCATCAAGCGCCTGATCGGCCGCCAGTACAGCGATCCGACGGTGGAGAAGGACAAGGGCATGGTGCCCTATGACATCGTCAAGGGTCCCAGCGGCGACGCCTGGGTGAAGGCCCACGACAAGGATTATTCCCCCCAGCAGATCTCCGCCTTCATCCTGCAGAAGATGAAGGAAGCCGCCGAGCAGCACCTGGGCGAGAAGGTCGAGAAGGCGGTCATCACCGTCCCGGCCTATTTCAACGACGCCCAGCGCCAGGCCACCAAGGATGCGGGCAAGATCGCGGGCCTGGAAGTCCTGCGGATCATCAACGAACCCACCGCCGCGGCGCTCGCCTACGGGCTTGAGAAGAACGACGGCAAGAAGATCGCCGTCTATGACCTGGGCGGCGGCACCTTCGACGTCTCGATCCTGGAGATCGGCGACGGCGTGTTCGAGGTGAAGTCGACCAACGGCGACACCTTCCTGGGCGGCGAGGACTTCGACCTCCGGATCGTCGACTACCTGGCCGACGAGTTCCGCAAGGAGACCTCGGTCGACCTGCGCAAGGACAAGCTGGCCCTGCAGCGCCTGAAGGAAGAGGCCGAGAAGGCCAAGAAGGAGCTGTCCAGCGTCACCCAGTACGAGGTGAACCTGCCCTTCATCTCGATGAACGCCTCGGGTCCGCTGCACCTCAACATCAAGCTCTCCCGCGCCAAGCTGGAAGCCCTCGTCGAGGACCTGATCGCCAAGACCATCGGCCCCTGCGAGCAGGCGCTGAAGGACGCGGGCCTGAAGAAGACCGACATCGACGAGGTGATCCTGGTCGGCGGCATGACCCGCATGCCCAAGGTCGTCGACACGGTGAAGGAGTTCTTCGGCCGCGAGCCCCACAAGGGCGTGAACCCCGACGAGGTCGTGGCCCTGGGCGCCGCGGTCCAGGCCGGCGTGCTCCAAGGCGACGTCAAGGACGTGCTGCTGCTGGACGTCACCCCCCTGACGCTCGGCATCGAAACCCTGGGCGGGGTCTTCACCCCCCTGATCGAGCGCAACACCACCATCCCGACCAAGCGGTCCCAGACCTTCTCCACGGCCGACGACAACCAGTCGGCGGTGACCATCCGGGTCTTCCAGGGCGAGCGGCCCATGGCGGCGGACAACAAGCTGCTGGGTCAGTTCGACCTGGTGGGCATTCCGCCCGCGCCGCGCGGCGTGCCGCAGGTGGAGGTGACCTTCGACATCGACGCCAACGGCATCGTCAACGTCCAGGCCCGCGACAAGGCGACCAACAAGGAACAGTCGATCCGCATCCAGGCCAATGGCGGCCTTTCGGACGCCGACATCGAGGCCATGGTCAAGGAAGCCGAGGCCAACAAGGCCGAGGACGAGAAGCGCAAGGCCGTCGTCGAGGCCAAGAATCAGGCCGAGGCCGTCGTCCACTCCACCGAGAAGGCGCTCTCCGAACACGGGGACAAGGTCTCGGCCGAGGACAAGGGCGCCATCGAGACGGCGCTGGCCGATCTGAAGTCGGCCCTGGAGGGCGAGGATCCCGAGGCGATCGCCGCCAAGACCCAGACGCTCATCCAGGCCTCCATGAAGCTGGGCGAGGCCATGTACGCGGCCCAGCAGAACGCCTCGGGCGAGGCCCAACCCGACGCCGCCGGCGACGATGTGGTTGACGCCGAGTTCGAGGAAGTCGACGGCGACGACAAGAAGTCGGCGTGACGATCCCCCTCATGGCGCGACGCACCCCTTCCCGCCCCCGGGCGGAGGCCGGTGCGTCGCCGCCGGGCCCCTGCCGGCGCGATCCTGGCCCTGGCCTTGCGTCGGCCGGCGGGCGAGCCCACCTAGAATCCCATAATCAATCAGACACCTGACGCTCATGCGGGACTATTACGAGATCCTGGGCG
>NZ_DAIMHV010000174.1:0-5379 GCF_036723115.1 Phenylobacterium sp. | reverse complement strand
CTGACCCTCAAGACCCACGGATCCTAGTCCCATGTCCCAATACGACGTCGTCATCATCGGGGGCGGCCCCGGCGGATATAATGCGGCCATCCGCGCCGGCCAGCTGGGGCTGAAGGTCGCCTGCGTGGAAAAGCGCGAGACCCTGGGGGGCACCTGCCTCAACGTGGGCTGCATGCCGTCGAAGGCCCTGCTGCATGCTTCCGAACTCTATGACGCGGCCATGGGCAAGGAATTCGCCACCCTCGGCATCGAGGTGAAGCCCAAGCTGAACCTGTCGCAGATGATGGCCCAGAAGGCCGACTCTGTGACCCAGCTCACCAAGGGGATCGAATTCCTGTTCAAGAAGAACAAGGTGGACTGGGTGAAGGGCGCCGGACGCCTGGCCGGTGCGGGCAAGGTCGAGGTCACCGCCGCCGACGGCGCCGTCCAGACCCTGGAGGCCAGGAACATCGTCATCGCCACCGGCTCGGAGCCCACGCCCCTCCCGGGCGTGGAGATCGACGGCAAGCGCATCGTGGATTCCACCGGCGCGCTGTCCCTGCCCGAAGTGCCCAAGAAGCTGATCGTGGTGGGCGCCGGCATCATCGGCCTGGAGCTGGGCTCGGTCTGGCGGCGCCTGGGCGCCGAGGTGACCGTGGTGGAGTTCCTCGACCGCATCACCCCGGGCATGGACACCGAGACGGCCAAGACCTTCCAGCGGGCGCTGACCAAGCAGGGCATCGCCTTCAAGCTGGGCGCCAAGGTGACCGGCGCCACGACGTCCAAGTCGGCGGTGAAGCTCACGGTTGAACCCGTGGCCGGCGGCGAGGCTGAGACGCTGGAGGCCGACTACGTCCTGGTGGCCATCGGCCGGCGGCCCTACACCGCGGGCCTGGGCCTCGACAGCGTCGGCGTCACGCCCGACAAGCGCGGCTTCATCGAGACCGACCACTTCAAGACCAGCGCGCCGGGCGTCTGGGCCATCGGCGACGCCATCCACGGTCCCATGCTGGCGCATAAGGCCGAGGAAGACGCCGTGGCCTGCATCGAGCTGATCGCCGGCAAGGCCGGCCATGTCGACTACAATCTGGTCCCCAGCGTGGTCTATACGGCCCCGGAAGTCGCCTGGGTCGGCAAGACCGAGGAGCAGCTGAAGGACGCCGGCGTGGCCTACAAGGTCGGCAAGTTCCCCTTCACCGCCAACAGCCGCGCCAAGATCAATCACGAGACCGACGGCTTCGCCAAGGTGCTGGCCGACGCCAAGACGGATGAGATCCTGGGCGTCCACATCGTCGGCCCGCAGGCCGGTGAACTGATCGGCGAATACTGCGTGGCCATGGCCTTCAAGGCCGCCAGCGAGGACATCGCCCGCACCTGCCATCCCCACCCCACCCGGTCCGAGGCCGGTCGTCAGGCCGCCATGGGGGTGGAAGGCTGGACCATGCAGTCCTGAGCCTCCAGGCCGGTGATCTGAGACGGGCGGAATCGCCCGTCTCAGAGGGTCCTGAACATCACCAGGGCGTCCACCGCGCCCTGGCGGGGATGGCGGAAGGCGCCGGGCAGGCGGCCGACGATCTCAAAGCCCATGGCCTGCCAGAGCGCGACAGCGCGGGTGTTGGTGCTGACCACCAGATTGAACTGCATGGCGCGGAAGCCCAGGGTCCGCGCCAGTTCCAGCGAGTGGGCGCACATGGCCCGGGCCACGCCCCGGCCCTGGGCTGAGGGCGCGGTCATATAGCCGCAGTTGCACACATGGTCGCCGCCGCCCGCCTGGTTGGCGCGCAGGTAATAGGTCCCCGCCACCGCGCCGTCGACCTCGGCCACATAGGTGCGGCGATCATCGCCCAGCCAATAGGCCAGGGCCTGTTCGCGGCTCATGTCCCGGGGCAGGGCATAGGTTTCACCGGCCGCAATCACCGGCGACAGGATGGCCCAGATGGCGTCGGCGTCCTGCGGCCGGGCCGGGCGCACCAAGGGAGCGGACTTCAACTGGCCGCGGCCAGCTCGGCCGGCTCCAGGACCAGGACATATTCCTCGACCTCTTGGCCGCGGGCCGGCGCGAAGGCCCGGTCCTGGCCGCGAATGACGAAGCCCGCGTGCTGCAGCACCTTGAGCGAGGCGATATTGTCCTTGGCCACCCGAGCCTGGGCCGGGCGGGTGGCGAATTCCTCCAGGAAGGCCCGAAGCGCGCCGGTGGCCACGCCCTGGCCCCACCAGGGCTTGCCGATCCAGTAGGTGATGTTGGGCGCCCCGAACATCTCGAAATTGCTGATGTGGCCGGCCACGTCGCCCGCCACCACCACGGTGCGGGTGAGCACGCCAGGCGTCTTCAGGATCTTGTCCCATCGGGCCATGAAGGCCGCGCGGTCCTGCGGATCGGCCGCGCCGAAGGCGGCCATGTGGTTGGCGCTGGGGTCGCGCTGATGCTCGAAGAAGATCGGCAAGTCCGCCGGAATGACGGGGCGCAGTCGGACAGGGCAGGTCATGCGTGGGGATGGGCCTTGGCGTAGGCGGCGAGCAGCCGCTCGGCGTCCACCTGAGTGTATCTCTGGGTGGTGGAAAGCGATGCGTGGCCTAGCAGTTCCTGGATGGAACGCAAGTCTGCGCCCGCCCCCAGCAGATGGGTGGCGAAGGAATGCCGCAGGGCATGGGGGGTGGCGCTGTCGGGCAGGCCCAGACGCCGGCGCAGGCCCTGGACCATGGCCTGGACGTGCCGCGGGCTGAGCGGGCCGCCCCGCCGAGCGCGAAACAGCAGGTCCTCCGGCGCCAGGGCGAAGGGCTGGGCCGCCACATAGGCGTCCACCGCCTCGCGAACGGCCGGCAGCAAGGGCACGAGCCGGGTCTTGCCGCCCTTGCCGGTGATGCGGAAGGTTCGGGGCAGGGGCGCATCGGACCGGCGCAGGGACAGGGCCTCGGAGATCCGCAGGCCGCAGCCATAGAGCAGGGTCAGGACCGCGGCGTCGCGGGCCGCCTCCCAGGGATCGAGTTCGGGATCAAGGCCAGGTTGCTCCAGGAGTTCCAGGGCCTGGACCTCGCTGACCGGCCGCGGGGCGCCGGGCCGCACCCGCGGGCCCCGCACCAGGGTCACCGCGGCGTTGGCCACGCCCAGCCGGCGGTCCAGAAACCGGTGGAAGGTCCGCACCGCCGAGAGGGTCTGGGCCAGGGACCGCGGCGACAGCGGAACCGCCCCCTGACGCAGGTGCGCCAGGAAGGCCCGCAATTCGGCGGCCTCCACGCGGCCCAGGGCCTCAAGGGTAAGGGCCTGACCCATGTGACGCTGCAGGAAGTCCAGGTAACGACGCACGGCTGCGGCATAGGCTTCCACCGTCCGGGGCGAGACCCGGCGCTCCTGCGCCAGATGGACGAGCCAGGCCGCCAGCGCCTCGGGCGCGGGGGCCGCAAGGGTCAGAGGACCGGCCACCGCTCCGCCGTGCGTTCCACCACCCGGGCCAGGAAGGCCACCAGCTCGGCCCCCATGTCCTCGGTGAATCCGTTGGGATCGGCCGAACCGAAGGCGATCAGTCCCTCCCGCGCCGGCTCCCAGATGGCCAGGCGCACCAGGGCCATGGACTTCACCTGATCGGCGCGGTCCCCGAAGAGGCCCAGCGCCGGCGCCCAGAAGCCCATGCGGGCCAGCTTCTGATGGCCGCCCAGGATCAGGTCCACCTGACCCTCCACCAGGGGACGCCAGCCGGCCGGCGCCCGCTCGGGTCCCTCCAGGGCCACCGCGCCGGCCACCAGGGCGAAGCGCAGCTGCGCCAGATCGTCCACCCGGCGGGCCAGGTCGGCGTGGTTGCGCGCCTCCAGCAGGTCGATGACCGCCCCGTGGGTCTGGGCCTGGGCGGCGAAATTGGCCCGGGCCGTGGACTCCAGCTGCCTTCGGGCCGCCGATTCCCGGCGATGGGCCGCATGCACCCGCGCCAGGGCCGCCGGACCGAAGGCCACCACGTTCTCGGGCAGGGGCTGCAGGCGAAGCGCCCGCATCAGGTCCGGGTCATCCAGCAGAAAGCCGGGATTTTCCAGCAGGAAGCGCCGGACCTCGTCCTGCGCCGCTTGCGCGCTCATCGCCCCGTCCATGCGGTCCCCAGGTGCTAGAGGATGGACTGGCCGGTCTTGGCCCAGTCGCTCATGAACTGATCAAGACCCTTCTCGGTTAACGGGTGCTTGAACAGATCGCTGAAGACGCCGGGTGGGATGGTGGCGCAGTCGGCGCCGGCCAGGGCCGAGGCCGTCACATGGCCCACCGTGCGGATGGAGGCGGCCAGGATCTCGGTGTCGAAGTCGTAATTGTCGTAGATGGCGCGGATCTCGCTGATCAGCTCCATGCCGTCGGCGCCATGATCGTCCAGCCGGCCGATGAAGGGCGAGATGTAGGTGGCGCCCGCCTTGGCGGCCAGCAGGGCCTGGGCGGCGGAGAAGCACAGGGTGACATTGGTCTGGATCCCCTCGCGGGACAACTGCCCCGTGGCGGTGAGCCCGGCCTTGGTCAGGGGCACCTTGACCACCACATTGGGGGCCACGCCGGCCAGCTTGCGGCCCTCGGCCAGCATGGCCTCGGCCTCGACGGCGGCCACCTCGGCGCTCACCGGCCCCTCGACGAGGTCGCAAATCTCGGCGATGACCTCCAGCATGGGACGACCGGATTTGGCGATCAGCGACGGATTGGTGGTGACGCCGTCCACCAGGCCGGTGGCGGCCAGCTCCTTCAGGACGGCCGTGTCGGTGGTGTCGAGAAAGATCTGCATGGGCCTCTGCTCCGCGCGGGTGGGACGGCGGTGTTTAGCGCCTGGCGCGGCGATCGACCACCCTTGGACCGTGACATGAGCCGCATCGCCCAGGTTCTGCTGCCCATGCCTCTGCCGGAGGCCTTCGACTATGCCGAGCCCGACGGCATGGGGCTGTCCCTCGGCGACCAGGTGGCCGCCCCCCTGGGGCCGCGCACCCTGCGCGGGGTGGTGGTGGGCCTGCGCGAGGCCGTGGGCGGCAATCGCCCCCTAAAGCCCCTGGAGTCCCGGCTGGACGAGCCGCCCCTGTCGCCGGCCACCCTGGAATTCGTCCAGTGGGCGGCCCGCTACGCCGTGGATGCGCCGGGCCAGCCCCTGGCCATTGCCCTGCGCGGCGCCCGCGCGCCCCGGCCCCGACCGGTGAAGGCCATACGCCTCACGGGCCGGGCGCCGGCCAGGTCCACGCCGGCCCGCGACCGGGTTCTGTCGGCGGCCGCCGCCTTCGCCGGCCCCCCCGCCGAACTCGCCCGCGCCGCCCAGGTCTCGGCCGGCGTGGTCAAGGGCCTGATCGAGGAAGGCGTCCTGGCGGTGGACCTGGTGGTCCCAGACCCCGCCTTTCCGGCGCCGGATCTTGGCCGCCCCCGCCCGCCCCTCAACCCCCGCCCGACCGCGGCGG
>NZ_DAIMHV010000173.1:0-5470 GCF_036723115.1 Phenylobacterium sp. | reverse complement strand
CGCCCGCCGCCAGGGCCAGCGGCCCTGAATCTCCGTTTCGAGGGCGAAGCTGAGGAAGGTCCGGATCAGGACGATGGCCGCGAGCGGACCGACCCGCTCGAAGCTCAAGGGCTCGGTCACCGTGGCGATGATGTCGGCGCCCACCAGCAGTTCCAGCCCGAGCAGGATGCCGCGCCCGAGATTGGCCCGGTAGGTGTCGAAGGCCTTGCGCCAGTCGTGGCCCTTCAAGCCCTGTACGACGAACCAGCCGCTGGACAAGAGGACCGCGGCGGCCAGGACCACCACGGAAAAAACCTGCAGCGCCAGGGCGACCAACTCGACCAGGCGATGGATGTCGGGATGCATGAGCGTCCTCCGCAACGGGGTGCGGAGGAAGAGCGGGCGGCCGGGTCAGGCCGTTCCCTGGCCGGCCCGGCGATAGCCGTTCACATACCAGTCGATGGTCCTGGCCAGCTCCTGGCACAGGGCCGTGCGTCCGGCTTCGTCCAACAGATAGTCGTGATGGATCATGCGGTTCATGGTGGCCCCCATCATGACGCAGGACAGGATGCGCGCCCGCACCGGAGCGTCGTCTCCGCCCAGCCAGTCCTCCAGGGGAGTGAAGAAGGCCCTCTGGGAATGTCGCCGGATCGCCTCAGAGGCCTTGGGCGAGGAGGCCGACGACAGCATGATCATGAAGGTGTCGAGCTTGTCCTCGTCCATGGGATCGACGGCCAGCGTGCGGGCCATGCGCTCGCCGAAGCCGGCCCGATCCTCGTCCAGGAACTCGCTTATGCTGGGCGCGCAGGCCAGCACCTCGGCGAACAGCTCGTCCTTGCCCCCGAAGTAGCGCGAGATCAGCGCCGCATCGACTCCGGCGTCGGCCGCCACATCCCTCAGTCCCGTCTGGTCATAGCCCTCCCGGGCGAAACGCTTGCGCGCGGCTTCCAGAATGGCCGCGCGGGTGGCGGCGGCGTTTCGGGCGCGGGACGGGGCGATAGGTGGGGCCAAAAGAATCCTCCGGAAATTTTCTTGTCATCACTTGTGGACAAACTGCCTCATTCCCACCTACATGTCACCATCTGTTGACATGACCCGGTTATCGCCGGGTCGGCGAGCCTTGGGGATAGGGCATGCGCGCACTCTTTGTGGCTGCGGTTTTCGCAGCGACCGGTTTTGGTCTTTCCGCCTGCGGGGGCGATTCGAGCGCGGGGCAGGCCCCCCCGACTCCGGTCGTGACCGTTTCGGCGCCCTTGCAGGAGGAGGTGGTCGACTGGGACGCCTTCACCGGACGTTTCGAGGCGCCGGAGCGGGTGGAGGTGCGCGCCCGCGTGGGCGGCTATCTCCAGGGCGTTCACTTCCGCGACGGCCAGATGGTCCGAAAGGGCCAGCTTCTCTTCACCCTTGATCCGCGCCCGGCCCAGGCGGCCCTGGCGGCGGCCCAGGCCCAGGCCGATCTGGCCCGCGCCGACCTCGCCCGCGCCCAAGGGCTTCTCGAGGCCCAGGCCATCTCGCGCGAGGAATTCGACAGCCGCAAGGCCCAGGCGCAGATCGCCGAGGCCACCCTGGCGGCCCGGCGGCTGGACGTGGAGTTCACCCGCGTCACCGCTCCGGTCTCCGGCCTGATCTCTCAGCGCCAGGTGGATCCGGGCAATGTGATCAGCGGCGGCGCCTCTTCGGGCGACGTTCTCACCACCATCGTCTCGGTCAGCCCGATCCACTTCGCCTTCGACGCCTCCGAGGCCCAGTTGCTGAAGTATCAGCGCCAGATGGAACAGCGCCAGGGGGCGCAGGTCCAGGTCAAGCTGCAAGATGAGACAGAGTACCGTTGGGTCGGTCGAGTGGAATTTGTCGACTCTCTGGTGGACCGGGACACCGGCGCCGTGCGGTTGCGGGCGACCATCGCCAACCCCAACAACTTCCTGAAGCCCGGAATGTTCGGCCAGGCGCGCATGGTGGGCGTCGACGCCTACCAGGCCCTGCTGATCCCAGAGACCGCCGTGGTCACCGACGGGGTCCGCCGGGTCGCCTATGTGGTCGACGGCCAGGGACAGATCCAGGTCAAGGCCCTGCAGCTTGGTCCCGCCAGCGACGGCCTGCGGGTCGTCCGCTCCGGCCTGGCGCCGGACGACCGCGTGGTCATCGGCGGCCTGCAGCGGGCCATGCCCGGCCAGGCGGTTCAGGTTCAGACCGGAAAGATCGCGCGCCGCGCCGAACAGGGGGAGGGGGATGGTCCCCTGCTGACCTCGGCTCCAGCCCCCACGGCCACCTCGGCCAACTGACACGCCCCTTGGCCCGCCTTCGGGACTGCAGCGCATGAAACTCTCGCACTTCTTCATTGAGCGCCCGATCTTCGCGGGCGTGCTCTCGGTGTTCATCACCCTGGTGGGTCTGTTCGCCTATCCGATGCTGGCCCTGTCCCAGTATCCGGAGATCGCTCCGCCCACGGTGGCGGTGATCGCCACCTATCCCGGCGCCTCGGCCGAGACCCTGGCCGACACCGTGGCCGCGCCCCTGGAGCAGGAGATCAACGGGGTGGAGGGCATGATCTACATGACCTCGTCCTCGTCCAACGGGACGGTGCAGATCACCGTCACCTTCCGCCCGGGGACGGACCTGGATTCGGCCCAGGTGCTGGTGCAGAACCGCGTCAGCCTGGCCGAACCCAGACTGCCCGAGCAGGTCCGCCAGACGGGCGTGGTGGTCAACAAGCAGTCCACCGGCTTCCTGATGGTGGTCGGCATGACCTCCAGCGATCCGGCGGTCGACACCGACTATGTGGGCAACTACGCCAATTCCGTCGTCCGTGACCGGCTGCTGCGTGTGGACGGGGTCGGCGAGATCCAGGTGTTCGGCGGCGGCCTCTATTCCATGCGGGTCTGGATCGATCCCGGCAAGGCGGCCGCCCGCAATCTGACGCCGACAGAGATCATCGCCGCCCTGCGGTCGCAGAACGTCCAGGCCGCCGGCGGCTCGGTGGGCCAGCCGCCCTTCGGACCGGACACGGCCGTCGAACTGCCCGTGGAGGTCCAGGGTCGCCTGTCCACGCCTGAGGCGTTCGGCGATGTCGTGCTGCGCCGCGACGCCGAGGGCCGCGTCATTCGCCTGCGCGATGTGGCGCGGGTGGAGATCGGCGCCCAGGACTACGGCATCCGTGGCTATTTCTCGGGTCAGCCGGGCGTCGCCATGGCCGTCCTCCAGCAGCCGGGGTCCAACGCGCTCAGCACGGCCAACGGCGCCATCGCGGCCATGGAGGAGCTGAAGGCCAGTTTCCCGGCGGGCGTCGACTATCAGATCCCCTACAACCCCACCGAATATGTCGCGGCCTCGGTGGAGGCCGTGCAGCAGGTCCTGATCGAAGCCATCTTCCTGGTGATGATCGTGGTGGTGGTATTCCTGCACACCTGGCGGGCGGCCATCATTCCCATCCTGGCCATTCCCATCGCCCTGGTGGGGACCTTCGCCGTGCAGCTCGCCCTGGGCTTCTCGCTGAACTCGCTGTCCCTGTTCGCCCTGGTGCTGGCGGTGGGCATCGTCGTCGATGACGCCATCGTGGTGGTGGAGAACGTGGAGCGGAACATCCGTGAAGGTCTCAGCCCCCGCGAAGCCGCGCACAAGTCCATGGACGAGGTGTCTTCCGCCCTCATCGCCATCAGCCTGGTCCTGGTGGCGGTGTTCGTGCCCACGGCCTTCGTGTCCGGCATTCCGGGAATGTTCTACCGGCAGTTCGCCGTGACCATCGCCTCGGCCACGGTGATCTCGCTCATCGTCTCCCTGACCCTGTCGCCGGCCCTGGCCGCCCTGCTGCTGAAGGCTCACAAGCCCGATCACCGCCCGCGCTCGCGCTGGCTGGCGCCCCTGTCCATGGCGGCTGATCGGTTCAATACAGGCTTCGACTGGCTCAGCGACCGGTTCGGACGACTGACGGCGCGGCTGGTGCGCATGACCTTCGTCATCGTCGTGGCCTATGTGGCCCTGCTGGCGGCCACCGGCTGGCGGCTGGTCGAAACGCCCACCGGCTTCATTCCCGAACAGGACCAGGGCGTGTTGATCGGGGTGGTGCAGCTGCCGCCCGGCGCCTCGCTTTCGCGCACCGACGCGGTGGTCCAGCAGGTCATGACCGACCTGTCGGAGATGGAGGGCGTGCGCAATGTGGCGGCCTTCGTGGGCATGGACGGCGCCAGCTTCAGCGCCGCGTCCAACGCCGCCACCGTCTTCATCCGGCTCACCGACTGGAGCGAGCGTGGGTCCTCCATGACCGCCCAGAACATGGCCGGCATGATCATGGGCCGCATGGCGGCCATCGATGAGGCCAACATTTTCGTCCTGGCTCCGCCGCCGGTGGAAGGCATGGGCAACGCCGGGGGCTTCAAGCTGATGGTCCAGGATCGCGGCGGCCTTGGCTATGCCGAGCTCGAACGGGCCTCCAATGAGCTGATGATGAAGGCCGCCCAGAATCCCAAGCTGGTCGGGGTCTTCAACCAGTTCAGCACGGGCGCGCCGCGGGTGAGTGCGGACGTGGACCGCGACCGCGCCCTGATGCTGGGGGTCGAGCCCGGCGACGTGTTCACCACCCTGGGAGCCTATCTCGGTTCGACCTATGTGAACGACTTCAACATGCTGGGGCGCACCTTCCGGGTCACCGCCCAGGCCGAGCCCTCCAGCCGGGCGCAGGTGGACGATATCGCCAATCTGAAGGTGCGGACCGCTTCCGGCGGCCTGGCGCCCCTGGGCAGCGTGGCCACCTTGCGTGACGACTCCGGTCCCGCCCGGGTGGTCCGCTTCAATCTGTTCCCGGCAGCCGAGGTGCTGGGCGGGGCTGCGCCTGGGGTCTCCTCCGGCGAGGCCCTGGCCGAGATGGAGCGGCTCGCCGCCGAGACCTTGCCCGCGGGCCTCAGCTATGAGTGGACCGAGATGGCCTATCAGGAGCAGGCGGCCGGCGACACGGCCATGCTGGTCTTCGCCCTGGCGGTGGTCTTCGTCTTCCTGGTGCTGGCCGCCCAGTACGAGGCCTTCACCCTGCCGCTGGCGGTCATTCTGATCGTGCCGCTCAGCGTCCTGGCGGCCATGATCGGCGTGGGTCTGCGGGGGATGGACAACAACATCCTCACCCAGGTGGGCCTCATCGTCCTGGTGGCCATGGCGGCCAAGAACGCCATCCTGATCGTGGAGTTCGCCAAGCAGGCCGAAGAGCACATGGGCATGAACCGGTTCGATGCGGCGGTTCACGCCGCCAGGACCCGCCTGCGCCCGATCCTGATGACCTCCTTCGCCTTCATCTTCGGGGTCATGCCCCTGGCGCTCGCCAGCGGCCCGGGTCAGGAGATGCGTCAGGCCCTGGGCGTCTCGGTGGTGTTCGGCATGATCGGGGTGACCATCTTCGGTCTCCTGCTGACGCCGGCCTTCTATGTCATCTGTCGCCGCCTGTCGGCGAGGCTGCCCGGCGGCGACCGCAGCGCTGCGGCCGAGGCGCCGCCCCTGGCCCCGGCCC
>NZ_DAIMHV010000172.1:0-5525 GCF_036723115.1 Phenylobacterium sp. | reverse complement strand
GAGAGCCGGACCTTCATCTGCTCGGAAAAGGCCATCGACGCCGGCCCCACCAACAACTGGGCCGAGCCGGCCGAGATGCGCGCCAAGCTGAACGGTCTGTTCGACGGCGCCATGCGTGGCCGCACCATGTATGTGGTGCCCTTCTGCATGGGCCCGCTGGGCTCGAAGATCAGCGCCATTGGCGTGGAGATCACCGACAGCGCCTATGTGGCCATTTCCATGCGGGTGATGACCCGCATGGGCAAGCCGGCCCTGGACCAGCTGGGCGAAGACGGCTTCTTCGTGCCTGCGGTCCACACCCTGGGCGCGCCGCTGGCGCCGGGGCAGGCCGACGTCGCCTGGCCGTGCAACGAAGAGAAGTACATCGTCCATTTCCCCGAGACCCGGGAGATCTGGTCCTACGGCTCGGGCTATGGCGGCAACGCCCTGCTCGGCAAGAAGTGCTTCGCCCTGCGCATCGCCTCGGTGATGGCCAGGGACGAAGGCTGGCTCGCCGAGCATATGCTGATCCTCAAGCTCACCTCGCCGCAGAACGAGGTCCGCTACATCGCCGCGGCCTTCCCCAGCGCGTGCGGCAAGACCAATATGGCCATGCTGCAGCCGACCCTGGCCGGCTGGAAGGCCGAGACCATCGGCGACGACATCTGCTGGATGCGCTTTGGCGAAGACGGCCGTCTCTATGCGGTCAATCCCGAGGCGGGCTTCTTCGGCGTGGCCCCAGGGACGGGCGTTGAGACCAACAAGAACGCCATTGACGCCCTGCACGCCAACTGCGTTTTCACCAATGTGGCCCTGACGCCGGACGGCGACGTCTGGTGGGAAGGCCTGACGGCCGAACCCCCGGCGCAGCTCACCGACTGGCGGGGCAATCCCTGGACGCCGGCGTCCGAGACCCCGGCGGCCCATCCCAACGCCCGCTTCACCGTCCCTGCCGACCAGTGCCCGGTGATTGCGCCGGAATGGGAAGACCCGGCCGGCGTGCCGATCTCGGCCATCCTGTTCGGCGGCCGCCGCGCCAGCGCCGTGCCGCTGGTCACCGAGGCCTTCGACTGGCGTCACGGGGTGTTCATGGCGTCCAATGTGGCGTCCGAGGGCACGGCGGCGGCCGAGAACGCCATTGGCGAGCTGCGTCGCGATCCCTTCGCCATGCTGCCCTTCTGCGGCTACAATATGGGCGACTATTTCCAGCACTGGCTGGATGTCGGCGCCAAGGCCGACCAGGCCAAGCTGCCGCGCATCTATTTCGTGAACTGGTTCCGCAAGGACGAGAAGGGCAAGTTCGTCTGGCCGGGCTTCGGCGAGAACAGCCGCGTGCTCAAGTGGATCGTCGATCGCCTGGCCGGCCGCGCCGCTGCGGTGGACACCCCCATCGGCCGGCTGCCCACCCGCGAGAGCCTCGACCTGTCGGGCCTGACGCTCACCGACGCCCAGCTGGACCTGCTGCTCAGCGTCGACGCTGACATATGGACCCAGGAAGCCGCCCTCATTCCAGCCGCCTACGAAAAGTTCGGCGAGCGTCTGCCCAAGGCGCTCTGGGCCGAGCATGAAGCTCTGGAAAGCCGGCTGCAGCGCGAACGCCGCGGAGAAACCGTCGTCGCCGCGGAGTAGGGCGGGTAAGCGTCGAGGCGCCTGTTAGACCGGCGTCTTGGCGCTTCAACCGCTGCTGTAGGATCAAAACTTGACAGCCGACGTTCATCTTACGTCAGATGTCAGAGTATGTTGCAGCGCAACAGAGGCGTGGAAATGTCAGAACCGCTCTTCGCCTATTCGCTAAGTCAGGACGTGTCCGGCTGGATCTGGAGCGTCTATGACGAGGCTGGCGAGATCGTCGCCAGCGGGCTGGATGCCTGCCAAGAAACCGCCCAGGCGGCGGTGGAGCGCGCTATGCGTCATGTCGCGTGGATTGGACTTTCGGGTCCTGGGCGGCGCCTGAGTTCCGCAGGCTCCGCGTAGGGGGACGACGCTTCCCGCGTCACTTCAGATTTTGAGCACACCTGCGCCGCCTCCGGCGGCGCTTTGATTTGCCGCTGAGGCGCGGACGGGTTGTGATCCATCTATGTTGCAACGCAACGTGGCGGCGGACTCAAGCTTAGCTCTACCTTCGCGAGAACTTTTTTCCTCTTTCGCCGGGTACGGTCCGGAGTTCTACCCAATCTGCGATAAACTCAAGCGAGATAAGCAAAATTCACCTAGCGCGGGTTCCAATTGCCCTAGCGGTATCCTAATTTGGGACATCCCCAGTTCGTTGTGCGGTGCAGCAACATGCCACGCGATGTCACCAGTCTCCTGAGCCGCATCAACCAGACCCACATCCCCTACCGGGTGTTCGAGGCCGAGACCTCGGATCTCGACGACCTGCCGGACACGGTGGTCCGCCTGACGCCGGTGGAGATCGACGAGGCCCACCCCATCAATCCCCAGGCGCTGGCCGCCGAAGACGAAACCGCCAACGAGCTGGCCGCGCCGGAAGCCCGGGGACCGGCCGCAAGCGCTCTTGGCGCGGTATTCCATCAGGCCGCCGGGGCCGGGGCCGGGGCGCCGGAAGGCGCGGCGCGCGGGACTCTGTTCCGGCGGTATTCCACCCCGGGACCGGAGCGGTCAGACCGTCTGAAAGACCTGTTCCAGCGGTACAGCCAGGCCTGAACCGCTCAGCCCTCGCCGGGCGAAGTCTACGCCGCCTTGAGTCCGGTCAGGGCAGGGCCGCGCGCTCCTTGTCCGCCACGGCGGCCAGCAGGCCCAGGGCTGCGGAATAATAGTCTTCGAATTGCAGGGCCGGGCGCGGCAAGCCGCAAACCATCGCCGCCAGGGCCTGTCCCCCACTGGACAGGCCATAGTCGGCCTGGGTCCCGTTGGCGACATCCACCCAGGCCGGCGGCGGTGATCGCCCGATCAGGTGGGGCGTCCAAAAGCTCCGGGCCGCCTGCACCTGGGCATGATCCATGTATCCCCCCCAGGCCAAGTAGAGAGGGGCGCGCAGGGCGTCGAAGCCGAAGCGAGGCGGGCGACCGGGCGCCGGGGTGACAGCCCCGCCAACCCCATGCTGCGTCCAGTCGGTGGGAAGTCCCAGGTGGGAAAAGCGCGCCCGTTCGGCCAGCACCAACCCGTCGCGCAGGACGCCGTCCCAGCCTTCGTTCGGGGCGGCGGCATGAAACGCCTGCACGGCCGGGGCGATGAAGTAGGACGGATTGTAGGTGACCACCTCGCCCGCCAGAAACCCCTCCAGCCCGGGCAGGATCAGGCTCAGGCCGTCCCATCGGGCGATCAGCCGCCGTCCGATGGCGCCCCGGATCCGCGCGCTGGCCTGGGCATAGTCGGTATTGCGCGTCTGGGCTGCGGCGCGCAGCAGAGCCCAGGCCAGGAAGACGTCCCCGTCCGTGGCGTTGTTGGGATCATCCACCGCCGGGCTCTTGCGCGGGTCATAGCGCCAGGCGAAGAGGCCGTCGGGGCGCTGAAGGGTGCGGCGCGTCCATCCCCAGATGAGATCAAAGGCGCGCCGGTCGCCATAGGCCTGGGCCAGCAGCAGGGCGAAGCCCTGGCCCTCGCTGTGGCTGATGGCGTCATTGCCGGTGTCGATGATCCGCCCGTCGGCGGCCAGGAAGCGTCGCTTGAACGCCCGCCAGTCGGCGTCCCCATTCACCTTGGCGCAGGCCGCCACCGGCGCAGCCAGTCCGGCGCCCATGGCCAGGGCGCCGGTAACGGCATGCCGACGGTTGAGCTCAACGCCCATGCAGGAAGACCAGGGGCGAGATGGACTGTGTGATCCGCCGCAAATTGGGCAGCGGACTGCCCTGGGCCTTGAACCAGACGCTGTAGACCCCCTCCAGCACGGCGGCTGCGCCCGGCGGCCACAAGGCGTGTTCGTCATCTTCGAAGGCGTTGGGATAGGCGCCATGGACGATGGCGATGCCGGTCTCCACCGCCACCAGGCGGGCCCAGCCCCAGTCCATGTCGCTCCACACCTTGTTGATCGCCGCCTCCAGTTCCTGGAGCGTCTCGGAGGGGACGAGCTGGCGCTTCTCGCCGATCCGCCGGCCCACGGCGCGGAGGAAGGCGAGCACCTCGTCTGGCTCAGCGTTGGCGTGGAGCTCCACAGCCAAAGCGCCCAGGAAGTCGCGCCACTGGGGCTCACAGCGGCGCGCCGCCAGATAGGCCTGGTCCAGCCGCTGGATTTCGTCGGAAGCGAGGATGGGCGGGCGGCTCATGGACGGCCGCCCGCGCCCAGGGTCTGGCGCAGATAGATGGCGCCACGGGTCTCATCATAGTCGCCAAAGCCGCTGTAGCGGGCCTCCACCCCCAGCTGAGCCGATCCGTTCAGGTTGTATTCCAGCTTGCCGCCGGCCGAGACGCCAAAGCCGCTGCGGCTGCGGGAGGGATAGAAGGCGCTGACCCGTTCGCTTTCGCCGGCCAGGAACTCCAGCTGTCCCTGCAGGTCGGGTCGGTTGGGGAACACCGCCACGGCGTCCTCGCGATAGGTCTCATAGCCCGGCGTCACGCCCACCTCCAGGTTCCAGGCCGGGCTTCGATGGCGGAAGGTGACCGGCATGGCGAGACTGGTGAACGCCTGAGGACTGAAATAGCCCCCGTGGCCCAGGGTGAAGCGGTTCTGATTGTTGTCATAGGCCTGGTGGTTCAGGTTGACCCCGAGCTGAAGCTCCCGCTCCTCGGTGCGATAGGGGCGCACATAGGCGCCCAGATTGACCTGGTAGGCCTGGTTGTCGGCGGTCTGGTCGCCTTCGAACCGGTAGGCGGAAACCTCTGCATAGGCCCCGGTTCCCGGCTGGTCGACCACCACGCCCAGGCCGCCGCCGGTGCGGGTCACCTGGCCCCAGGTGAGGCCCGTGACCGGATCCTTGGACCCCGCAAAGGAGGTGATGCTGTCGGTCACCGCCCGCCGCTCAGCCCAGATGCGGCCTTCGACGCCTGGCGCGATGGTGGGGGTCCAGCGCACCCCGCCGAGGGGCTCGACCTTGCGGAAGCCCATGGGGCTCGTCCCCAGGTCGAGCGCCGCCGCCCCGCTGGTATAGGTGACCGAGACCCCCACGCCGCTGGCCGTCTGGGCGCCGATATCCACCAGCTGCGGCTCGCCTTCGGCGGCCAGGGCCGAGCCTGCGGGGATGGGATTGGCGCCGTAGCGCAGCCGAGCGTCCGCATTGGCCGATCCGCCGTCCAGGGTGACAGGCTCTACCACGAGCGCCAGCCGGCCCGAACCGATCACCGGGGTGGAGATGGAGGCGCGGCCCTGCAGGCTGCTGAGCTGGCTCAGACCCGCCTCGCCCGACCGGACCCGGACATTGACCTCGCCGCGGATCTCTGGCGCGGCGCGGCGGCTGAGCTCGGCGATCTGCCGGTCGATGGCTGAGAGCACCGGATCGCCCGAGGCGGGCCGAGCCTGCGGCGCGGCGTAGCCCGGCGCATAGAATCCTTGCGGCGCCGCGCCCGGCGCAGGGGCGGAGGGCAGGGCGAAAGGGTTGAACGCGGCCGCGGGCGCGGGCGTGACCGGGGCTGCGGGGGCTACGGACCAGGCG
>NZ_DAIMHV010000171.1:0-5634 GCF_036723115.1 Phenylobacterium sp. | reverse complement strand
CCGTCATGCCCTGGCGGGGGCGGGGCACAGGGCCTCCACCACCGTCGCCGCCGAGGCCCTGCAGGGTCTGCGGCCCGCCGCCGGCCCGCCGCCCGCCTGGCGTCCCTCAGGCCCTTCGCCGGCGGGGTTCTCGGCCTGGAGCCAGGGCGGTTGGGCGCCGGCGGTGGCAGCCGTCATCCCCGGCCTGTCGGAAGCCTCGGCCCGGACCGAGGCCGCGCCGGACCTGTCGCCAGCCTGGATGACAGGCGCTGCGCCCGGCATGGCCGAGGCGCCGGCGCCCTTCGATCCGGTGGACCAGCCCCTGGGGGCGGCCCGCGCCCAGGTGCATGAGACCTATATCGTCGCCCAGACCCGCGACGGGGTGGTGATCGTCGATCAGCACGCCGCCCATGAGCGTCTGGTCTATGAGCGGATGAAGGCCGAGATGGCGGAAGGCGCCGTGGCCCGCCAGGCCCTGCTGATCCCCGAGGTGGTGGAGCTTGACCCCGCCGACGCCCAGCGCGTGGCGGCGCGGGCCGAGGAGCTGGCGGGCCTGGGCCTGATGATCGAACCCTTCGGCGAGGGCGCGGTGCTGGTGCGCGAAACCCCCGCCCTGCTGGGGGAAACCGACGCCAAGGCGCTGGTGCGCGACATCGCCGACGACCTGGCCGACACCGACCAGGCCCTGTCCCTCAAGGAGCGTCTGGCCGAGGTCTGCTCCACCATGGCCTGCCACGGCTCGGTGCGGGCCGGACGCCGGCTGAGCGGGCCGGAAATGAACGCCCTGCTGCGCCAGATGGAGGCGACCCCCCATTCCGGCCAGTGCAACCATGGCCGGCCCACCTATGTGGAGCTGAAACTGGCCGACATCGAGCGGCTGTTCGGGCGGCGTTAGAGCGCGCGCGGACAATTGGGAGCCGGCCCATTTGCGCCCAGGGGCCAGGCCCCCTATGCTTGAGCTTCTGGAAGAGGGGACCTTATGCCTCCCGTTGCGATGAGCCTGCGGGCCTGAGCCTTCGGCGGACGCGCTTGCGTCCGCGCGGCGATCAGGCGCCCACACCCGCAACCCGCGTCGCGACGGCGCGCGGGCGGCTTGGCCTGTGCCTGACTTCCGGACTTTTTCTCTTGAACATTCCCAAGCGGCAGCAAAGGACGCTGCACGCCCTCGCCCAGGGCGCGACCATCCGGCCGGTGCGCGATGCGCGCGGCCATATCATCGACGTGGACTGCATCACCGGCGAAGGCTGGCGCCTGACCGACTGCGACCTTGAGGTCTTCAAGGCGCTGCGGCGGCGCGGCTTCATCGCCAGCCGCCAGGGCGGCCCCTATCGGATCACCCGCCAGGGGCTGGTCAATCTGCGCAGCCAGACGGACAACCGCACGACCCTAAGGGCCTGGTGAGTAACGCAGGAAGTGGACGCGGGCGGCGCCGTAGTCGCGGGCGTCCACTTCCGCAAACCCCGCCACGCTGAAGGGGGCCTCGGTCGCCCCCCGCTCGAAGACGATCAGGGCGTCCGGCGCCAGCCAGCCCCCCTCGGCCAGGCGGGCCAGGGCCGTCTCCCCAAGCCCCTTGGCGTAGGGCGGGTCCAGGAAGGCCATGTCGAAAGGGGGCCCGTCGGCGCCGGGCCGCACCCCCAGCTGGGTGGCGTCGCGGCGATGGACGCGGGTGCGCCCGAACAGGCCCATGGCGTCCACGTTTTCGCGGATTGCGCCCCGGGCGGCCTCGTCGGTCTCCACGAACAGGCAGAAGCGCGCCCCGCGCGACAGGGCTTCGAACCCCAGGGCGCCTGAGCCGGCGAAGAGATCAAGCACGCGCAGATCTCGCAGGCCGCTGGACCAGGGGGCGTGCTCCAGAATGTTGAAGATCGCCTGGCGCGCCCGGTCCGAGGTCGGCCGCGTGCGATCGCCTGGCGGCGCGGTCAGAGCCTTGCCGCGGAATTCACCCGATACGATGCGCATGGCTCAGCCCCGCCTCGGCGGCCCCTTGGGCGCACCCCGCGGCCCGCCCCGGGGCGGGCCCTTCGACGACCCCTTCGGCCCACCTTTGGCGCTCGGGCGCGCGCCCGCCGGCGCGGGCCGGCCAGCCTTGGGGCGGGCCGCCGGACCCTTGGCCGCGGGCGCGGCCTCCCGGCCGCGGACCTCTTTGGCCTCCGGCCGGTCCAGCAGGGTCGCCCCCCGGGTCTTGGGACCCGGAGCCGCCTTCCCCTTGGCCCGCGCCGGGCGCGGCGGGCGGGCGGGCGCCTTAGGCTTGGCCCAGCCTGCCTTGTAGACCTTCTTGGCCGGCGCCTCGCGGGGCGGCTCCACCAGGCCGTCCGGCGCCTCGGCCCGCCGGGCTGCGCCCGCCGGGCGCTTGCGTCGGGGCGGGGCATAGGCCGGTCGGTCGCCCTTGGGCATGTATTCCGGAGCGATGAAGTCGGCGAACTGCTCACGCAGGACCCGCGGCCCCACCTCCTCCAGCTCGCCGGCCTCCAGCGCGCCGAGCGCCAGCGGACCATAGGAGAGGCGGATCAGGCGATTGACCTTGAGCCCGAGGGACTCCAGCACACGGCGAACCTCACGGTTCTTGCCTTCCGACAGGGTCAGGCTGATCCACACATTGGCGCCCTGGGCGCCTTCCCGGGCCTTGTCGATCCGCGCCTCGATGGGGCCGTAGCGGACGCCCTCCACCGTGACGCCCGCCTTCAGCCGGTCCAGGCGCTCCTGGGTGATCCGTCCGTGCGCCCGGGCGCGATAGCGCCGTTGCAGGCCCGTGGCGGGCAGTTCCAGGGCCCGGGCCAGGCCGCCGTCATTGGTCAGCAGCAGCAGCCCCTCAGTGTTGAGGTCGAGCCGCCCCACCGAGATCAGCCGGGGCAGACCCTCGGGCAGGGACTCAAAGACCGTCGGGCGGCCTTGCGGATCGGCATGGGTGGTCACCAGGCCCGCGGGCTTGTGATAGCGGAACAGCCGGGCGGGCTCGCGCTCATCCACCACCTCGCCGTCCACGGTGAGAATGTCGCCCGGATCCACCCGCACGGCGGGCGTGGTCAGGACCTGGCCGTTCAGCGCCACGCGCCCGGCTTCGATCAGGCGCTCCACCTCCCGGCGGGAGGCGACGCCGGCCCGGGCCAGGGCCTTGGCCACACGCTCGCCGCCGCCGTCGGCGGCGTCTTCAGACAGGGTCTGGCCGCCTTCGTCCAGGGGATCGTAGGGTGCAGCGTCTTGACCGGAGGGGGGGCGAGGAGTTCGTTGCCGTTCGTGGACCATGATCACCGCACCATGCGCATCGCCCTGCAGGCGGCGCAAGACGCCGCAGCGCGCGGAGAGACCCCTGTGGGCGCCTGCGTGGTCGATCCGGCCACGGGGGAGGTCATCGCCGTGGGCGCCAACGGTCCCATCGGCGGCCACGACCCCACCGCCCACGCCGAGATCGTCGCCCTGCGCGAGGCGGGCCGGAAGCTCGGCAACTACCGCCTGACCGGACTGACCCTGGTGGTCACCCTGGAGCCCTGCGCCATGTGCGCCGGCGCCATCAGCCATGCGCGGATCGGCCGGCTGGTCTTCGGCGCCGAGGACCCCAAGGGCGGGGCGGTGATCCACGGCCCGCGCTTCTTCGAGCAGCCCACCTGCCACTGGCGGCCCGAGGTCACAGGCGGACTCCTGGCCGAGGAGAGCGCGGAGCTGTTGCGCGGTTTCTTCCGCGCCCGCCGCGCCAAGGGGCCGGCGGCGGGCTGAGGCGTCTTGCCTTCCGCCCCGAGAGGGCGGGATGATGCCACCCATAAATCTTGAAGCATTTGGGAGGACATCATGGGACTGCTGGACGGAAAGGTGGCCATCATCACCGGGGCCGGCGGCGGCCTGGGCGAGGCCTATGCCAAGCTCTTCGCCAAGGAAGGCGCCAAGGTCGTGGTCAACGACCTGGGGGGAAGCCGCGACGGCTCCGGCGCCGACCGCAGCGCCGCCCAGAAGGTGGTGGACGAGATCAAGGCCGCCGGCGGCGAGGCGGTCGCCAATGGCGACGATGTCTCCACCCTGGAAGGCGGCGAGAACATCCTCAAGACCGCCCTGGATAACTACGGCCAGATCGACATCCTGGTCTGCAACGCCGGCATCCTGCGCGACAAGACCTTCGCCAACACCTCCGAGGCCGACTGGGACCTGGTGGTGAAGGTGCACCTGAAGGGCACCTATTGCTGCGCCTGGCCGGTGTGGAAGTGGATGAAGGACAACAACCATCCGGGCGTGATGGTGCTGACCTCGTCCACCTCGGGCCTCTATGGCAATTTCGGCCAGGCCAATTACGGGGCGGCCAAGGCCGGCATCTATGGCCTGATGCGCGTGCTCTCCATCGAGGGGCGCAAGTACGGCATCCGGGTCATGGGCCTGGCGCCCGGCGCGTTCACCCGCATGACCTCCGACCTGCCCGGTCGCCAGGGCAAGGAGCCCGATCCCATGAGCCTGCCGGAAAACATCGCGCCCGGCGTGCTCTACATGGTCTCTGATCTGGCCGCCGATCATTCGGGCAAGGTGCTGGGCGTCTCCTCCCGCGGGGTCCGCGAGATCAAGATGCTGCAGACCGACGGCTTCAACCCGGGCAAGCCCTACACCGCCCAGGACGTGGCTAAGAACGCCGACAAGGTCTTCTTCGCCGACGCGACCGAACGCACGGCCGCCAGCGCCTAGAATGACGATCTGAACGCCCCGCCCCCGGGGTCAGGCCTCGGGGGCGCCGGGCTCTCGTCCCGGCCGGCCAAGCCGCGCGTCCAGCCGCTGGCGCACGGCGGGCCATTCCTCGGCCAGGATCGAGAAGACCACCGTGTCGCGGATGCGGCCGGTCCAGACGACGCGGTCACGCCGCAGCACGCCTTCCTGCACCGCCCCCAGCTTCAGAACCGCGGCGCGGGAGCGGGTGTTGAGGGCGTCCACATTGATCTGCACCCGCCGCGCGCCGGCCTCGAAGGCGTGGGCGAGCATCAGCCGCTTGGCCGCGGGATTGACCACGCCCCCGCGCAGGTCCGGCGCGTAATAGGTCCCGCCTACCTCCACGGCGCGATTGGCGGAGTCCGGGCGGATGAAGGCGGTCATGCCCCTGCAATGGCCCGCCACCATCACGGCGAAGGCGATCCATTCGCCCCGGGCCTGGCGCCCCGTCAGCTCGTCCCAGGCCGTCTCGAAGCCGGCGCCGGCCCAGTTCACCGGATAGAGATCGCGCCAGATGTCGGGGTCCGCCTCGCAGGCGGCGCGCAATTCCGCACAATGACGTTCCGCCAAAGGCTCCAGCCGCACATGAGCGTTCTGCAGAATCCGGGCTTCCAGCCGCATCTCGTCCCCCCTGACCCAAGGTCCAAAAGAATCTTTCACCCGACCCCTTGCGTTTGCCGGAGGGAGGGTTATCTCCGCCTTGCCCTTTTGGGCGTTTCCTCCCTATACCTTCAGAGCCGCGCCCGGCTTGGGCTGCGGCTCTTTTTTTATCCCGCCCAAATTTGCGCCGGCCCGAGCGACGCCGCTCAGGCCCCCGCCAGCAGCCACAGGCCCTGGGTCAGGAAGGCTGCGCCCACGCCGGTGAAGATCCACCGTCGCCAGCGGCGAAAGCCCTCCTCAGGCAGGTGGTCGAGCAGTCGCCGCCCCAGGGCTGAGCCGGCGACGGCGGCGGCCACGGCCAGCAGGATCAGGCCCGCC